>CAYMJV010000038.1:9385-30469 GCA_964390545.1 uncultured Syntrophaceae bacterium
GGCAAAGACCAACTGGTCTTTCAGGTCTACCCCGAAATAGCCTTCCGGAACTTCTTGTCCTGTCACGACAGCCAGAACGCCCTCGAGCCTCTCTGCCTCTTTCGTGTCGATACGTTTGATTCGGGCATGGGCGTACCTGCTCCTGAGTACCTTGCCGTAAACCATGTTGGACTTGTAGATATCAGCACCGAAGAGAGAGACTCCCCTCACATGCTCTGAGGCATCTGTCCGGTAGAAGTTTCGACCGATGTTCGACTCTCCTTCGTCCAGCCAAGGAAGGGTTTTGAAGGCCTCTGGAGGGAGATGAAGGTCCTCTCCCTGGCTCGACTGTCCCTCCTCTTCGGTGAGCAGGTTCTCCTTAACCACAGCCTCGATGGCATCGATAATCTTTTTATACCCCGTACACCGGCAGAGGTTGCCGGAGATCGCCTCTTTAATCTCTTCGCGGGTGGGCTTCGGATGATGGTCAAGAAAATTCTTCGCCGCCATAAGCATTCCCGGGGTGCAAAAACCGCATTGAACTGCCCCGTGCCTGATGAAGGATTCCTGCAAGGGGTGAAGCCTGTCTCGATCCGTCGCCAGACCTTCGATCGTCGTAATGTTTGCTCCGTCACAATCAGCAGTCAATATAAGACAGGAGTTCACCGCCCGACCATTTAAGATGACGATGCAGGCCCCGCACTCCCCTGTCCCACACCCTTCTTTGGTTCCGGTCAGCCACAATCTCTCTCTCAACGTTCGGAGCAACCTTTCGTCAGGAGAGACCTCCAAAGCATAGTTTTGGTTGTTGACGGTTAGAGAGATCTTCTGCCTTCCCAATCCTTATCCTCCACGAATCAGCCAACGCGCGCAAGGGCTGAAACCATCTTCTCCACCAGAAAATGAACCATTTTTCTTCTATAGTCTGCCGAGGCACGGATATCAGAGATGGGTTTCGTTTCTTCAACAGCCGCCTCCGCACACTCCAGGATAAGCCCAGGTGTGACCTTCTTATCCTTAAGGATGGACTCCGCCTTTTTTGCCCGGATAGGCGTTGGCGCAACGGCTCCTAGGGCTATGCGTATTCCAGAACAGCGCTTGTGCCCACCCATTCCCAGAGATACACACACATTAACAATTGCTATCTCCATCGCTTTTCTCAGTCCGAGTTTTTCATAATCGGCAACCCACCCCGGCTTAGGGGTCAACAGAAACCCCTTCAGGATTTCTCTCCTATTGAGTACGTTTGTTGAAGGTCCAGTGAAAAAATCCTCTATATCGATCGCCTTTTCCCCTGAAGGGCGCACGATAATCGCCTTTGCATCATAACCCAATAGCGGTGGTGCCGTGTCCGCTGAAGGGGAAGCATTGCAAATGTTCCCTCCAATCGTGGCCAGATTTCTAATAGACGGAGAGCCCACCCAGTGAGAAGCCTTTGCCAGCGCAGGAAAATACTGATTCACCAAGGGAGACTGAGCGACCTCTGCATGCTTCACCATTGCCCCTACAAATAGGTCCCCCTCCGCTGTCTTTTCGATCTGCCTCAAATCTTCTACATCCTTTAAGGATATGGCGATGATCTCAGGACTCGATTCAATAGCCTGTTGAATCAAAAGGTCTGTGCCACCAGCAAGGATCTTTGCTGATCCTGAATAAGAGGTTAATAGGTCAAGGGTTACCTTTAAGCTGGCAGGCCGAAGGTATTCTTTGATTGGCATTTTGACCGGCAAGTGCCCCGCAAGCCCCACTGTGCCTGTCCCGTCCTGACGGGATGGGCGGGGAGCTTCACTTTTCTAATATCCCATAAGAAACCTTGGTAACACGAGCGAAAACCAAGGGACATAAGTTACGACGAACAGGAACCCGATCATCGTCAAGATATACGGGAGAATGGGTTTAATGATCGAACTCATCGGCACTTTCGCGATCCCTGATGCAATAAACAGCGAAATGCCATAAGGTGGCGTCGTAAACCCTATGCCGAGATTCATTACCACAAACGTGCCAAAGTGAACCGGATCTACCCCGAGTTTCACAGCTACCGGAAAGAGAATAGGAACCAGGATGACTACCGAAAGAGAGGCATCGAAAAACATTCCCATAATTAAGAGAAGAATATTGACTGCAAACAGGAAAACCAGTTTCCCCCCAGGCAGGTTGAGCATAAAATCCGCCAGCTTGACGGGTATCTGCTCCTTGGCCGTCACCCATCCGAACCCATACGAGATGCCGACGATCAACATCACTACTCCAGAAACAACCGCAGCATCCCACAGGATCCCAGGAAGTTGAGAGAGCTTTATCTCTTTATAAAGCACAACCGAAAGGAAAAAACCGTACATGACAGCAACAGCCGCTGCCTCAGTGGCTGTAAAAATTCCCAGAATGATGCCTCCGAGAATAATCACTCCCATAAACAGGGAAAGAACTGCTCGCTTTGAGGCCCGCAAGAATTGTCCGAAGTTGGCCCTCTCTTCCCGAGGGAAATTGTTCTTGCGGGCAATGAAGTACGTCAGGACCATTAGGATGATTCCCATGCTAATACCGGGGACAAAACCGGCCAAAAACAGGGCCCCGATCGAGGTGTTCGTCAGACTTCCAAAGACAACCATGGTCAAGCACGGAGGGATCAGAACCCCCATACCCCCTGCCGCAGTCACCAGGGCGGCAGAAAAGTTCGAAGCATAGCCTCTCTTCTTCATCGCGGGGATCATAATGCTGCCGATGGCCGCCGTATCAGCAGCTGAGGATCCCGAGATATCGGAAAAAAAGATGGTCGCCACCATGACCACCATCCCCAAGCCGCCCCGAATATGCCCAACCATTGCATTCGAGAGTTCAACGATGCGTTTCGAGATTCCGCCGGTCTCCATGAGCATACCAGCCAGCACAAACAGAGGAACAGCGAGATAAGGAAAATGGGCTAAGCCTGAGAATATCTTCTGGGGCAAAAGTTCGAGAGGGATACCTCCCCAGAGAAGCGCTCCCAGGGTCCCCACGCCAAGAGCAAAGACGATCGGAGCGCCCAGAATGAGGAGGATAAAAAAGATCGCAAAGAGAATAATGGACATCAGTTTTCTTTCTCCTGATTTTTTCCCAGGAATAACCTGACCGTCTGAATCGCTAAATGGATAAACATGATGGCCGCCGAGATTGGAAGGACGGCGTAGACAAAGGATACCGAATATTGCAGGGCCGCCGTCAGCTGGGATTTCATGGTGACTGTCAGCTTTGCGCCATAAATGAAGAGAACAGCCAGCAAAAACAGAATTGCGAGATTGTACAATCCCGCAATCGTTTTCTGCGTCTTAGAAGGGAAAAGATTGACGATGAGATCGAGACGGGGATGCTCATTCCTCTTCAAACCGATGCTCGCACCCAGAAGAGACATCCAGACAAAGGCGAAGCTGCCAAGCTCTTCAGACCAGTCCAGAGGATGGTTTAGAACATATCGAAATAAGACCTGCAAAAACACGATGATGGTCATGGACGCCAGCAAGACCGCGGCCAGATATTTGACCACCTCGTTAAGCCCGTTACTGATTCGATCCAGAAGACTCGCTTCCATTTCCCGCCTGATCCGGTGACAAAAAAATCCAGAATACTCATCTGGACTTAAAAGAGATGGAGCCATGGAGGGAGGGAAGGCCCTCCCGAAAAATCTTCCCTCCACTCCAATTTATCGACGTCTATTTCACAGCCTTTATCTTCTCAACGACGTCCATTCCTATCTTCTGGGAATACTTGTCACTGACCGCCTTCGATGCCTTCCTGAAGGCCTCGATATCAGCGGTATTAAATCGAACCTTGTTCTCTCTGACAAGCTTTCCGATAATCTTGTAATCGATGTCTTTAGTGATCTGAACTGCCTCTGGAATCAAGGCTTTTGCGGTATCCACAATCACCGTCTGCACGTCCTTTGGCAGAGAATCGAATTTCTTCTTGGACATGGTGAGTACGAAGGACTGATACATATGGTTCGTAACGGAAAAAATGGGGGCCACTTCGTAATGTTTCATGATGTCATACGAATAGGGCTCCAGACCGGCTGCATCAATGACCCCTTGCTGAAGCGCTGTGTAAACCTCTCCAAAGTTCATGGGGGTTGCTTTAGCCCCCCAAGAGTTCACAAGATCGATGTACAGAGGATTCTGGATGCAGCGGTACTTCATCCCCGCCATATCGGCAGGTTTGAAAATGGGTTTCTTACGGTTGTAAACATCCCGAAACCCCAGATTCATACAGGCCAGAACCATAATCCCGTGAGTTTCCATCTTCTTATTGATCGATTGACCGATTGGCCCGTTCATGACCTTGATCGCATGGTCTATATCTCGATAGAGAAATGGAATGTCAATATAGACCATCTGCGGCTCCCAGAGAGCCAAGAGCGAGCTCTGGACAATGGCCATATCCACCGTGCCGATCTTCTCTCCCTCGATGGTATCCTTTTCGCCTCCGAGTTGCCCTGAATGGAAGATCTTAATGGAGACTTTATCCCCGGCCTTGGCCTCCACCATCTTTTTGAACCTCTCAGAAACGATGGTATAGACGAAGAAGGGTGGCGCCTCGTTGGCCAGGGAAAGTTCAACCTTTTGGGCAAAGGTTGGATGGGGGGAAAGAATGAAAATCCCTCCCATCAGAAACAGAAAAGCCAATAAACTTGACAACGCTTTTTTCCTAAATTCCATAATCTCTCCTCCTTGTGATTTGGTTTTTTGAAATCTGGTTCTGTAAAAAATCTTTTACCCCCTTTCTCGTCTTGGTGTATAGACTGAAAAATTAGAAAAATTTCATAATTTTATTAACAATATTAATGTCTCTTGTCAACATAAGATTAACGCACGCGCATCCCCAATATTTCCCAATCAGCTGTTCGTCAACCCCGTGTTCGTCAACCCCGTTGGCATAAGGGATGCAAAGTGTTACCATAGGGTGAACTCTAGCCAAATATATTTGAAATCTTCCCCTCACCCTTCCCCTCTCCCCAGCGGGGAGAGGGAGGGGGTGAGGGGGTACGAAGTGTTAGAAGAAAATTCTCAGATGTCCAGTATAAGAATCCAACATGATGCGAGCCCAAAAAGGTGGGACCCAGATGGCCTACCCTATTGATCAAACATCTTATCACTTGGGAGTCATCTTTGCCTTTGCGGAAATGGTGGCCATTGATGTCAAAAAGATGGCTTTCAGTTACCCTTTTCTGCCCAAAGAATATGATCCTCTTGTTAGGGATGCGAAAAGAATTACGAAGGAACAGGGGGTTAAAATCAGATTGGAAAAGGGCATCCTCACCACCGATCTATTTCCAGAGGAATTTACGAGAGGGAAATGGGTTTTTATTATTTATAAATATCCAGAGGTTCTGAAGAGATATCTTTCTTTAAAATCGAAGAAAGACCTGTTGATCCGTGAGAATAACTATAAAGGTAAAAAGAGAGAGGCCATTGCAGTCGGATTAGGAGAATTATTGGGCTATAAGAAGGATGCAATCGGGAGGATGCTCAGGGGGAGAGGCAGATAAACCCCGTTAGAAAATCTTCTACTGTTTAACGGGAAGGCTCACACGGGGCATTGAACCCCGTGTTTGCTGAAAAAAGAGCCATCATGCTCGCTGCTCGCCCCGTTAGAAGTAGGTTACCAAAGAAGTCCTGGTGGATAATGAAAAATTTCTAACGGCGTAAGCAACGTGGCTTTCTAACGGGGTAAATGGAAGAGAGGTCAGGAATGAAGAAGGCGAAGTTCGAAGGGGTGGAAAGGCTGGCCCTGTCTCATTTGCCAACTCCTCTGGAATATGCCTCCCGTTTGACCCGGATCTTGGGAGGGCCCGAGATCTGGATCAAGAGGGATGATTTGACGGGCCTTGCCCTTGGCGGCAACAAATCAAGGAAGCTCGACTTCTTCATGGCGGACGCCCTTCGTCAAGATGCCGATTGCATTGTCACAATGGGACCTCTTCAATCAAACCACGTGAGGCTCACGGCAGCCGCTTCGAGAGCCTGTGGCCTTGACTGCTATGCGGTCCTCCTCGGGGATCCACCTCAATCGGCCAAAGGCAACTTCCTCTTGGACCAGATGCTGGGACTGAACTGCATCCATGTGAGCGGCTCAATGAACCAGGTACCCTTCGATTTTGTGGAGCGCAAGATTCAGGAGACAATCACCCATCTGGAGAAAGAAGGGAGGAGGCCATACCTTGTACCCACGGGTGGTATTGGACCCTTGGGGGAGCTCGGATATTGCCTGGCGGTTGAAGAGATGGTTGAGCAAACCCAGGGGCTCGGAATTCCCTTTGAGCACGTGATCGTAACGGTGGGCTCAAGAGGAACAATCGCCGGACTTCTGCTCGGGATTGCCAGGTTGAATCTCAGGACGAGGGTTACGGGGATTTCCGCGAACATTGAAGGAACCTGTGAATCCTTCGGAATACCACGGCCCAATGAAATGGCTGCCGAGGCAGGGAAATTGATCGGGTTAGATCTCAAGGTACCCATGACCAATTACAAAATCTTCTACGATTATGTCGGCAAAGGATACGGCGCCCCTACGGACTCAGGGCTTGAAGCCATTAAAATGGCCGCAAGGGCTGAAGCACTCCTTCTTGACCCTGTCTATACTGGAAAAGCCATGGCTGGTCTTATTGATTTGATTCGCAGCGGCTATTTCACAAAGAAGGATACGGTGATCTTTATCCATACCGGAGGCACTCCGGGTCTTTTTCTTGACTTGATTCACACTTTTGATTAGAATCCCGTCGAGATAGATAAGCCTTTATGACAAAGGAGGAAATAACATGAAGCGACCGAAAGTTAAAATGGTTGGATTTGTTTTGATGAGCTGTCTCTTTTTCTCCGTTTTCTTCTTCGTTTGGGGGATCCAAACCGCAGAAAGCCAAACCAGAGTGAAGGTGGCCCAGGGCGCAGAGCCGACTCGATTGGACCCTGACATGCATCGTGAGAATGTCTCAAATAATGCGATCCTCCATATTTACGATGCCCTTCTTGAAAGAAACCGGGAAGGGGACATACGGCTTGATTTGGCGGAATCCTGGCGTTTTCTGAACGACACCACTCTTGAATTCAAGCTTCGAAGGGGAATCAAATTCTCCAATGGTGAACCTTTCAATGCCCAGGTGGTTAAATACAATATCGAACGGGTGGCAGGACTTTTGCCTGGCGCCAAGAAGACCCTCAACCCACCGGGCTGGGAAAGCGTCCAGGAAGTGAGGGTTCTAGATGATTATACGGTACAGATTATCACCAAGTACCCCAACCCCTTACTTCTGTCCCTGGCTGCACAAAAATATATGGTCCCCATAGAGTACACCAAGAAGGATAATTTCGAGAGCCTCGCCACCAAACCCATCGGCACAGGTCCCTACGTTCTGAAGAGCTGGATGAAAGGCGGTGAACTCGTCCTGACAGCGAAAAAGGATTACTGGAAGGGCGCACCCAAGATCGATGAGGTGATCTTCAGACCCATCCCGGACGACGCCACCCGGATCGCTGAGCTGAAGGTGGGCAATGTCGACATTATCTCAAACCTGAAACCAGATAATATCAAAGAGGTTGAAGCTGAAAAACAGCTGACGGTCAAATACGCACCCAGTGCGCGGACCGCCATGATCTTCATCAACACTGAAATAGAGAAGATGAAAGACGTACGAGTCCGAAAAGCGATCAACCATGCCATGGATGTCCCTTCCCTGATCAAGAATGTTATGGGTGGAAATGCCTACAGAGTTTCAACAGTCTGTCCAAGAAATTTCGTAGGATGGGACCCTCAAGAAAAGTTCTATGACTACAATCCAGCAAAGGCAAAACAACTCCTTGCTGAAGCGGGTTTCCCCAACGGCATGGATATTACCATCCTCACCCCAAGGGGCCGATACCTAAATGATGTCCAGGCCTGCGAAGCGATTGCCGGGATGCTCACCGCTGTCGGCATCCGTACGAAAGTCAATGCCGTAGAGTTCGGGGTCTTCGCCAAGCAAACCCAGGCCCATCAGATTCCGGAGTTGATGTACGCAGCTTGGGGCAACGCCCACTTTAATGTGCTTTATACCGTCACGGCCGTCCTCAGAAGCGGCGAAATGTTCTCCTGGTACTCCAATAAGCAGATGGACGAATTGATCGACGCAGCCAAGCAAACGGTCGACCTAAAAAAGCATGAAGATTACTTGCACAGGCTCCTTCGCCTGATGTCTGATGATCCTCCTTTTGGTTATCTCTACAACCAGAGAGACATCTACGGTGTCAACAAGCGGCTGATTTGGGAACCGCGTCCCGATGAGGATATCAATCTCTACGGAGCCACTCTGAAATAAAAATAATTGGAAAGGGGAGAGAGGGAGGTTCAAACCCGACCTCCCTCTTTTTGTTTCGATGTCCGGTTACCTGACCAGGAGATTTCTTCATTCGATTATCATCATCATTGGCATTTCCATTGCGGTCTTTGTCATCTCGCGCTTCACAGGAGATCCTGTAAGCATCATGGTTGGCCCTGATACTTCGAATGCAGACCGCGCCGTCATCAGGAAAGAACTCGGTCTGGATCAACCCATCCCAGTCCAGTATCTTTTCTTTTTGAAAGGAGCCCTCCAGGGCAATTTCGGGAAATCGATCCGGTATGAAGAGCCAGCCTTCCGTCTGGTTCTCCAAAGGATACCTGCAACGAGTCGCCTCATCTTCTTTACTCTGCTTTGGGCTCTTGTCTTTTCCATCCCGATTGGCATCCTCTCCGCCATCAAGCGGAACAGCTTCTTTGATGTGGTTGGCATGACCTTCACTTTTCTCGGGCAATCGATCCCTAGCTTCTGGCTGGGGATCATGCTGATCATGACCGTGGGTGTCTATTTTCGTCTCCTCCCCATCTCCGGGTATGGCGATGGTGACATCGCACATATCATCATGCCCTCTCTCACCCTGGGAGCTTTCGAAATGGCCTCTTTTGCGAGAATCACTCGATCGAGCATGTTGGAGGTCCTGAATATGGATTACGTCCAGACAGCGCGGGCAAAGGGGCTTAGCGAATTGATCGTTGTGGTCAAACATTCACTCAGGAACGCCCTCATCCCGATTGTGACGATCCTCGGTCTCCACATCGCCCTGCTGATGGGCGGTGCCGTCATCACCGAGCAAATCTTTGCTTATCCGGGTATCGGCTGGTTGGCCGTCCAGTCCATCTACAACCGAGATTTCCCCGTGATTCAAGCCATCGTTATGACGGTCTCGATTGGCATTGTAGCTACGAATTTTGCGATAGATATCGTTTACACGCTTATCGATCCGAGGATCCGGTATGTTCGAGAGAAGTAATGTCTTCAGAAAGATGCGGAAGAATAAGATGATCCTCGTCAGCAGCATCCTGCTGGCGATCACCATTTTTTGCGGTGCCTTTGCAAATCTTATCGCACCCTTTAGCCCTTATGAACAGGTGCTTGAAAACAAACTCAAGCCCCCCCTCTCGAAAAGCGGAGATCAGCGGATCCATCTGCTGGGGACGGATCACTTAGGCCGCGATGTTCTGACTCGCATCCTCTATGGGATCCGGCTGTCTCTGATCATTGGAATCCTGGCCGTGACCATTTCTGCCTGTTTTGGCGTCATCCTCGGCCTCATTGCAGGTTATTACGGAGGGGCCTTTGATGATGTGATCATGCGTATGGCCGACGTCCAGCTCGCCATCCCTCTCATTCTTTTGGCCATATTGATCATCGTCGTTCTCGGGAGCAGTATCAACGTGCTCATCCTGGTCATAGGATTCACCCAGTGGATGGCCTATGCTCGCGTGGTGAGAGGAGAGACGCTCTCCTTGCGGGAGAAGGATTTTATCACCTCTGCCCGCGCCATCGGTGCTCGTGACCTGCGGATCATCCTCCACTACATCTTCCCGAATACGCTTTCCTCGCTCATGGTGTTGATCACCTTGAATATCGCCACCGTGATCGTCCTTGAGGCCGGGCTGAGCTTCCTGGGGCTGGGAGTTCAGCCTCCAGACCCTTCCCTCGGCACCATGCTGAGCGAGAGCAAGGACTATCTGAACCGGGCATGGTGGTTCAACACCTTTCCGGGGCTGACCATTATGATGATCATCCTGGCCATCAATCTTTTTGGAGACGGTCTCCGGGATGTTCTCGATCCCCGTTTGGAAAATTATTAGAAACTCACCACTCTAGTTCTATGAACGCCGAAGACCCTGACACGAATGCTTCGGAACCTTTACAATGCGGACTTCATATGTTTTATTGATGAGAAAGCCCCCTCACCCTCCCCTCTCCCCGTTGGGGAGAGGGATGGGGTGAGGGGAAATACATAAAAAGGAGTTTACTCATGAGCGAAACGGTTTTAATGGAAGAAATGACTTGGAGACAGATTAAAGAGGCAATCCAGCAGGGCAAGGATACGGCCATTCTCGTCTCCGGCTCCATTGAGCAGCATGGTCCTCACCTGCCCACGGCCACGGATACGATCATCGGCTATGCGACGGCCGAGGCAGTTGCCAGGAAATTGGGGAACGCCCTGGTGGCACCTCTGATTCGACCTGCTCTGTCCAGGCATCACATCGATTTCCCAGGAACCATTGCGCTCCGCCTGGAGACCTTTGTGAAGGTCCTGGAGGAATACTGCTTCTGCCTCCGCGCCCATGGGTTCAAGAAGATTGTCCTCTTCGTGTCTCATGGAGGAAACTCCGATGCCTTGAGGGCCTTTGTGCCGAGCATCGCCAAGAAAGTCGGCCCGGACCTCCAACTCCTGGCCGTTCAGTCGGTCGAGAAGCATATTAAGGCTTTTCAGGAATTCTTGAAAACAAAAGGGATCACGATCCAGCGGGCAGGCGTCCACGCAGCCTTCAGCGAGACTTCGGTGATGCTCGCGCTTCGACCCGATCTGGTCGCCATGGATAAAGCCAAGCCCGGGTTAACAGAGGAAGCGTTCTATCGACCCGAGAATCTTGAAAAGTCTAAAATCGCCTCTTTCATTCATGGCGTGAAGTCCCAATCCAGCATCGGCGTGCTGGGAGACCCAACCGGATCAGATGCAACCGTGGGGAAAGAGATTTTCGAGCGGCATGCCAACGATATTGTCGAAGAAATAAGGAACAATCTGGCATAGAAGGAGGATCTTGTGGAAGAGAGAGTCTTAATGGAAGAGATGAGTTGGGTTGAGATAAAGGATGCCATCGAGAGAGGAAAGACCACGGTATTGGTCATCTCCGGTTCCATAGAACAGCATGGACCCCATCTTCCGACAGGGACGGATACTTACTTAGCATACGAGGTTGGCCAACGGGCTGCCCGGCGGCTTGGCTATGCTCTCGTGGCTTCTGTCGTTCGTCCCGCCCTTTCTGAACATCATATGGGTTTTCCCGGATCCTTCACCCTGACCTGGGAGACCTTCAAGGACGTGCTAGAAGATTATTGTGATAGCCTGGCGAGGTACGGGTTTAAAGATATCGTCCTCATGAGTTCCCATGGAGGAAACAATGCGGTTCTGAAGGCCATCACACCGGATCTTGCCAAGAAGCTGTACGGAAGAGTCAATATCCACCTCGTTCTTCGTACAGAAAAGGGCATGGCACAGACGGCCGCCTTTTTAAAGGAAAAGGGAATATCGCCTGAAAAAGCAGGAGTCCATTCTGGTTATGATGAAACCTCCGAGATGCTGGTTGCAAAACCCCATCTCGTCAAGATGGAATTCGCTGAGAAGGGGCAGGTGGAAGAGGCCCTTTACCGACCCGAAAACATACCGCGTTTCCAGATCGATTCCTTTATTCATGGGGTGCAGCATTTTTCTGAGAACGGGGTTCTTGGAGACCCCCGTGGCGCGAACGGAGAGATCGGAAAAGAATTGATAGAGCTAGGCGTGAATGCGATTTGTGAAGAAATCAATCGGGCTGTGGGAAAGGATAAGAAATGAATCTCACGAAGGAGCGATGCCACATGCTACTGTAGTAAATCTGACACTTCTTTACATTAATCTCGACGCCGTCATTCCCGCGAAAGCGGGAATCCAGCCAAGAGACACTGGATTCCGGGTCAAGCCCGGAATGACAATGAAAGGCACTTCTGATTGACTACGTTACCTTCCCTTCCTTCGGGTTTCTATTCGTAGAGAAAACAGCTCACAAAGTGATTCGGCCTCAGTTCTCGCAGAATTGGACTTTCCTCCCGACATCGATCGAAAGCCTTTGGACAACGGGTATGGAAATGGCATCCGGGAGGGGGCGTGATGGGACTGGGCACGTCTCCAGCCAGTATGATTCGCTCCTTTTTTTGATCCGGATCAGGAATGGGGGAGGCCGCCAGAAGGGCCCGTGTGTAGGGATGCATGGCCTCTTCAAAGATCATCTGGGTTGGGGAGAGCTCCACAATCTTTCCAAGATACATGACCGCAATTCGACTGCAGAGATGTTGAATGACCAGTAGGTCATGAGAGATGAATAAGTAGGCAAGGCCATATTTTTTTTGAAGTTCTTGCAGCAGGTTGATCACCTGGGCTTGAATTGACACGTCGAGCGCTGAGACGGGTTCGTCGCACACTAAGAATTTCGGATTGAGGGCCAGAGCCCTTGCGATCCCAATACGCTGTCTCTGCCCTCCTGAGAATTCGTGAGGATATCGGTCAAGGTGCTCTTCTTGCAGCCCCACATCTTTGATGAGCTCCATCACCCGGGCTTTCCGGAATCGCGCATCCCCCTTCTTGTGGATGATCAAGGGCTCCACGATCAGTTGAGAGACCGTATATCTCGGATTCAGTGAAGAGTAAGGGTCCTGAAAGATAATCTGCATTTTCTCCCGGAGAAGTCGAAGTTCTTCTTTGTCGAGCTTCAGGATATCTTGCCCATTGTAGATAACCGTTCCCTCGGTCGGTTCTTCGAGACGCAGAAGAAGGCGGCCGAGCGTCGATTTTCCGCAGCCGCTCTCACCGACCAAACCAAGAGTCTCCTTCTCCTGGATCGTCAGACTGACACCGTCCACGGCCTTTACGCTTCCGACTGCTTTTCCGAGGAGGCCCTGACGGATCGGATAAAACTTTCTTAGGTTGCTCACCTCTACCAGATTCGATACACTCATCGCCTTTCCTTAGGCTTCGAAGAAGAAACAGCGGCATCGATGCCCTGGAGCTACCTCAACAAAAGGTGGTTCTTCATTTTGGCATGGGTTCGACACCCTGTTGCACCGGTCACTGAATTTGCACCCCTTTGGAAGGTGCATCAAGCTTGGAACCACACCGGCGATCGTCTCTAAAGGCTTCCCCTTTCGTTCGAGCAGGTCCGGTCGCGGGACAGAATTCAACAGTCCAACCGTATAGGGGTGTATGGGATGATGAAAGAGCTCATGAACCTCTGCTTGTTCGACCATTTTGCCTGCATACATAACCGCCACGTATTGGGCCATTTCAGCGATGACACCGAGATTGTGTGTGATCAGGATGATCGACGTCCCTGTCTCCTCCTTGAGTTTAAGCATCAGGTCCAGAATCTGGGCTTGGATGGTGACGTCAAGGGCAGTCGTGGGCTCATCGGCAATCATCAGATTCGGTCTGCATGAGATAGCCATGGCAATCATCACCCGTTGTCTCATCCCGCCACTTAATTGATGGGGATAGTCCCCTACCCTCTTTTCAGGGGATGGTATTCCAACCATTCTTAACATTTCGATGGAGCGGTTGAGTGCCTCTTTCCTTGAAAAACCTTGATGGAGTCGGAACGATTCCGAGATCTGATCGCCTACCTTGAACACGGGGTTCAGTGAGGTCATTGGTTCCTGAAAGATCATGGATATCTTATTCCCTCTGATCTTCCTCATTTCGGAGATCGCCACTCTCAGCAGATCCTGCCCCTCGAAGACGATTTCGCCAGTCTCTATTTTCCCGGGTGGGCATTTGACCAGCCGCATCACGGAAAGCGCGGTCACACTTTTTCCGCATCCTGATTCTCCAACAATGCCCAGGATATCTCCTTGGTTCACGTCCAAATCCAGATCGTCGACAGCCTTGGCAACTCCAAGGTGGGTATGGAAATAAGTCTTTAACCCTTTAATCCGTAACAGTTCTTTTTCCATTATTTTGTCGAAGCTTATCTCATTCCATCTCTGAAGTACGATCTGTTACTTGATCTCCAATAGACGGATAGTACCAAAAAGTATTTGGTTTTTCAATTGAGGTATATAAACTCTTAATGATAGACCCATCCGTTTTTCTTGACAATTGTCACTTGGGAGTTGATAATTGCTTATTAAGAACAACACCAAGGTCGCCGAAGACGCATTTCCCCTCTACTTTAGTTAAGAAAGAATAGTGACAAGGCTCAAAGGTCTAATAAATGAGTCGTCGTGCCTAGGGGGAAACCCGAATGACAAAGAAAGGAGGAAATTTATGAATCGAAAGAAAGAACGTTGGAAAAGGGATGAGGGGGTATCCCGTCGTGGTTTTTTGAAGATGGCCGGGGCAACTGTGGGAGGGTTAGCCACGGGAGGTTTGATAGGGGTGACACCGAACACAAGCTCAGCCCAGGCTCCATCCGGGACAATCAATGTAGTGACATCTGCTGATGCTGATTCCTACGATCCCCACTCCTGGATTTCTGATGACGGCAGGATGATCGGATACCATATTTTTGAATGCCTTGTCACACGCGAGCATAAGCCTATGCTTGCCACTTCCTGGGAAAACCCAGACAAATTCACATGGATCTTCCATCTGAAAAAAGGTGTTGAATTTACGAATGGGGAACCCTTCGACGCCTCCGTTTTGAAATTCAATCTGGAAAGATATATGGATCCGAAGACGAAAGCCCTTTTCAGAGGACTCATGGAGCCTGTGGAAACGATAGAAACCATGGACAAGTCTACGGTTAAGATCAAAACGAAGACCCCCTATTCTGTTCTTCTTTATGTCCTCCGGGACATCCATATGATGTCACCTAAAGCTGTGAATGAACTTGGCAAGGATGTGGTTAAGAAACCCATTGGCACGGGACCATTTGTATTTAAGGAATGGATACCGATGGAAAGGACTGTCATTGAAGCCAATCCAGCCTATTATGGACCGAAGCCGAGGGTCAAAACGATCATCTGGAGGCCTGTGAGAGAGCCCTCTACCCGTCTCGTTGAACTCAGGACGGGAGGGGCCGACATCATCAATAAGGTTCCACCTGAATTGACTGGAGAGATTTCTGGGGAAGGGATGAAAGTCCTGCGTAGACAGTCCATCTGGAGAATGGGCATTATGATCAATTGTGCGAAGCCTCCTTTTGATAACGTGAAGGCAAGACAGGCCTTCAACTATGCAGCCGACAAAGAGAATCTTGTCAAATACGTTCTTCAGGGGGCTGGTTATGTTATGTCTGACCCGGTCGGACCCGATATCGAGGGTCACAATCCAAATATCAAGCCCTACCCCTATGATCCTGCGAAAGCAAAAAAGCTCCTGGCTGAGGCAGGTTATGTGCAGGGGGTGGATATTGAAGTAATCACACCAGCAGGCCGCTATCTCAAGGATAAGGAACTCGTTGAGGCAGTATCTCATCAGGTGAAAGAAGCAGGCTTCAATATGAAGGTGGTCGCCATGGAATGGGTGATGTTCCTCAAGAATTACAGAAATTTCCATGGATTTTTCATTGGAGAAGAAAGCCCCTATGCTCAACGTTATTTTTCCAAGAATATGGATTCCAGGGTCAAGTCCTATGCCTGGATGGGATACCATAACGATGAATTTAACAAGCTTCTTGATGAGGCCGGAGAGACTTTTGACGTCCAAAAGAGGAATGCCATCTATCAGAAACTATCAAGAACTGTCTTTGACGATGGCCTCTACCTCTATATGTACTACGCCCAAGATATCTATGGGGTTCGGGATCGCCTCAAAAACTTCGCCCCGCGGGCAGACGGGTTTATCATCCTGAACGAAGCCTATGTAACCTAACTAGAATAAAGGGGGTCGACCTCAAGTCTTGGGTTGATCCCCTTTCAAATTTCATCTTCTCAATTATTCCATTGTGTAAAATAGTGAAAGAGAGCATCCACTTGGATGACCGATCATTCACAAATAAAGATCCAGTGCGGTTAGGGGTTTTGGTCCCGTCGGTCAATACGGTGGTGGAGCCGGATATGTATCGAATGGCTCCACGAGAAATCACGATCCATTTCTCGAGACTTCCGGTCCCTTCGGACGAAACCACGGTCGAAAACCTTAAACGTTTGGAAGACCATTTAGAAGAATCACTCGAATCCCTTGCACAAGCCAAAATCAGGGCGGTGGCTTTTGCTTGTACCTCTGGAAGCTTTATTGAAGGTCCTTCATGGGATAGGCATTTAGTTGAACGGATGGAAAAGATTGTTTCGCCTGCCACGACCACTTCGGAGTCCATTATCTCAGCCCTGAGAAGTCTCAACCTGACGAACTTAGCCCTTGTGACCCCTTATCCAGATCCCATCAATGAGTTAATGAAAGCCTACCTCTCCTCCCAAAGATGTCATGTAGTAAATCTCAAATCCCTTCGTCTGTCCAGTTCACAAGAGATCAGGAGGGTTAATCCTAAAACTATTTATGAATTGGGTGTATCAGCAAATACAGATAAGGCAGAAGGGCTATTGATCTCTTGTACAGATTTTCAGGCCATTCCCATTATTGAGGCCCTTGAGGAGAAAATGAAGAAACCCGTAATCTCATCGAATCAAGCAACTTTATGGAAGTTGATGTCGCTCAGCGGCGTTCATATCCCCATCAAAGGATACGGACGTCTGTTAAGGGAGATCGGAGGAAAGCAGTAGGCAGAAAGCAATGAGCAGGTAGGACATAGAACGAATCGTCAGGAGTAAAGAGATGGAGGATGAACTTTTCAAACAGATGGAAAAAGAGTTGGAGCTGCCCATCGCCATAGCCAAGGAAATGATCAACAGTCTGGGAAAACAAAAGGCTCTTGAGATTATTTTGCGGGCTTATATTCGTTATCAATCCGCCCGGTTGATCAAAGGGATGGAGCATATCCCTCCTGAAAAAAGAGACCTGATCATCTATGGACAGAAAGTGAGAGAAGTCGTCGATTCTTACAAAGGTAACATCGAAATCTTAGAGGCCTCTGACAAAACCATCCGTTTGAAGGTGAAACGATGCATCCCCTTTGAAATATTTAAAAAACATGGCATTCCAGAAATGGGACTCATGTTTTGTGAATGTGATTTTGAGGCAACGAAGGCTGTCAATCCTAAGATGAAATTAATACGTACCAAGATGCTCTCTAAAGGGGACGATGAATGTAATCATATCTGGGTTATGGAGGAATAATCTCTCGTGCGCCGATTGCTCCTGGAACGTCTATGGCAGGCGGTACTCGTTCTGATTGTGGTTAGCATTCTATCTTTTTTCCTCGTCTACCTCTCTGGGGATCCGGTTAGGGCTTTAGTCCCAATGGATGCAAGCCCTGAAGACATGGAAAACATTAAGGTCCAGTTCGGCCTGGATCGACCCATTTACATCCAGTATATCACTTTTGTGAAACAAGCATTCAAAGGGGATCTGGGTGATTCCTTTCGATATCGTCAGGAGTCACTGAAACTTGTGCTCCAACGGCTTCCGACAACGCTTCAGCTCGTAGCTTTCGCGGTCCTCATCGCCGTGTGCGTATCCATTCCTCTCGGAATCTTCACAGCGGTCCGGAAGAACTCTATCTATGACCACATCGGCGTCGTCGCATCGCTCTCATGCATTTCACTTCCCGGATTCTGGGCTGGCATTCTATTGATTCTTTTTTTCGCTGGCTACCTTCAATGGTTCCCGCCCTCTGGGAGGGGGGGCCTGAGCCACCTTGTTCTTCCTGCAGTGGCAAATAGCCTTCATTTGATTGGCCTTTTCACGCGCCTCACCCGTGCCAGCATGGTGGATGAGCTCGAAAAAAGTTATGTCGTGGCCCTGAGGGCAAAGGGGGTTCCGCGCTGGATTCTCCAGTACAAACATGCCCTCAAGAATTCTTTAATCCCCATCGTGACGGTGGTGGGCCTTCAATTCGGGGCCTTGCTGGGAGGGTCTGTGATCATCGAGACGGTCTTTGCCTGGCCTGGAATTGGGTGGCTCCTCTATAGCGCCATCACCATGAGAGACCTCCCCCTCATCAGGGCAACCGTTCTGGTCATCTCTCTGCTTTTTGTGATGATCAATTTTATTGTAGACGTTCTCTATGCCGTTATCGATCCGAAGATCAGATACACTTAGTGAGGAGAAAAGATGAAGATAAGGCTTGCAAAAGAGAATACCATGTTCAACTTCGGAATCTTCTTCACAGGGGTGGTCGTTCTGATGGCCCTCTTTGCAGGAATTCTTTCTCCTCATGATTATGCAAAGCAGGATCTGAAGCTTGCCCTGAAACCTCCTTGTTGGGCCAAAGGCGGGAGCTGGACATATCCGTTGGGCACGGATCACCTGGGGAGGGATCTCTTGAGCCGTATCCTGCATGGGGCAAGAGTTTCCCTGCTTGTTGGCGTTGGCTCTGTTTTAATCGGTTCAACGATCGGAACCTTCCTCGGCCTCATTTCTGGCTTTTATGGGGGCTGGATCGATTCGCTCATCATGCGCATTGCTGACATCCAACTTTCCTTTCCAGCCATCTTTCTCGCGATTGCATTGATGGCTTTTATCCCCCCAAGTATCTGGAGCATTATCCTAGTGTTAGGCGTAGTTACATGGATCCAATTTGGGCGGGTGTCTCGTGGCTCCACCCTTTCTGTCAAGGAAAAGGATTTTGTCGAAGCGGCTCGTTCTGTGGGAACGTCCAATGCTAAGATCATCCTGCGCCATATCTTTCCGAATATCCTTTCTCCTCTCATTGTCATCGCTACGGTATCCATGTCCTGGATGATCCTGGCAGAAGCCGGACTCAGTTTTCTGGGGTTAGGTGTCCAACCTCCAACGCCTGCATGGGGAAGCATGCTCAGTGAGGGGCGCACTTATTTTGGAATCGCCTGGTGGTATGCTACATTCCCAGGACTTGCGATCTTCATCACAGTCCTAGGGCTGAATATGTTGGGCGATGGTTTAAGAAAGCTCTAATCTTGGATTTGATGACAAGAGACCCAGTGGCTCGGTCTAATTTCTCTAAACTCAGGGAACTCCTGTTGACAGACAGGATTTTGATCTTTTTGAAAAAGGGGACATCGTGGATGAAACCGACATCCGGAAGGCGGATGAATCGGACTTGGAACATCGCCTTCCAGGATGATGCGACGCTTTTTTATCTCCGAGTTTGCGGTGGGAATAGAAGACAGAAGCGCCTGTGAATAAGGATGCAGAGGGGTTTCATAGAGCTCTTCTCCGAAGGCCAGTTCAACGAATCTTCCCAGGTACATGACAGCAATCCGATCGCTCATATGCCTCACCACACCCAGGTCGTGCGAAATGAAGATATAAGACAGTCGGAATTCCTCCTGTAGATCCTTCATAAGATTCAAAACCTGAGCCTGAATTGAGACATCGAGTGCTGAAACCGGTTCATCCCCGATGATCAGTTTGGGGCGGAGGGCCAGGGCCCTTGCAATCCCAATCCTTTGCCTCTGTCCGCCACTGAACTCCTGAGGGTAACGGGACATATCTTCAGGTTTGAGCCCAACTCGGGTGAGAAGTTGGACGACCATCTCTTCCCGAGTTTTCCCCTTTTCGACATTATAATTGTCCAGAGGTTCACTCACAATTTTCGCAACCGTCTGTTTGGGATTGAGAGAACCAAAGGGATCTTGAAAGATAATCTGCATTTTCTTTCGGTAATCCTTTAATTCGTTCTTGGTCAGTTTGCAGATATCCACCCCTTCCAGATAGACCTGACCTGATGTTGGCTCGATGAGACGCAGGATGGCTCTGCCTGCGGTGGATTTCCCGCAACCACTCTCTCCCACGAGGCCAAGGGTTCTGCTCTCTTCAATGGAGAAACTGACCCCATCCAAGGCGTAGACCAATTCCTTTGTCTTAGCGAAAAGCTTAGACCTGACAGGGTAATATTTCTTGAGATCCTTCACTTCTAACAGCATAGGAACTACCTCTTTTTATTTCAGATACTGCCAACACCGGACAGAGGATTGGCCGGAGATCTGCTTCTTTTCGGGAGATTCTTCCCGGCATATCTTCATGACGTCAGGACACCTTGGATAAAAAAGGCAGCCTTTTGGCAGTTGATTCAAGCTGGGAACGACGCCCGGGATCTCCTGAAGTCTGCTGAGCTTCTTTCCCTTCGCATCTGCCCGTGGTATGGACTGTAAAAGGCCTCGTGTGTAAGGATGGAGCGGGTTATCAAAGATTTCATCGACCACGGCCTCCTCGACGATCTCCCCAGCATACATAACGATGACCCGCTGCGCCGTCTCTGAAATGATTCCTAAATCATGGGTGATCAGAATAATCGCCGTATCCAGTTCCTCTTTGAGCTTGAGCATCAAATCAAGGATCTGCGCCTGGATGGTGACGTCAAGGGCTGTGGTGGGCTCATCCGCAATGAGGATCTGCGGTCGACAGGCTAATGCCATGGCAATCATGACCCGTTGCTGCATTCCGCCGCTCATCTGATAAGGATATTCAGAGACCCTCTTCTCGGGGGAGGGAATCCTGACGATCTTCAGGGCCTCGATGGAACGTTCCAGGGCTTCTTTTCTGGACATTCCCTGGTGAAACCGAAAGACTTCTGCAATCTGATCTCCGGTGGTGAACACAGGATCCAGAGAATTGGTCGGATCCTGAAAGATCATGGAAATCTTATCACCCCTTATTTTTTCCATCTCCCTCTCTGAGAGCTTCAGAAGATCATTCCCTTCGAAGAGGATCTCCCCTTCCACGATTTTTCCGGGAGGATCGGGGATTAACCGGAGAATGGAAAGAGCGGTTACACTTTTTCCACACCCTGATTCCCCTACGATGCCAAGAGTTTCTTTCCGATCAAGATTCCAGCTGATTCCATTCACTGCTTTCCCAACCCCTTCTGGCGTATAGAAGAAAGTTTTCAAATTCTTGACCTGTAAGATTGGAACCATCACACTCTCCGTGGTGTTTATCCGATTATTCCTCGCCCCAGAATTTCTTTGCCGAAATGGGTCGATCATATCCCAGGAGGCTGTCCATCCAATCAAAAAAA
>CAYMJV010000039.1:0-29712 GCA_964390545.1 uncultured Syntrophaceae bacterium
GACTTCTGGAGATTAAAAAGCTCATGGAGGGCAAAGTGCAGTCTGCGGTAAGCGCCTTCAAGGGACATTAAGTAACATGGCGCATAGCGTGAGAAGGTTAATCCAAATCCCTCCCAACCTCCCTTGCCTGCCCTCGGCAGGAAAAAGACGGCTAAAGGGAGGGGAACATTTATTCAACTGCTCTGAGAACATTCGATAAAGGAGCTACAAGATTAATCTCCTCCAGGCCATCTTCCTTGGAATCGTTCAGGGAATAACGGAATTTCTGCCCGTCAGCAGTTCAGGGCATCTCGTTTTTTTCCAATCCCTCCTTGGAATGCAAGAACCCCCAATCTTCTTCGATGTCATGCTTCACATCGGAACCCTCTTTGCTGTGATGGTTTATTTCTGGAAAGATATTCTGGAGATCCTTCATGGAATAAGAGCGACTTTTGGAGGAAAAGGAAAAGAACAGCCGGGAGCAAGGTTTCTTCTCTGGATCATCGTCGCTACCGTCCCTACCGGTCTGATAGGGCTCCTTCTTAAGGATTGGTTTGAATCTTTTTTCTCCCAGCCGAAACTTGTGGGAGGGATGCTTCTCATCACAGGCTTCTTTCTCTGGTTGACCCGCTGGACAAAAAAAGAGGGAAGGAAAATCATGAGGATGGGATGGCTCGATTCAGTCCTTATCGGAATTGCCCAGGGGATGGCCATCATTCCAGGAATCTCCCGGTCAGGGGCAACCATATCAACAGGCCTCTTTTGCGGATTAGACCGAGACCTCTCTGCACGGTTTTCCTTTCTCCTCTCCATTCCTGCTATTCTAGGAGCAACCGTTTTAGAGTTTAAGAAGTTCGGCTCCATCCAGGAGCTCGGGATCACCCTCATCGGTACAGTTGTTGCATTTGGTGTGGGAATTCTGTCCTTGACTTTTCTTATTAAAATCAATACGATAGGTAAAATCTCGAATTTTTCATACTACTGCTGGATAATTGGTCTGGTCATAATTATTTTAATGTAGGGGAGATAAGTAGGTTTTAACAGGGTGGTCACAGATTAGAACATTTTGGTGGTCTCAAAATGATGGAGGGTTTCACGGACGCTAAAAGGAGGGATGGTTATGAGAATCAGGGATATGATGACAAAGAACCCAATTACTGTAGAAAGTGACACGTTGGTTCTGGATGCACAGAGAATAATGAAAGAGAACAATATTCGAAGGCTACCCGTCGTTGATAAAGGGAAATTGAAGGGGATTATCACGAAGCATGATCTGCTTGAAGCCTCGCCTTCACCTGCTACCTCATTGAGCATCCATGAGTTGAATTATCTATTGTCAAAAATGAAGGTGAAAGAAATCATGAAGAAAGACCCTATAACCCTGACCCCTGATACGCCCTTCGAGGAAGCCTTGAGGCTCGGACAGGAGAAAAAGGTAGGTTCATTCCCAGTGGTAGAGAATGGAAAACTGGTGGGTATCGCCACGGAGTCGGATATTGTCAGGTTTCTAGCCCGCGCCTTAGGGATAAGAGAGGAAGGGTCGAGAATCACGATTGAGGGACTGGGTGGAAAGCTGACAGATCTCGAAAAGATTATTTCAATTGCCAATCAACATCAAACCATCATCTTGAGTATGATCTCTCTACCCAGACCAGAGAAGAAAGATTGGATGATTGTACTTCGATTGAAGACAAGCAACCTTGATCCGATTGTTAAAGATTTCAAGAAGGCCGGCTTTAATGTCACCTACGCGTCTTGGTTCCGTTGTGAGACCGGACTCACGACCGCACAGGCCTGAAACGCTTGGGGCAACTCCTATCGGTCTGAATCAGGAAAACCGGCAGCCGAAAGCCTCATTCATCATTTTCCCTGAAAAAGGCATAGACTTTTTGGGCCAGTTTTTCGTCCATCTTCGGCACCTTTGTTAGATCGGCCAAACCGGCTTTTTTTATTCCTTCCACGCTGCCAAAATGTTTAAGGAGTTCCCTCTCTCTCACTTTTCCGATTCCCCCTATATTCCCGATGACAGATTTGATCGTCTCTTTGCTTCTCATTTTCTTATGATAGGTAATGGCGAAACGATGAGCTTCGTCACGGATCCGGTCTAGAAAATGGAGGACCGGAGATTGCCTTCCTAGGCGGAAGGGTTCCTTAAATTGAGGGTGGAAGATTTTCTCTTCAGTCTTTCCATATCGAGCTGCCTGGGTCCCTGGAACTATTCTTTCCTTGGCGAGGCTGATGAGATCGATCTCCTTGACCTGGAGTTCTTTGAATACCTCCTGGGCCACATTCAATTGACCTCTTCCACCATCCAATAACACAAGATCCGGAAGATCATCCTCTCCCACGGCTTTTTGGTAACGGCGGAGGAGGACCTCATACATCATGCCGTAATCGTCTGCACCCTCCACTGTCCTGATCTTGAAATGGCGGTATCCTTCTTTATGGGGTCTTCCATCTTCAAAGAAGACCATGGAACCCACCGCATGTCCACCCTGGAAATTCGAGATATCGAAGGCCTCGATCCTTCGGGGAGTTCTTCTCAGGTGAAGCTTTTCCTTCAGGGCTTCAAGGATTTTCTTCTGATCCCTTTCAAGCTCGGCCTCTGAATGGAGATATTTCTCAGCATTTTCACTTGCCATTTGGAGAAGATGCTTTCTGTCCCCCCTCACAGGGACGAGAATCCGAACCTTTTTCCCTTTCAGATCCGCCAGCCGCTCTTCGATCAGGTTTTGTTCAGGAACACCCTTCGGAAGCAATATCTGTTCAGGGATAAATTTACCTTCACGATAGTACTGATGAAGGAAGGAAGAAACGATCTCCTCATCAGGAAGCCCGGAGGATGGGAAGGTAAACCCTTTGCCTCCAAGGAGTTTTCCTGCCCTGATAAAGAGAGGGTGGACAATGACGGTATGATCCTGACGATGGAAACCGATCACGTCCTGGTCGACAAAATCACTCGATACAATCTTCTGTTTTTCGATCACCGTCTCGATGTGCTGGATCTGATCCCGAATCTTAGCAGCCGCCTCAAAGTTGAGTCGCTCTGATTCTCCTTCCATCCTTTTCTCCAGCCTCCCCACCAGGTCTCTGTTTTTTCCTTCGAGAAACATTCTCACCTCCTTCACCACTTCCCGGTATTGCGCTGGGTTTGTCTTATCACAACAGGGGCCCAAGCAGCGACCCATTTCGTAATTGATGCAAGGCCTCAAACGACTCGTAAATTTTGTGTCAAGACAGGTTCGAATGGGAAAGAGCCTTCTGATTAGTTTTAATGTCTCTCTAAGAGAGGTGGCTGAGGGATAAGGGCCAAAATAGAGGGAGCGGTCTTTCTTAATCCGCCTCACGATGCACAACGTGGGGAATTCCTCTTCAATGGTGAGTCTGAGGCATGGATAATTCTTATCATCCCTCAATTTCACATTATATCGTGGACGGTTCTCCTTGATCAGGTTGTTCTCCAGGATGAAGGCCTCTTTTTCGGTATCGGTGACGATGGTATCGATCTCCGCCACTTTTTCCAGCATGGCCAGAGTCTTCACATTCTTTCCGCCCGCTCTCTGGAAATAGGAACTCACCCGATGCTTGATATTTCCCGCCTTCCCCACATAGAGAATCGTTCCCTTCTTATCTTTAAAAAGATAGACCCCTGAGTTGGTGGGCAGACGGGCAATGATTTGATCTAAGGGGTTCATACTAGTTTAATTTCCCCAATCCCCCCAACCCCCCTTTTATAAAGGGGGGAGAGGGGGGATTATCTCATCTTCAGTTCCGTTTCTTCAAGTTCGTGGATTTTATCGCGAAGCTCTGCAGCCCGCTCAAATTCGAGCCGGCTGGCTGCTTCCTTCATTTCTTTCTTAAGCTTTTCAATCATTTTTGGAATCTCTTTAGGGGATAAATACCCCTCTTTAAAGTCGGAAACGGCAGGTACGGTGAAGTAGTCCGCTTCATAAATTGATGCCAGAATATTGCGAACCGATTTCTTTACGGTCTGGGGAGTTATGTCGTGCACTTTATTATACTCATCCTGAATCCTTCTTCTGCGATCCGTCTCCAGGATAGCTTGATCCATCGAGCCTGTCATCTTATCCGCGTAGAGAATGACCCGACCGTTCACATTTCGGGCAGCCCGACCAAAGGTCTGGATCAAGGACTTTTCAGACCGGAGGAACCCTTCCTTGTCAGCGTCCAAAATGGCAACCAGCGAAACTTCCGGGAGGTCAAGCCCCTCTCTCAAGAGATTAATGCCGACCAGGACATCAAATTTCCCAAGGCGAAGTTCCCGGATTATCTCCACCCGGTCAAGGGTGTCGATGTCGGAATGAAGGTACTTCACTCGAATTCCCAGGTCAGCATAATATTCAGTGAGGTCCTCTGCCATTCGTTTGGTAAGGGTAGTCACAAGGACCCTCTCCTTCCTCTTCACCTGTTGTCGTATCTCTTCTAAGAGATCGTCAACCTGATTCTTGGCCGGCTTGACTGACAGGACAGGGTCACTCAACCCTGTGGGTCGAATGATCTGCTCCACAATGCTTCCACTGCTCTTCTTCATCTCATACTCACTGGGAGTTGCAGAGACATAGATGACTTGGTTAGCACGCTTCTCAAACTCTTCAAACATAAGAGGCCGGTTGTCGAGCGCTGAAGGCAGACGAAATCCGTATTCGACCAGGGTCTCTTTCCGGGATCGGTCTCCCCGAAACATTCCGATCAATTGGGGAATGGTGACATGGCTCTCATCAATGAATAAGAGGTAATCCTTTGGATAATAATCGAGCAGGTTCGGAGGAGGCTCGCCCGGCCTCCTTCCAGTGAGATGTCGGGAATAGTTTTCAATCCCTTGGCAATAACCAAGTTCCTGAAGCATCTCGAGATCAAAATTCGTCCTCTGGTCCAGTCTCTGGGCCTCCAGAAGACGATTTTGAGACCTAAACCATTCCACCCTTTCTTTCAACTCCTGCCGAATATTCCCGATGGCGATCTTTATTCGATCCGGAAAGGTGACATAGTGACTCCCGGGATAGATGGGAACTTTATCCAAGGGCTGAAGGATCTTTCCCCTGAGAGGATCGATTTCAGAGAGGGCGTCAACTTCGTCTCCAAAGAGCTCGATCCGAATGGCCTTGTTCTCCTCATGAGCCGGGAAGACTTCGATCACATCGCCGCGGACTCGAAAGGTTCCCCGGTGAAAATCCAGATCGTCCCGCAGGTATTGAATCTCCACCAATTTTGAGAGAATCTCCTCTCTGGAGATGGTCATCCCCTTCTCCAGAAAGAGAAGCATCCCGTGATAGGCCTCAGGAGATCCCAGACCATAGATACAGGAGACACTGGCAACGATGATGACATCGTTTCTTTCGAGGAGGGAGCGGGTCGCGGAATGGCGCATCTTATCGATGTGGTCATTGATGAGCGTGTCCTTCTCGATATAGGTGTCGCTGGATGGAATATAGGCCTCTGGCTGGTAGTAATCGTAATAACTCACAAAAAATTCGACTGCATTCTCAGGGAAAAGCTCCTTGAATTCACCGTAGAGTTGGGCCGCCAGGGTCTTGTTATGGGAAATGACCAGAGTGGGTCTCTGGACCCTCTCAATCACGTTGGCCATGGTGAAGGTCTTTCCAGAGCCAGTCACGCCCAGAAGGACCTGGTGGGGAGCCCCCTCTTGAACCCCCTGGCTCAAAGCATCAATGGCCTGCGGCTGATCGCCTTTGGGTTCGAATTCGGAAACGAGCTTAAATCGATTCATTGAATCATTTTACAACAACGGCAGGGGAAATAGAAAGTGGGTCAATTCTTCCGGAAGTCCAGATAGAAAATACCAAATTACAAATCCCAAATCCCAAACAAATTCCAAACTTGAGGGTCCGCAAAAAAGTCCAAGAAAGCTACTTTCCGTCATTCCTGCGCAAGCAGGAATCCAGTCTTCTCAGGGGGTAGGAGTTCTTCTGGATTCCCGTCTTCACGGGAATGACAACTTTTCACGAATTCATCAAATTATGGAAACGTTTTCGTTTAGAGCCCCCTCACCCTTCCCCTCTCCCCGCCGGGGAGAGGGAGGAAGTGGGGGGAATTTGGCCTGCCTGCGCGAAGTCCCGCCTTGGCGGGACGAAGGCAGGGGCTTGGGATTTGGTGCTTAAGTGTTGTTGGTTGAAGGTTCTGGTTTCAACTTCTTCTGGGCACCAAAGGAGTAGACGATGATGGCCGCTTCTCCATCGACCGGACACTTGTTTTCACAGATGCCACAACCGGTGCACTTCTCTTCTTTGACAATGGGACGTTTTTTATCATCGCCTACAATGGCATGGTAGGAGCACTTTTCGTTACAGACGAGACAGATCTTCCCCGTATCCCAGGCAATACATCGCGTCTTGTCGATATGGGCGACTCCCATCTGAATGAGGCGCTTCTCTTCAATGGGAAGAGCCCGGATCGCCTCCGTAGGGCAGACCCTTCCGCAGAAATTACAGAATTCCTCACAGTAGCCGATCCGAGGAACAAGACGCGGGGTATAGAGGCCAGCCAGGCCTGCCTCTAAGAGGGTTGATTGAAGGGCATTATTTGGACAGACCTTCAAACATTCGCCACAACCACTGCAGACAGATACGAATCTCTCTTCCGGAAGAGCTCCTGGAGGCCGGATGAGCCTGTTATTCTTCAATCCGCTCTCCGTCTGGAGCGGATTCGCCTTGATCACCAGCGCTGAAACGAAACCAAAGCCTAAAGATCCTAAAACGTATCTCCTCGAGAGGTCCACCCCATTTGTTGACTTCCAGCTTGGAGTGATAAATTTGAACGTGGTAACTTCCGGAGGACATTCAAGGCATTTGAAACAGGAGATGCAATCCTGCTGACGATAGTGCTGGGGTGCATCTTGAGGAATGGCTCCCACTGGACACTCTCTCACGCACTGCTGGCAGCGGGTACAATCGTCCGTGACGGACCGCCTGAAGATTCGAAGCCGTGAAAAGATCGAGAAGAGTGCGCCGAGGGGACAGAGATAACGGCACCAGAATCTTTTCCGCACAACTCCCAGAGCAAGAATGAAAACAAAAAAGACAAAGATAAAAAGGTTCACCTTGAATACGGGCAGAGGAATGGAAGACACGATGATAGGGTTACGAGGCAGGATTGTCTGAACCTTGGGTAAGAGATGATTGAAAATCAAAATAGCAGGGGGATAAAAGGTAATGACCAGTGTCCGGGTGATCAGGCTGATCGGGTCGAGGAGATACATGACCTGGAAAGCCATAAGACCAGCGGCCAGGGAGAAGAAAAAGACGCCGTATCGGAGCCTTCTAAGGGATTGGTCATTAAAACCCTTCATCCGCTTTTTTTCCCTGAAGAGAATTCGATCGAAGAAGTCAATCGCCGTGCCCATGGGACAGAACCACCCACAGAAGAAGTTTCCGAAGAGGACCACGAGAAGAAGGACTCCAAAAGCTGGAAGCATCCGCAGAATGACCTCTTTCTGAGCGAGGATCGTGATCATGGCGACGAAGGGATCGAGCCGAAGATAGAGGTCAACCGGTATCTTCAGTTCCAGGGGGAAAGCGGTTTGAATGATGAGGTAGAGAAGGACACAGAAAGAAAGGATTTGAACCGCCCTTCTCAGGTAAGGGATGGCTCTCTTCATGTGGCACTGACCTTCTTGACTCGAACCTTTGAGAGATCAATCTGACCTAATCCTAACTCGAAAGCATTTTTGACAAACTTGATCTCTTCGGGTTTGAAGGGCCTTCCTGTTTTGGGATGCTTAAAGAACGCGGCAGAATAGGCATCGACCGCTACGATATCGGTGGAGGCAATGACCTCGCCAATATCCTCTGTTTTCCCGGGGCCCTTGGGACCGTTTGTCGTGAGAATTCGTATCGCATCGACCACCACGAGGTCGGGCTTCCGGATCGTATTAATATCGGCAATGCACTGATGGAGGTCAATCTTGTGGAACTGCTCCATGTCCCAGACAATCCCCATTAAGTTCTTTAATCCAAGGGTGAGTTCCGTTGCAAAATGATGTTTGGGAAGAGGGAAATTGATAAAGACATCTGTCTCAAGGACATCCCTCAGCACCTCCACCGTCTTTAGCTTCTTGCCCTTCGGGACTTCCAGCTGTTTGTAGACATTGTGACCATGGCCTGAGAAGATATCCGCCCCTGCCTTTTGAGCCGTCTCTTTGAGTCCAGACCGCGAGAAGGCGAATTGGTAATTATCGCAGGTATGGTCCCAGACTGCCACCCGTTTGGCCCCGGCGTCATAACACATCTTGATCAATGCCGAAAGGAGGTCCGGGTTATTGGTGCAGGCCTGCTCCGGTGTCCTCGCCCAGGCGATATTGGCCTTGATGACCACCCGTTGCCCCTTCTTCACAAATCGGCCCATTCCCCCTAAGGGCGTCATGGCTGCCTGTAGAAGCTGAGAAGGAGATCCAGTCTTGGCGATGACGAGATCCGCCTCTTCAGCAGCATGAGCAAGAGAGCCATAAAAGGGAAGTTCGCCCCCCAAGAGGGGAATGACCGCCGCAGCCGCCGAACCCTTGATGAACTGTCTCCGGGTGATCTTCTTTTTCGGGGGATGATCCATGAAACCTCCTTGAACTTAGATTCGAAGCACTATATCTGAAATGGAATTCTATAATTTCAAATGTCAAAATCCAAATGTCAAATGAATGTCAAAGTTCAAACCTGGAAAATTTTGAAATTTGAGCTTTGGATTTGATTTGCCATTTGAACTTTGTCATTTGACATTTTTCTTAAACTTGCTTCACAGCACCAAAGGTTCACTACTACCAGCACTATGGTGTTAACATGAGCCTTGAGACGCCTTTGTCTGTACCGAACCAGATGCTGTCTTTATCCTCTGCTGCGCAGAAGACGGTGTTGCTCAACAACCCATCCGAAGCGGTCAGGGATTCCCATTGGCCTTTTGGAATATGATAAATGCTTACCCCATTATCCCTGCAAACAAAAATTTTCTCCTTGGTTACTGCGATGGAATGAATTCCTCCGCTTTTACAAGGATCGGTGGGGTCAATCTTCTTCCAAGAATCCGAAGCAGGATCATATTCAAAAAGGGCCCCTCCGATGCTCCCCGCCCATATCTGGGTCCCTGCTTTGACCAAGGATTTGATCTCCACCTCTGTTAATCCCTCGTTCTGAGAATAGTTTTTCCAGATTTTCTTATCCTTTTGAAAACGGCTTATCCCGCCGTTGGTCCCGATCCACAGGAAATCCGGTTCAACCAGAAGGGCGTTCACAAAATTCCCAGATAGGCCCTTTTGAGGGGAGTAAAAATCTTTCCAGCCTTCCCTCTTCTTGTCAAAAAGGCTGAGTCCTTTTTCAGATCCAACCCAAACGGATTCACCATCCAATGCCATGCAGACGACCTTCTTCGCGCGCCCATTATTCGTATTGAATTTTTTCCAATGAGGGGAACCCTGCGGAGAGTAGTACGAAATGCCCCCACCTCCAAAGCCGTAAAAATAGGTTCCAAACCAGATGCGATCCTTATCGGGGAAGATGACGGACACATGGTTATAGGAGAGGAGATTTTTCCATTTGATGGTGTCTCCATCATCCACTTGCTCCATTGGCTCGCCTTTTGTGGTATAGGCCTTCCATGTTTTGCTCCCCATATCGTAGAGCGTGGCTCCGCCCCCATAGGTTCCAAACCAGACTTCTTCACCCTGAACCGTAATGGCATAGACCATATCACTCGATAACCCGTCCTTTTGGGTAATGTTCTGGAAGGAAAGAGGCTTCTTCTCGGGTTTCGTTTCGCCACAGGAGGTAAGTACGGGCATAAAGGCAACGAGGATGATGATAAGAATCCAGTGGGCTTGGAAGCGACAATTCCGGTGCAGATCGCAAGCGGCCAATCTTCGCTTCATCTTTTCTCCTTCAAAATGGAATAATTATGTCGAATCGGACAAAGTTTTTCAATAATCGACTCCCTGATTCATAATAGAGAGGGCTCGACTTAAATGGAAAAAAACTAAGAATAAACTTTTGAAGCTCCCCGCCCACAGGGCGGGGCTTCCCGGCAGGGTAATATCATTTTATATTGTGCCCCTTGACCCCGCCTACAAGGCGGGGCTTACGGGGCACGTTCCGGTCAAAAAATTGCTTCAGATTTCTATACAATAATATTCATTGAGGAGCAAGAAATTTTAAAGCCGAGAGCTTTAAAAAACTACTTTTCGCTCTCTGATTACACAGATTTTAAAAAAATGATTCCACAGATTTCTCCTTAATTTTCGATGTATTTGTAATTTGTGTAATCGTTTCATAAGCGGTGTAATCAGAGATTTCTGGACTTTTTCAGAAATCTCGACCCTATCCCTTGACAATCTAATTCTTAATGATTAATTATCTTAAAGGTTTGGCGTTTCCTAATGCTGAGTTGTCCGGTTTTCCTGGGGGAAAATGGTATAACTATTCAATTTTAAAAGGCTTTCCTTTTTTTGGAAGTCAAGGAAAGAAGAATATTTGTCTGCGATTTTTTATATAGGCTTATAACCAATTCTATTATGCTAATGAAAGGAGAAGGAAAAGATGAAGATCAGACCATTACAGGACAGAGTTATTGTGAAACGGCTGGAAGAGGAGGAAAAGACAAAGGGGGGTATCATTATTCCTGATACAGCAAAAGAAAAGCCCCAGGAAGGGAAAGTGATTGCGGTCGGGAAGGGAAAGGTTACCGAAGATGGTAAGGTCATCCCTATGGATGTGAAGGTGGGGGATAAAATTCTATTTGGGAAGTATTCCGGGACAGAGATTAAGATCGGGGGGGAAGAACATCTTATCATGAGAGAAGAAGATATCTTAGGGGTTATCGAAGGAAAGTAAAAAATCAAAATTCAAAAAGAATGGAGGTAGGTTGAGATGGCAAAAGAACTGAAATTTGAACAGGAGGCCCGTAATGCAATATTACGGGGAGTAAATATCTTAGCAGATGTGGTGAAGGTCACTTTGGGTCCAAAGGGGAGAAATGTCATTTTAGAAAAATCCTTTGGTGCCCCGACCGTCACCAAAGACGGCGTGACAGTGGCAAAAGAGATTGAACTGGAAGACAAATTTGAAAACATGGGTGCCCAGATGGTAAAGGAGGTTGCCAGCAAAACGTCTGACACGGCAGGAGACGGAACGACGACAGCCACTGTTTTGGCCCAGGCGCTTTATCGTGAGGGATCGAAGGTGGTTGCTGCCGGGGCAAACCCCATGGATGTGAAACGCGGAATTGACCTTGCCGTAGAGGAAGTGGTGAAAGAATTAAAGAAATTAAGCAAACCGACAAAAGACCAAAAAGAGATCTCTCAGGTCGGGAAGATTTCTGCCAATAACGACGAGACGATTGGAAACATCATCGCCGAGGCAATGAACAAGGTCGGAAAAGAGGGTGTGATCACCGTTGAAGAAGCCAAAGGGATGGAGACAACCCTCGATGTGGTGGAAGGAATGCAGTTCGATCGCGGATACCTTTCACCTTACTTTGTTACCGACCCCGAGAAGATGGAAGCCGTCCTCGAAGATGTTTACATCCTTCTCAATGAGAAGAAGATCTCCAACATGAAGGATATGCTTCCGATCCTGGAGCAGATTGCAAAGATGGGAAAACCCCTTCTGGTCGTTGCTGAAGATTTGGAGGGTGAAGCCCTGGCGACCTTAGTCGTCAACAAACTCCGTGGAACGCTGAAGTGCTGCTCGGTCAAGGCTCCTGGCTTCGGAGATCGAAGAAAGTCTATGCTGGAAGATCTTGCGATCCTGACCGGCGGGAAAGTCATTTCAGAGGATCTCGGTTTAAAATTAGAAAATGTTAAACTGAACGATCTGGGTAGGGCGAAACGGATCACCATTGATAAAGACAATACAACCGTTGTCGATGGAGCAGGTGACAAACACGATATCGAAGCGAGAGTGAAACAGATTCGTGCCCAGATCGAGGAGACCACCTCTGATTATGATCGAGAGAAACTTCAGGAACGGTTGGCTAAGATCATTGGTGGCGTGGCAGTCATTAATGTGGGTGCAGCTACCGAAACCGAGATGAAGGAGAAGAAGGCTCGTGTGGAAGACGCTCTCAATGCAACCCGGGCTGCCGTAGAGGAAGGGATTGTCCCAGGTGGTGGTGTGGCGTACCTCCGGTGCGTCCCGGCATTAGATAAATTGAAGTTGGGGGGAGACAGGCAGATCGGAGTGGATCTTGTGAAGAGGGCTCTGGAAGAGCCCATCCGTCAGATCGCCAACAATGCAGGCCAGGAAGGTTCTGTCGTGACGGAGAAAGTGAGGAACGAGAAGGGAGCCTTTGGATTCGATGCGGCTCAAGACGAGTACACGGATATGATCAAGGCAGGCATCATCGATCCAACCAAGGTAGTCAGGCTCGCTCTTCAAAACGCTTCCTCCGTTGCTTCTTTGATGATCACCACAGAGGCTCTGGTGGCTGAGAAGCCTGAGAAGAAACCGGCTTACCCACCAATGCCATCCGGTGGTGGTATGGGTGGTATGGGTGATATGTATTAAGAGAACGAAGGGCTTGGGGGTCCAAAGGAAATTTCTCCCGAGCCCTTTTTATTTTCCCCTCCCCTTTAGATTGGGTCCAACCCCTTAGATCCCGAATCAAGTTCGGGATGACAAAAAGTAAAAGCAATCCATAATTGATGGTCTCGTAAGAAGTCTGAAAAGGCTATTTTCTGTCATTCCTGCCCCGTATCAAGTACGGGGTAAACTCCAGCAGGAATCCAGTCTTCTTTGTTAGTTGCAACTTCTCTGGATTCCCGTTTTCACGGGAATGACGTCTTTTTTCAGATTCATCATAATTAGTTGTTATGCCTGGTTCAGCATCTCCCTCATTCCAGGCCACTAGAAAGTCCCCATCCGAAGTTTGATAAATTCTTTTTCTTGCCCCGTAACTATTGAATTTCAGATTAAAAGTCTATTTTTTCTTGCTTTTTAAAATGAGGGTGTTAATATTTGAACCGTGATGGAGAAGCAGTCCTTCACCATCGATTTCCGTCATCTCGAAACGTTCTGCCGGGTGGCTGCTCTAAAGAGCTTTTCCAGAGCCGCCGATGATCTCTTCCTTACCCAACCCACGGTGAGCGGCCATATCCTCTCTCTTGAAAGGTCCCTCTCCCTCCGTCTCTTCGATCGAACAGGCAGGGAAATCCGGCTGACCAAAGCAGGAGAATTGTTTCTTCGGTATGCCTCGAAAATCCTGACGATTCGAAAAGACCTGCTCAATGCCCTGAGCGAATTCTCCCAAGGCATTAGAGGAGAACTTTCTTTGGGCGCCAGCACCATTCCAGGGGAGTACCTTCTCCCAAAATTGATGGGCGATTTTAAGAGAGAGCATCCCCGCTTTACCCTTTCCCTGAAGATTTCCGATACCAAGGACATCGTTCAGGAGTTGTTGCAGGGACATATCGAGTTTGGACTGATCGGGGCCAAAGTGGATCATCCCTCCCTGCACTACGAAAAGTTTGAAGAGGATGAGATCATCGTCATCGCTCCATCCGATCATCCGCTCACCAGAAAAAGGAGCGTGGGTTTCGAAGATCTCCTGAAGGAACCCTGGATTATTCGAGAAGAAGGATCGGGCACTCAGATAACCGTTGAAAGGATTTTGAGAAAAAAAGGAAAGAGCCTGAAAGATTTTAATGTGGCGATCGAGATGGGAAGCACCTCTTCGGTAAAGGAAGGTGTGAAGGCAAGGTTGGGCCTTGCTTTTATCTCCAGAAGAGCGGTGGAAGAAGAATTGAACCGAAATCTCTTCACCTCCATCACCTTAGAGGGGCTGGGATCGATTTCTCGACAGATCTACATTGTCTCTCAACGGGGGAAGACCGTGTCCCCTGCTGGAATGGAATTTCTGCGATTTCTCAAAAAAAAGAGAGAGAGGACGAACTGATATGGGGTTTCGGAGGAGACCCGACACGGAGGATTTATTAAGAATGGGGGCGATCTCTTTGGGGCTCCATATTCTTCTGGTCATTTTCCTCAGCCTCAATCCATGGCCTGTTCTCATCAAAGCGAAACCCATGGCCTATACGGTGACACTCGTGCCCGTGGCCATTCCAGAACCAGAAACCCGATTCCAGCAGACTCCTTTACCAACGATCAGAGAAGAAAAGGAAAAACCCATCACCAAGCCCAAAAAGGATGACATCGTTGAAAAAGTCAAGAAATCTCCGAAGAAGGTCGAGAAGCCTGAAGAGAAAAAGGCTGACCTGAAACGCCTCCATGAGGCCCTTGAAGAGCTTCGCAAAAAAATAGCCATGGACGAGATTCAAAAGAAGGTGGCCCGCCGAGAGAAGGTGGAGGAGCGACCGACCGGAACGCCTCCTCCTGTTCCGGTGATCTCGGCCACCAAGTCATCCGCGGCAGTCGAAACGAAATTGAGTCAATACTACAGTGTCATCTGGGCAAAAATCAAAAAGGCATGGACTATTCCTGAAAATCTTCTTAAAGAAAGGGTTGACTTAGAAACCATTATCATCGTAATAATAGAAAGCGATGGGAAAATTAAGAGAACATGGTTCGAGAAGAAGTCGGGAAACGACCTCTATGACCAGATGGCCATGCGCGCCATCAAGAAGGCAGAACCCCTGCCTCCGATCCCCAAAGAATTAGGGGAAGACACCCTCGAGATCGGGATTCGCTTCTTTCCAGATTGAAAAATGAAAAAATATTTTTTCCTTTCCTTCTTTTTACTTTTCTTGATGGTCATTCCACCTGCAGAGGCGAGGGTCTATCTCGACATCAATGCTCCCACTTTTGTCCAGATTCCCATTGTTTTGCCGAAATGGAAAACGGTGGACAAAACGCCCCCAACCCTTACGGCAAAGGTCTACGACATTCTCGCGAACGATCTCACCCTTGCAGGATTCTTCAGGGTGATCGACCATTCTCGGCTCCCTTCCCCTCTTAAAGAAAGGGAAGGGATTCCGAATCCGGCCTCTCTCCGGGAGTGGACCTCCAATGGCGGAGAAATCCTATTGGCCGGAGAGGCCCTTCTGAACTCGAATTTCAATCTGACCTTGAAATTTCATCTTTTTGATCTGGTTGAACAAAAACACCTCATCGGAAAGCAGTACGAAGGTCCTCCCCAGCTCGTTCGAAAAATGGTCCATCGAATCGCCGATGAGGTCGTCCTCCAGCTCACGGGGGAGAAGGGAGTCCACAATACGAGAATTGCCTTTGCCAGTGTTCGGGGGGGAGGGAAAGAGATCTCCATTTCCGATTTTGATGGCGCCGAAATGAAACAGATCACTCAGAATCAGTCCATCAATCTTTCTCCCGCCTGGTCTCCGGATGGGAAAAAAATTGTCTTTACCTCCTACCTCCGGCGCAACCCAGACCTCTACCTGATCGATGTGGACGGACAAAACTTCCGGCGTCTCACTTCCTATCCAGGTCTGAACGCCGCCGCGGCCTGGTCTCCGGATGGAAAAAAGATGGCGCTCATGATGGGAATGGAAGGTAAGTCGGATATCTACCTCATCGATGCGAGCGGAAATAACCCCAAAAAGCTCACCACAGGACATGGTAATGAGGCCTCCCCTACATGGTCTCCCGACGGGGGACAGATCGCTTTCGTCTCAGACCGGTCGGGCTCTCCTCAGGTCTACATCATGGGAGCCGATGGCTCCAGTGTCCAGCGTTTGACCTACGAAGGAAGCTACAATAGCAAACCCTCCTGGTCGCCCAAAGGAGATCGTATTGCCTTTTGTGGTAGGGTCGAAAGTCGTTATGATATTCTCACCATCGGAGTGGATGGGTCCGGACTTCAAAGGCTGACCTCCAATTCCGGAAGCAATGAAAGTCCCTGCTGGTCTCCGGAGGGACGTTACATCGCATTCAGTTCAAGCCGGCTTGGAGGATCGAAGATCTTCATCATGAACGCCAATGGGTTCAGCCAAAGGCCACTCACTTCAGCGAAAGGAGGTGAATCGAGCCCTGCCTGGTCCAGGCAATTAGAATAAGAAAAACAATTTGCACGACCATCATTGAGCAAAGGAGGTTAACTATGGGTAAAAAAGGCTTAGTCGTTCTCGTCCTGATCCTCTGTGTAGGACTTCTCCTTACCGGTTGCCCGAAGAAGACAGTCATGAAAGAAGAACCATCCATGAAAAAAGCAGAAGAACCTGTGGCAGAAAGGGAGAAGGCTGCAAAACTCGCAGCGGAACAGGAATTAGCAAGAATCCGGGAAGAGGAAGCCAAGAAGGCAAAAGAGAAAGAGTTTGAAAGGAGCCTGGTTGCCAAGAAAGAACCCGGGATCGCAGGAGAAGTTTTTGAAAGCAGATTGCTCAAAGATATTCACTTCGATTTCGATAAGTACGATATTCGGTCGGGAGATGCAGGGACCTTAAAGGAAAATGCAGCTCTGTTGATGAATTATCCAAAAGTCAAAATCCAGGTGGAGGGCCATTGCGACGAGAGAGGGACCAATGAGTACAATCTGGCCCTTGGAGAGAGGCGGGCCAATGCGGCGAAAAAGTATCTCCTCTCCCTGGGCATCTCGACGGATCGGATCTCGAGTATCAGTTACGGAGAAGAGAAACCTCTGGACGCTGGCCACAATGAAGAGGCTTGGTCCAATAATCGAAGAGGCCATTTCGTTATCTTGTCTAAATAATAAGGGATGAGCCCCCCGGAGGAATTTCTTATTCTTCGCGGGGACTCCTCCCCGGGAGGAAAAATTGCAAAGAATCGTTTGGATTAAAGGAGTCATCGTTTTCTCGATCCTATCACTCTTCTGGGGGTGTGCCACGAGAAGGGATGTGGTGGTTCTGGACAGGGAAACAAATCGCCTTTCTTCTCAGGTGAACACCCAACAGAGGGACAGGGAATCCCTCCAAAGGGATATTGAGAAGCTTCAGAAAGATTTCAAAAACCTTCAAGCGGAGGTGACGGGAGATGATTCGAAGAAAGTACAGGCGGATCTTCTCCTTCGGCTTGAAAACCTTCAGACGGAGGTCCGGACCTTGGGGACGGGCATCGAGGAGTATAAGGAGCTTTCCAAAAAGCCCTCCAAAGAAATAGACCGGTTGAAAGAGAATATCGCGCTCCGGACCAAGGCCCTTGAGGATAAAGAAAAGATCCTCGACGAGAAGGATAAGAATTTGGAAGAGAGAATAAAAGGGATCGAGGAGCGCCTGAAAGGACTGGAGGGAAAGATCGGTCAGTTGGCTGCGAAACAATCGGAAATAGAGACTTCGCACCGGGGGAAGGAGACCGTCGTCGAGGGAAAAGGGGTCTCTACAAGAACGGGTGATCTTTATAAGGACGCTTATGAGACTTATCAGAAGGGTGATTACGAAGGGGCGCGAAGAAAATTTGAGGCCTTTCTCAAACAGTACCCGAATACCGAACTCTCTGACAATGCCCAGTTCTGGATCGGAGAGACATACTATGGAAAAAAGGATTATGAAAAGGCCATCCTTGAATATGAGAAAGCCATTGCCAAATATCCCGAAGGAGACAAGGTCCCTGCCGCTCTCTTAAAACAAGCCCTCGCCTTTCTGGAGCTGGGGGACAAGACGAACGGGAGGAATTTACTCAAGCGGGTGATAGAACGCTATCCCCAATCCGAACAGGCAGACATGGCCAAGAAAAGACTGGAAGCCGTCAAATAGAGAAATCCCAAATGACAAATTCCAAATCCCAAATAAGCTCCAAGTGTCAATTCCCAAATCACCAAAACGGTTTTGTTTAGAATTTCGAATTTTGGTCATTGCGATTTGTTTGGGTTTTGGTGCTTGGAATTTGGTGCTTAATAAGAAGGCCCATTCTGCATACGGCAAGAATGGGCCTTCTTATTTTTGGGTTCTATGTTCTTAGCTGTTAGGCGGGACTCCCTGCAGAAACATTGGGTTCCTCCTCCGGATTTTCCTCGTCCCCCGTAAATCCCTCCACCCAGATTTCCATCTGTCTATATTGAGGGAGTCCGGTTCCGGCCGGGATCAGTCGTCCCATGATGACGTTCTCTTTTAACCCCTTTAAATAGTCGATCTTTCCAGCCACGGCCGCCTGGGTGAGCACCTTGGTGGTTTCCTGGAAAGAGGCGGCGGAGATAAAGCTCTCCGTGATGAGAGAGGCTTTGGTGATTCCCAAGAAGAGAGGCTCTCCAACCGCAGGTTTTCCTCCCTCTCTCATGATGCGTGCATTCTCTTCCTCAAAGACGTACTTCTCCACCTGATCATCCACCAAGAAGTGAGTATCCCCAATCTCTTTCACCTTCACCCTCTTGAGCATCTGGCGGACGATGACCTCGATATGTTTGTCATTGATCTTCACCCCTTGAAGTTTATAAACTTCCTGGATTTCATCAACGAGATAATGGGCCAAGGCTTTGTCCCCGCGGACCCTCAAGATGTCATGGGGATTGGAAGGCCCGTCCATCAATGCTTCTCCTGCCTTGACGAAATCGCCTTCGTGGACGCTCACATGCTTTCCTCTTGGAATCATATATTCCTTGGGTTCGCCCACATCAGGCTTGATGACGACCTTCCTCTTCCCTTTGAGGTCTTTTCCAAATTCCACCATGCCATCAATATCACTGATGAGGGCATACTCCTTTGGTTTTCTGGCTTCAAAAAGTTCTGCGACCCTGGGAAGGCCTCCTGTGATATCCTTCGTCTTCGTGGTCTCTCTTGGGATCTTGACGATGATATCACCAGCCTCTACATCATCTCCTTCGGAGATGAAGATGTTTGCGCCCACGGGAAGAAGATACCGAGCCTGTGAGGCCGATCCCGGAAGATTCATGGTCCTTCCCTTCTCATCCTTAATGGAGATCCTTGGTCGAAGATCCGGATCCTTTGACTCAATGATCACTTTTCTTGAAAGTCCGGTAAACTCATCCACCTGTTCCTGCATCGTCACGCCCTCGAGGATGTCTCCAAACTTCACACGGCCGGAGACCTCGGTCAAAACAGGGATGGAGTAGGGATCCCATTCGGCCAGCATCTCGCCCTCTTTGGTCTTCTGGCCATCCTTCACCCTCAATTTGGCACCGTAAATGACGGAGTAACGGCGCCGTTCTCTTCCGGTCTCATCCAAAATGGCAATCTCACCATTTCGATTCATGACGATCAGATTTCCCTCGCGGTTCTTGACCGTTTTGAGATTGAAAAATTTGACCTTCCCGTCAATGCGGCTCTCCAAGGTCGTCTGCTCAGCTCGCCGGCTGGCTGTCCCCCCGATGTGGAAGGTTCTCATCGTCAACTGGGTCCCTGGCTCGCCAATCGACTGGGCCGCGATGATGCCGATCGCTTCTCCCACATTGACCAGCCTTCCACGGGCCAGATCCCGACCATAGCAGAGCACGCAGACCCCGCGTTTCGATTTGCAGGTCAGGACCGATCGGATCTTCACCTTCTCGATCCCAGCATCCTCAATCCGTTCTGCCAGCGACTCGTCAATCTCCTGATTGCCCTTCACAATCGCCTCATCGGTAAAAGGGTCCCGAATATCTTCCAAGGCGACTCGACCCAGGATGCGCTCTTTCATCGACTCGATGATTTCCCCACCTTCCACCAGGGAAGCAACATCAATCCCATCCATGGTCCCGCAATCATGGTCCGCGATCACCACGTCCTGGGCCACATCCACGAGCCGTCGCGTGAGGTACCCCGCATTCGCTGTCTTCAGGGCGGTATCCGCCAATCCCTTTCGGGCACCATGGGTGGAGATGAAGTACTGGAGGACGGTGAGACCTTCACGGAAATTGGCCGTGATCGGCGTCTCGATGATCTCCCCGGAAGGCTTGGCCATCAGACCTCGCATACCAGCCAGCTGCCGTACCTGCTGGGCACTGCCTCGAGCCCCCGAATCGGCCATCATATAGATGGGATTAAAACTCTCAACCATCTTCTTCTCGCCCTTGGCTCCCTCTGCTACCTCGCTTCCTAGTTCCTTCAGCATCACATCCGCAATGTTCTCCGTCACCTGAGCCCAGATGTCGATCACCTTATTATACCGCTCACCATCCGTGATCAATCCATCGGTATACTGGTCCTGAATCTTTTCTATCTCTTTCTGAGCCTGTTCCAAAAGGGCAGCCTTATTGGAGGGGATTAGCATATCATCGATGGAGATGGAGAGCCCGGCCAGGGTGGCATAACGGTACCCCAGGTCTTTCAACCGATCGGAGAGGAGGACGGTCTTCTTCTCGCCACAATAACGGTAGCAATAGTCGATCAGATTGGCCAGCTCGCCCTTCTTCATCACCTTATTGATCATGGAGAAGGGAATCTCTTCTGGAATGACCTCTTTCAGAAGGACTCGACCGACCGTCGTCTGCACCATTTCCCCATTCACCCGAGCTTTCATGCGAGCATGGAGGTCCATTTCACCAGCATCGTAGGCGATCCGGACTTCTTCCAGGTTTGAAAAGACCTTGCCCTCTCCTTTGACAAAGGGCCGCTCCCTGGTCATGTAATAGATTCCCAGGACGATGTCCTGAGTGGGCACGATGATCGGCTTTCCATTAGCAGGGGAAAGGATATTATTGGTAGACATCATCAGGATCCTTGCCTCAGCCTGTGCCTCTATGGAGAGGGGGACATGAACCGCCATTTGGTCTCCATCGAAATCGGCATTAAAGGCAGCGCAGACCAGAGGGTGGAGCTGAATGGCCTTGCCTTCGATCAAGACAGGCTCAAAGGCCTGGATGCCCAGCCGGTGGAGCGTTGGCGCTCGGTTGAGCATCACGGGATGTTCACGAATGACCTCATCAAGGACGTCCCAGACCTCCGGTCTCTCTTTCTCCAACATCTTCTTGGCGCTCTTGATGGTGGTCGCCAGGCCTTTCTCTTCCAAACGATGGTAGATAAAGGGTTTGAAAAGCTCGAGGGCCATCTTCTTGGGAAGCCCACATTGATGCAATTTCAATTCAGGGCCGACGACGATGACGGACCGGCCGGAATAGTCGACGCGTTTTCCTAGAAGGTTTTGACGAAAGCGGCCTTGTTTCCCCCGGAGCATATCACTCAAGGATTTAAGGGGTTTCTTGTTTGCTCCCAGGATGGTCCTCCCCCTTTTTCCATTGTCAAAGAGGGCATCCACAGCCTCCTGAAGCATACGCTTCTCGTTCCGGATAATAATTTCAGGAGCATTCAATTCAAGAAGACGTTTGAGCCGGTTGTTCCGGTTGATCACCCTCCGGTAAAGGTCATTAAGGTCCGATGTGGCAAACCGTCCTCCATCCAGCGGAACGAGGGGACGGAGATCGGGTGGGATGACCGGGATGACTTCCAAGATCATCCATTCCGGTTTGTTCCCCGATTCTAAAAAGGATTCGATGACCTTTAATCGTTTCGCCAAACGCTTTTTCTTCGCCTCGGAGGCGGTCTCTTTCATCTCCGTCCGGAGCTTTTTGGAAAGGTCTTTTACGTCGGTGCCTTTCAGAAGCTCTCGTACCGCCTCGGCTCCATGGGAGACTACGAATTCGTCCCCATATTTTTCTTTCGCCTCCCGGTAACGGTCTTCCGAGAGAATCTCACCCTTCTTCAGAGGAGTTGCCTTGCCATCGAGGACGAGATAAGCTTCAAAATAGAGGATGCGCTCCAGTTCTCTCAACGTCATATCAGCCAGGATGCCAATTTTGCTGGGAATGCTCTTGAGAAACCAGATATGGGCCACGGGTGTGGCGAGTCGAATATGGCCCATTCTCTCCCGCCGAACCTTTGATTGGATGACCTCCACGCCACACTTTTCACAGACAATCCCTCGATGCTTCATCCGTTTGTATTTGCCGCAATTGCATTCATAGTCCTTGGTGGGGCCGAAAATCTTGGCACAGAAGAGCCCATCCTTCTCGGGTTTGAAAGTCCGGTAGTTGATGGTCTCCGGCTTCTTCACCTCTCCGTGGGACCATGATTCAATCTTTTCCGGAGAGGCGATGGAGATGCGAATGGCATTATAGTTAATAGGATTTTTGGCCTTCTCAAAAAATGATAAATAGTCTTCCAAGGGTTCCTCCTTTTAAAGGGCATGGCGCAGAACTTGGGTTTACTCGGTTTGTTGAGTTTATTGAGTTTCTTGGGTTAACCCGAGCAACCCAACAAACCCAAGGAACTGAGCAAACCTTAGCTTGCGCTCTGCGCTTAGCGCTTTGCGTTTGTTAGGATTCCTCTCTTCTCTCTTCGACCAGTTCGGTGTCGAGACAGAGGCTCTGTAACTCTTTCACCAAGACATTGAAGGATTCCGGAAGCCCTGGCTCCAGGGTATGTTCCCCTTTAACGATGGCTTCATAGACCCGGGTCCTTCCGGCCACATCATCCGATTTCACCGTCAAGAATTCCTGAAGAGAGTGAGCCGCTCCGTAGGCTTCCAAAGCCCAGACTTCCATTTCCCCTAAACGCTGACCTCCGAACTGAGCTTTCCCCCCCAATGGCTGCTGCGTCACCAGGGAGTAAGGACCGATGGAACGGGCATGAATCTTGTCATCCACCAGGTGGTGTAATTTAAGAAGGTACATGTAACCGACGGTGACCTTGTGGTGGAAGGGCTCTCCTGACCTCCCATCATAAAGCGTTGTCTGACCGGAAATCGGAAGTCCCGCTTCCTCTAAATGGTTCTTAATCTCTTCTTCAGAAGCGCCGTCGAAGACAGGAACCGACATGAAGATTCCGTTGCCCAGTTTTCGGGCCAGTTCGAGGATCTCCTCATCGGAGGCTTGCTCGAGATACTGGTTTACCTCCTTGGAGGAATAGATCTCTTTGATCCTCCGTCGCAGCAATTTAGGGTTGTAATGTTTCTCTAAATACTCTCCGATTTTCCAGCCCAATCCTTTTGCAGCCCATCCCAAGTGGGTCTCCAGAATTTGACCCACATTCATTCGGGAGGGGACGCCGAGAGGATTAAGAATGATATCGACGGGGGTCCCGTCCTCCAAGTAGGGCATGTCCTCTTCAGGGAGGATTCGGGAGATGATCCCTTTGTTCCCGTGACGGCCAGACATCTTATCCCCGACGGAGAGCTTCCGCTTCATGGCGATGTAAACCTTCACCGATTTGATCACACCTGGAGCCAGTTCATCTCCTCTCTTCAGTTTGGCCAACTTATCCGCGAAGACTCCCTTGACCACGTTGATCTGAAGCTCAGCATGGTTGAGGAATCGGTGGACTTCGGGGAGGACCCTTTTCCCTTCCACCACATTGATCTCCTTCAATCGGTCAAAAGGAATGTTGAAGAGATGGTCCTCCTTGATCACCTCTTTGGCTTCCAGAAAGACACGATTTTTCTTCTCATCGGCGATCCGGTGATCGGCCTTTTTCTCAATGAGGTACTTTCCGATCTTTCTCCGCGTGCTGTTCTGGATGATCCGGATCTCATCGGCCTGATTCTTTAATAACCTTGCCTTCTCCTGGTCTTCGATGAACTTCGTCCTCTCATCCTTCTCCTGGCCCTTCCGGGAGAAGACCTTTGCATCAATCACAATCCCTTCGATCCCATGAGGGACTCTCAGGGAGGTGTCCCTCACATCCCCTGCCTTCTCACCAAAGATTGCTCGAAGCAGCTTTTCTTCTGGAGAGAGCTGGGTTTCCCCTTTGGGCGTCACCTTGCCCACCAAGATATCCCCGGGCTGAACCTCTGCTCCAATCCGGATGATGCCACTCTCATCCAGATTCCTCAAAGCCTCCTCTCCTGCATTGGGGATATCACAGGTGATCTCTTCTTTTCCCAGTTTCGTGTCCCGAGCCACACACTCCAATTCCTCGATATGGATCGAGGTGTAGGCATCCTCTTTCAGTATCTTTTCGCTGAAAAGGATCGAATCCTCAAAGTTGTACCCTCCCCAGGGCATGAAGCCCACCAGGACATTTCTTCCCAGAGCCAGTTCTCCCATATCCGTGGCCGGTCCATCGGCAATGACCTCCCCTTTCTTGACCCGTTCACCCGGACGGACGATGGGCCTCTGGTTGATACAGGTGTTCTGATTGGACCGTTTGTATTTAATCAGGGTATAAATGTCCACGCCAGGATCATCCTCCTTTTGACCATTTTCATCGGCCCGGATGACGATCCGCGTGGCATCCACATCCTCCACGACCCCATCTCTCTTCGCCACTACCGTCACCCCAGAATCCCTAGCCACCACTGCTTCCATTCCGGTTCCAATCAATGGAGCATCCGTCTTCAGAAGGGGAACAGCCTGCCGCTGCATATTCGATCCCATGAGGGCCCGGTTGGCGTCATCATTCTCTAAAAAGGGAACGAGGGAGGTGGCCACGCTCACCAGCTGTTTGGGAGAGACGTCCATGTAGCGAACCTCTTCGGGCTTTACCATCATGAACTCCCCTCCCCTTCGGGCGGAGACGAGGGGGACCATGAACCTACCCTCCCGGTCGAGGGGTGCATTCGCCTGCGCAATGGCAGGCTTCTGTCCATCGACCTCCTCCTCCTCCTCGAGAGCGAAGAGATATTTCACATTATTGGTCACCTTCCCGTGGACCACTTCCCGATAGGGGGTCTCGATAAACCCATAGTCGTTTACCCGGGCATGGGTGCTAAGGGAGGTGATCAGTCCGATATTGGGCCCCTCCGGGGTCTCGATGGGACAGATGCGACCATAATGGGTCGGGTGCACATCCCTCACCTCAAACCCGGCTCTCTCCCGTGTCAACCCTCCTGGACCTAAGGCGGAGAGGCGGCGTTTATGGGTGATTTCAGAGAGAGGATTCGTCTGATCCATGAACTGGGATAACTGACTCGATCCGAAAAACTCCTTGATCACGGCAGAAAGGGGTTTTGAATTGATGAGATCATGGGGCATCAACGTTTCCACATCTTGGAGGCTCATCCGTTCTTTAATGGCCCTTTCGATCCTCACCAGTCCGATGTGATATTGATTTTCAAGTAACTCACCTACCGTTCTCACCCGGCGGTTCCCTAAGTGGTCGATATCATCCACAGCCCCTTGGCCGTCCTTCAGTTTGATCAAGTACTTCACCACTTCAAGGACATCCCTTCTCCTCAGGGTCGCCTTCTCATCTTCCAGAATCTTTCGAACCATTCCCTGGACGTCGTCAGTGATGGTCCCATCCTTTTGGCTGGGCATCATGCCAATGGGATGAAGGATCTTGGCCACTCGATGAATCTCTTCCGACATCTCCGGAGTGGCAATGGCTTCATCAAAATCGAGCCATCCCTCCAAGACTCGGTCGACCAGTTCCTTCCCTCCTGCATAGGTGGCTCCCGCCCCAAGAGCCTCTTTCTTCCATCGCTCAGTGAAGACGAGCACCTTGGGAGGATATCCCTTGAGACCCAGTTTATGGTTTAACTTCATCCTGCCCACTTTGGAGAGGTCATACCGTTCCGGATTGAAGAAAAGGTTGTAAAAGAGGCCCATGGCTGTTTCAATCGTGGGAGGATCGCCCGGGCGAAGCCTCTTATAGATATCGATCAGAGACCTTTCGGACTCCTTGTCCCGGACCGATTTGCTAGGTTCGGCCACGAGCAGTTTTTCCCTCTCTTCCTTGGTCAGCTCAATCTTATCGATGACCAGGGTATCTCTCAGGGAAGAGCTGACATTGATATTGTCGATGAAAAGGATCTCGAACTCCTCCATTTTACGCTCCTTCATCTCATCAAGGAGTTTCTCCGTCACCTCTTCATTGGACTCCGCCACCACCTCTCCTGTTTCTGGGTCCACGATATCCCTGGCCAGATATTTTCCAAGAACATCCTCGGCCTCGATCGGAATGGTATTGATCTTCGTCATCTCTAGTTTTTTAAAAGAGTCTTCAGTGATCCGGCGGTGTTTCTTCAGAATCACCTTGTGGGTCTCCGGGTCCAAAATATCGGTCGTCGCCTTCTGCCCCACCAGGACGTCCTTCGATATCTCTTTTAGGAATTTCCCCTTCCGATAGAAGACCTTTTCTTTATGATAAAAATAGTTCAGGAGTTCCTGACCGTTGTACTTGAGGGCCCGAAGGAGGACGGTCACCGGGATCTTCCTGCGACGGTCGATCCGAACATGGAGGAGGTCCTTCTGATCGAATTCGAAATCGATCCAGGACCCGCGGTAGGGGATGATTCGGGCGTAGTAGAAGGTCTTCCCTCCCGTGTGGGGCTTGACCTGATCCTGATCGAAAAAGACTCCCGGAGAACGGTGGAGCTGGCTGACGATGACCCTCTCCGTCCCGTTGATGATGAAGGTTCCATTCTCTGTCATGAGAGGGATTTCACCAAAATAAACCTCCTGCTCCTTCACCGCCTTGATGCTCTTGGCTTTCGTCTCCTCGTTCACATCCCAGACAACCAAGCGTACCGTCACCTTGATCGGGGCCGCATAGGTCATTCCCCTCAGAAGACATTCTTCCACATCATATTTCGGTTCGGTGAGACGGTAACTGACAAATTCAAGAGAAGCGGTTTCATAGAAATCTTTGATCGGGAACACAGTTTTAAAAACAGCCTGAAGGCCGACGGATTCCCGTTTCTCCGGGTCCACATCGGCTTGCAGGAACTTTTCGTAGGATCTTTTTTGAACATCAATCAAATTGGAGATGTCCAAAACCTCTTTGATCTTTGAGAAGTTCTTACGATACCTTCGATAGATGGGGACCACACTGGCCATAGCAACTCCTTTCCATTAAATAAAAAATCCCCTCCCTTTCGGACTGACCCACCCTCTGTCCCGTCCTTCCGGGAAGAGACAAAAATGTCCCACGACGTCTCTGATTTTTTAGCCTACTTTATTTCGGCCGTTCCCCCAGCCTCTTGAAGCTTCTTCTTCATCGTGGCTGCTTCGTCCTTCGAAACACCCTCTTTCACAGGCTTGGGAACGCCTTCGACAAGGTCTTTGGCCTCTTTCAAACCCAGGCTGGTCAGTTCTCGGACGACCTTGATGACCTGAATCTTCTTATCGCCAAACCCTGTCAGGATGACATCAAACTCCACCTTTTCCTCAGCGGGAGCTGCTTCGGCTCCCGCAACTGCCCCTGTTCCTGGAATCGCAGCCATGGCCATCGGCGTAGCGGCCTTGATCCCCAGTTTTTCCTCGAGAGTCTTCACTAAGTCACGGGCCTCCAATAAGGTCAGGCTACTAATGTCATCTGCAATCTTTTGGATATCTGCCATTGGGAAATTCCTCCTGTCTCTATATATTAGAAAGTTGAACGTAGAATGTGGAACGTGGTTCTAAAAAATCTACCGTCACCTTTCCACCCTCTACCTTCCAACTACCCTCCACTTTCGATCTTTGCAAGTTGATCCACCCGGGCCTGGATCACACCCAGCACCTGCTGAAGAGCGTTTTGGATGACTCCGGCCAGTTGACCTCCGGGCATCTGAATGCCTCCCAAAACTTGAGCCATGAGAACTTCCCGGGAAGGCATGGTGGCCAGGGACTTCACCTCCTCAGGGGTGGTCACCTTTCCCTGGATCAGGCCGACCTTGATCTCAAGGGCAGGTTGGGATTTTATAAACTCGGCTAAGATCTTTGCCAAGAGGGTAGGGTCGCCATAGGAGATGGCAATCGCCGTCGGTCCCTCAAAATAGTCTCTCAGCTTTTCCAGATCCGTTCCCTTGGAGGCCAACTTCATTAAGGTATTCTTTACGACATGATAAGAAATCTTCTCTTCTCTCAACCGCCTTCTCAGTTGGTTCAACTGTTCCACTTTGAGGCCTCGGTAGTTGGTCAGGACAGCCGCCTTTAATCCCTCGACCTGTTTACTCATATCGGATATGACATGCTCTTTCTCTTTTCGATTCAACGCCCTTTCCCTCCTTCGCGAGGTCCGCCACCCATCCTACTGCTTCAGAACATTTCGGGCATAAAGGGGATCGATCTTAATCCCCGGCCCCATCGTTGTCGATAAAGCGATGCTCCGGAAATATACTCCCTTGCTCGTCGGCGGTTTCGCCCGGACGATCACTTCTAAAAGTGTTCTGATATTTTCCAACAAGCGCTCGGACCCGAAAGAAACCTTCCCCACCGTGACATGGACGATCCCCGCCTTCTCCACCTTGAACTCCACCTTGCCGGCCTTGATCTCTTTGATAGCCCTCTCCAGTTCGAAGGTAACCGTTCCTACTTTGGGATTAGGCATCAGGCCTCGAGGGCCCAGAATCTTCCCCAGTTTGCTCACCGAACCCATCATGTCCGGTGTGGCAACGGCCTTGTCAAAATCCAGCCATCCTTTGGAGATCTTTTCGATCACTTCATCCGCACCCGCATAGTCAGCCCCGGCATCCAAGGCTTCTTTCTCCTTGGCTCCTTTTGCAAAGACCAGCACTCTGACTTTCTTCCCCGTCCCATGGGGAAGCACAACGGTTCCACGAACCATCTGCTCTGATTTTTTGGGATCCACCCCGAGGCGAATGGCCAGGTCCACGCCTTCATCAAATTTGGTGTAGTGGGTCTCCAGAAGGAGCTTTACTCCTTCCTCCAGTTCATACCGCTTCGTCCGATCCACCTTACTCTTTGCTTCAATGTATTTTTTCCCTTGAGGTGCCATTTTCCTCTCTCACTCAACCTCTAGACCCATACTCCGAGCCGTGCCTTCAACCGTTCGGATTGCTCCCTCCAAATCGACCGCATTGAGATCTTTCAACTTGATCTGGGCAATCTCTCGAACTTGTTCTTTGGTGACCTTACCCACTTTATTCCGATTGGGTTCTCCAGACCCCTTAACGATCTTCGCTGCCCTCTTCAACAGGATCGAAGCCGGTGGTGTTTTGGTGATGAAGGTGAAGGATCGATCCGAGAAGATGGTGATGACCACAGGGATGATCATCCCTTCCTGCACCTGGGTTCGGGCATTGAAGGCTTTGCAGAATTCCATAATATTGACCCCATGCTGTCCCAGGGCGGGTCCCACCGGAGGGGAGGGATTGGCCTGTCCCGCCTGAATCTGAAGCTTCACCATTGCTGCCACTTTCTTCGCCATGACTCACCCCACTAATTCTTTTCAACCTGTATGAAATCCAATTCAACCGGAGTCGACCTCCCGAAGATGGAAACCAGGACTTTCAACTTCCTCTTCTCAGGTTTGACCTCCTCGATCGTCCCGATAAAGTTGACGAAAGGACCGTCGATAACCCGGACACTATCGCCCCCATTGAAGGAGACCTTTGGTTTTGCCTTTGAAATGCCTTCCTTCATCGTCGATAGGATCTCCTCCACCTCTCTCTCCGAGACGGGAATGGGCTTCGTACTGTCTCCAGCAAAACCGGTTATCTTCGGCGTATCCTTTACGATATGCCACGTCTCTTCATTCAGTTCCATCTGCACCAAGATATACCCCGGAAAGATCTTTCGCTGAGAAGTCTTCTTCTTCCCTTTGACCAGCTCCACCACTGTTTCCGTTGGCACGAGAATACTGGCAAAATAATCTCCCTTGCCGAGATTCTTAACGCGTTCTTCCAGATTCTGCTTCGCCCTATTTTCGAAGCCCGAATAAGTATGGACGACATACCACTTTTGTGTCATGGATCCTCTACGACCCAACCCCTCAACTGACAGCCTTCTTCAATAACTCCCGGATGAATGCTGATAAACCGGAATCAACAATTCCCAGAAAGAGGGCGATAATGAAGACTGCCACCAGAACAACAGCCGTTCCGGCAAGCGTGTCCTTCCTCGAAGGCCAGGTCACTTTTTTCAGCTCGGTTCTAACCTCTCTTAAGAATTGAATGGCTCCTTCATATTTTTCTCGAATCGAAAATGTCATCGTTTTTCCCAACCATAGAAATGGCCTGCCATATCCCTGATGCGGTCTAT
>CAYMJV010000040.1:0-28284 GCA_964390545.1 uncultured Syntrophaceae bacterium
CTGTTCCACTGGAACCTCTTCAAAGACTTTACCGGCCATAAATCCCCCTCTCATCTAATACAAACGCATCAAATTTCATCAGACTCAGCAGAATCGCCCCTCACCCCATCCCTCTCCCCAGCGGGGAGAGGGGAGGGTGAGGGGGCCCTCATCTCAGATGAATAAACGCATTTGTATTAATAAATTGTTTTGTATTTTTTCAGTTTACTATCAGAATCGCAGAAAAGTCAACCCTTCGACTCCCCGGCCTAAAGGTCTGGGCTTGCCTTCGACCCGAGCTCAGGCCGAGGGCTCAGGGTTGACCCTGAGCCGCGCTTCTTGATCCCGTCTTCAAAGACGAGGCTTGCCGCGGCCGAACGGGTCAACGAAGGTTTTAGAAAAAGTTAAGAGTTAAGAATTATGAGTTATGGATTAAAAAACATAAACGACGGGATGCAGGCTATGGGCTATAAGTCACCAAAAGTCAGTCATTCAAAATTCAAAACTAAAAATTCAAAATTTCTAACTTAAATTCCTTCTCGAGCAAGTTCCTCGATCAGTTTCTTACTTTTCTCCGACACCCTTTTGGGAACCCGAACGATCACCTTGACCAGCTCATCCCCCCTACCCTCTCTCTGAAAACGAGGGAGGCCGAGCCCTTTCAGCCTCATCTTGGTATGGCTCTGCGTCCCGGGAGGAACCTTCACCCTCTTCTTCCCTTCCAGGGTGGGAACCTCAACCGTTGTCCCGAGGACTGCCTCTGAGAAACTAACCTCCTTCTCCACGACGAGATCGTCTCCTTCCCGGGTGAAGATGGGATGATTCCTCACTGAAATTTGAAGGTAGAGATCTCCTGGAGGTCCTCCGTTCCTCCCCTCCATTCCTTTTCCAGCCAGCCTCAACTTCTTCCCTGTAGGAATGCCTTTAGGAATCTTGACGGAAACCTCCTCGACCCTTCCATTCTTTCGATAGGACACCCTCTTTTCACCGCCAGAAGCGGCTTCCTCCAGGGAGATAGACAACTCATAGAGGATATCCTCTCCTTTCTGGGGCATCCGACCCGTATCCTGATAACCGCCTTGCCCTGAGAAAAAATCTCCGGAATCGAATCCCCCTCTTCCCCCGAACCGGAACTCCCGTCTTCCCCTTCCACCGAAAAGGCCCGAAAGGATCTCATCGAAATCGAAGCCCCGGAAGATGTCCTCCTGAGTGAATCGTTGACGGAATCCTTCTGCACCAAACGTATCGTATTGCTTGCGCTTCTCTTTATCGCTCAGGACGGCATAAGCCTCGTTGATCTCCTTAAAGCGTTCCTCGGCTTCCTTTTTGTTGGGATTCCGATCGGGATGGTACTTCATCGCCATTTTTCGATAGGCCCGTTTGATTTCCTCATCACTGGCCTTCTTATTCACCCCTAAAATAGCATAGTAGTCTCTGGTGGCCATTACTCTTGATCCTCAACCCTGACATCTGTTTGCTGACTGAAGATTTCACGGATGACCTGATTCAGATAAGCCTCTGGATTATCGATCGCCTCTCGGGTCAGAATGAATTCTCTCTGACCGACTCGATCCCGGATCAATTTAAATCCATGTTCATAATCCTTCGAGAGTCGTGAACAGATCCCGATCCCTTTTCCATCCTCCTCCAATCCAATCTCGGTAACCCGATCGACGGCTTCATTGCTGAACCGGAGAGAGATCCCATGCTTTCGGTAAAAATCTCTCTCAAAGTCCTCCACCATTCGCTGAATGTCAACGACCTCCTCGATGACCGTGTTGACATCGTATCCTTTCTCAATCATCCGATTGGCAATGAGAGCGATCCGGCTTTCCAGGAGGACGATCCCGTATCGCTTTCTAAACTCTGCCTCCCTCTTCATGATGGACTCCTTCAAGGCCACCTTTTCCCGAGAGAGGAGCCTCTCCAATTTTGCCTGCGTTTCCGGGTTTGAGGGATTCTCGAGCAAGCGTTCCAGTTCCCGCTCGGGGTGTTCCACCACATCCCGGGTGACGACAAGCTGGCGGATCTGTGTGGAGGGAAGCCGCTTTTCGAATTTGAGGAGAACCTTTTCCACGGCACTGACCAGCCCTCTTGCTCCCGTCTTCTCCTCAAAGGCCTTCACCGCTAAGCCATAGAGGGCCTCTTCTTCAAACTGAATATCAATCCCGTAGGACTTGAAGTCCTTCTTCTTTCCAAGGGTGATGGGGTTGTTGGGATTTTTCAGAATGGCAAAAAGGTCCTCGACCTCCAGTTTCTCAAAAACCGCAGTCACCGGAAGCCTTCCGATGAACTCCGATTCAAAGCCGTAAGCGATGAGGTCTTCAGCTTTCACCTGTTTGAGATATTCGGCCCGTTCGTCCTTCGACCGGATCTCTGCTCCAAAACCGATCCCCTCCCGGTTCAAGCGTTTCTTCACCATCTCCTCCAGACCGTTGAAGGCACCGCTCATGATGAAGAGGATATGCTTGGTATTGATCGTCCGCTTCTCTCTCTTCCCTGTCTTCCGGTAGTGCTCAATGGCTTCGAGCTGGGAGATGGGATCGTGGGGAACCTTAAGGTCTACCTCCGTTTCTTCCATGGGTTTGAGCAATGCTCGCTGGACCCCCGTCCTGGAAACATCTGGACCGATAATGTTATTGGCGGAGGCAATCTTGTCAATCTCATCGACATAGATGATCCCATACTGGGCCAGGTCAAAATCTCCATTCGCTTCATAAACCAAATCCCGGACCAGATCCTCCACATCTCCTCCCACATAGCCGGTTTCGCTGAATTTCGTGGCATCCCCTTTCACAAAGGGGACGCCAATTTTCTTCGCAATCAATTTGATCAGATAGGTCTTGCCGACCCCGGTCGGACCGATCATCAGAATATTATTTTTGATATAGCCCACCCCTTCGTAGCGATTACGGCCCTTGGTCAATTCGGTGAATTTGATCCGGTTGAAGTGGGTGCATATCTTTGTGGCCAGAATTTCCTTCGCCTCATCCTGGCGGATGATATAGTCATTGAGAAAGGCTTCCAGCTCCTCAGGTTTTAGATCGAAATTGATCTTTTCCTTCTTCCCCTCATCGAAATCCTTCTCTTCTTTTGAAACTTCCTCTGTCTGGGCCTTTGGAAAGAGCATTGGGACGACCAGCCGGATCCGGTCTCCATACTTCTTTCCCAGATATTCATTCAATTCCTTTTCCAACTCTTTCTGGTCAGGAACTTTGAAATCAGAATCCTTCATCGAGGTCTTTCCCCTTTTATTTTAATAACTTCTTGGTTAGTATAACCATTCCCCATACTTTTTTCAACTCTTTCCTCCCATGCAGAAGGGTTCAGGGGATCAAGGGTCCAAGGGCTCAGGGAGCACGGGTTCAAGAAATTTCATCCCGTTTTACCCCTTTGTTGGCGGGATGTGCGGGGTCGAGGCGCTTCAATATACTCCGTAGGGTCGAAGGGCAGACAATCTTTGAGGAAAACCCATCAACAGATTTGGATCAAACGAACTGGATGGATTTCAGGTGATCGCCCTTCCACAGGAAACGGCGTCTCTTCCTTTCACGATAGATCTTACCTTCCTGAAGGATGGCCCCTACCAAGAGAGGAAGTCCGATGGTGGCATCCATATAGACAGCGGCGTAGGAAGATTCTTTCCCAATCTTTCCCCAGGACTTCGCCTCTTCGAAGGTGCACCCAGAAAGGCCACCCCATTTGGGATCGTCTGTGGTGATCTGGAAGGCATATCGATGGCCGCTTTCTTTCTGAAACAGGAGCTCGGTCACCGGCCCCAGTTGCTGAATATAGTTCTTCGGGACTCCTCCCCCAATATAAATCGCTCCGGTCGCCGAAGCCTTCTTCTTCAACTGGGAGATCTCATAGCTATCTCGGATCTGATCGATGATGAGCCTGTCCTGGGAAGTTTTCTTTCGAGCGTGGAGGAAGGTCAGGCCGATGCCAATGGAGCTATCGCTGAGCGCGGGGACAAAGACAGGAACCCCGCACTGGTAGGCGGTTCTGAGAATGGACCTTTCGTCCTTGAGTTGGCCCCCCAAGACCTCCAAATATCGTCTCGAGGAGACGACCTTGTCCTCCAATTCCTTGGGAACCTTCGACAGAAGGTGGATGACCCGGTTGATTTCATGATCATCCATCAGGACATCGTAAACGCGCACGATCCGGTGTCTCCGGAGAGCATCATCATCTCCTTCTTCGGAGCCCACGTAATGCTGGTACCCAAAATTTTCGAAGAGGTCGTGGAACATATTGGCACCCGTGGAGACAATCACATCAACCAGTTTCATCCGGATCATATCGGAGATCACCTGACGCATGCCACCGGGGATCATCGCTCCGGAGAGACCCAGGAAGACGATGCACTCGGGATCCCTGAGCATCTTTCGGAAAACTTCAAAGCATCGGTAGACATTTCGGCTTTGAAAGGAGGTATGCTGGAAGGCTTGAACCAAGTCGAAAAGGCTCTGAACTCCCTTGAGGTTTAGATGGCGAACCGGTTTTCGGAGAATCTTTGATTTCTTGATCTTTCCCATGATCTGAGGGGAATCATTGTTTGTGCGGAAAGTATCAGATAAAATTAGGGAAGTCAAGAAAAATGGTTCCTGTTGAAACTATTTCTTGCCCCAAATCTTGCCCCAAATTTCTTGACAATTGAATCATTCCAGAAAAGAAGAAAGAGCCGTCTTATTGTCTGAGTCTTTTATCATCTTGAAATACTCAACCACTCTTCTTAAATCCCGTCCCAGGGTCTGATAAAGGGCTTCAAACTTTTCGAGACGATAAAAATAGCGGCGGTAGGCCAGCAGGACCGCATTGTTCAGTCCCATCTTGTCCACATTTCGATACTCTTCCGTTTTGAACTGCCCCTTCATTTTCTGAAAATTTTCCTGGATGGATCGGAACAATGCTTCTCTCCCTTTCAATTTTTCCTCTTTTGAAATCTCCCTCCCATAGTAAGCGGACAGTTGCTGGCAGGCCTGATCCGTCCAGCCGGAAAAGAGGAAGTCATCCTCCTGATGGTCAATGGCCTCTCTCACCTCTTGCGATTCCGGCCCATGCCTTTCGGTTAAGAAATCAATGGCTCCCTGATTTCCAATAAAGGTGGCAAGCTGTTCGTTGAAATCGGTCCGATCTTTAAAATAGACCGTGGCATGGGCCATCTCATGGAGGATGAGATTGGCCAGTCCACCTTCATTCCATTCCAGGATGGAAGAGAAGATGGGATCTTTCAGCCACCCGAGCGTGCTGTAGGCCGCGGCCTGCTGAAGAAACGTGTCGTACCCCTTCCGATCGAGAAGGTCTTTTTCTTTGAGCGCTTCATCGGCCGTAAAAAAGCTCTTATACGTAACCTTTCCCACGATGGGAAAGTCCCAAGAATAGGGGTGCAGCCGGTCCTTCTCGCAAGCGGTGATCACATGAAGGACCGGTCCCTTTACTTCAAAAACTTTTGAATAGTTCTTTGTCTTCCTCAAACCAAAACGCTCTTCACCGAAGCGTTTCACCTCCTGGACGAAACGGAGCTTCTCTTTGGTAAGTGGGCCGGCCTCTTCATCTCTTAAGAGCTCTTCAACAGGGACGCTGTGAAAGGTGATGTAGCTTTGATGCCACCCCAGCCTGGAGAGGTAGAGAACATCTCCGCAGCCCATAGAGGAAAGGAGAAGGAAGAGGAGGAGGATTCGCTTGAAACACCTCATGATGCCTCCTTTCTAATATATCTGATGGAGGGAATCAATGGACCCAGCGCTTACAAGATCCTCTTAAAATCTCCACCCGTTTGGAGTATAATTTTCCATGAAAGGGGTGACCGAGATGACGATTTTAAAGAAACTGAGGGACTATTTTGAAAAGAACCAAGTCGCCTATGAAGTGGGATTCCATCCAGAGGTCTTCACAGCTCAAGAGATTGCAGCAGCTCAGCATATTCCAGGTAAAGAGATGGTCAAGGTGGTCATGGTGAAGGCCGATGGGAAGATGCTCATGTTGGTCCTGCCGGCCAGTTATCAGATCGATATGAAGAAGCTGAAAAAAGTTCTTAAGTGCAAGAAGGTGAGTATGGCAAAAGAGAAGCAGTTTGAAGAACTCTTTCCCGACTGCGAGGTAGGAGCCATGCCTCCTTTTGGAAATCTCTACAACTTAGAGGTCTGGGTAGATCAGGTGCTTACAGAAGATGCATCCATTGTCTTTCAGGCTGGGAACCATATAGAAACCGTGAGGATCAAATACAGTGATTATGCCCGGCTGACTAACCCCAAGGTTGGCGATTTCAGCATGCATCTATAATCCATCAGCTATAGGTAGGGTGCGTTCCCCGAACGCACCGTTTTAAAGGCGTGATCGGGGATCACGCCCTACAAGGTGTCTTCTGTCTTTCTTAATTTCTGTAATACGATCACCAGAAACATCAGGCCGAATCCAACGATATCATAGAGGGCAATCGGATAGACCAGCAATAACCCTGCCACAATCAACATGATTCGTTCATAACGAGTCGTTTTCTTTAAGAACCAACTCTCTACACCACCTGCTAGGGCCGCGATTCCAATAAAGGCGGTGATGATCGTCCAGATGACATCGACCACCGGCCCTTTTAGAAGGATCCCAACCCCTTTGGGATCGAGGGTGAACATAAAGGGGACGATGAAGGCAGGCAAGGTATACTTCCAGGCATAGAGAGTCGTCTTATAGGGATTCCCTTTGGTCAGGGCTGCAGCCGCGAAACAGGACAAGGCGGTAGGTGGAGAGACTTCAGAGAGAATCGCATAGTAAAAGACAAACATATGGGCTGCAAAATCGGGAACTCCCAATTGGATGAGAGCGGGTGCGCAAATGACCACAGCAATAATATAAGAAGCGGTGACCGGAACAGCTAGACCAATCACCCAAACGATGATCGCCGTATAGATCGCCGTCAAGAAAAGTTTTCCGCCCGCATAGGCGATGATGATCGAACTGAACTTCAATCCCAGGCCGGTCAGAGTTACCACACCTACAATGATTCCAGCCGCCGCGCAAGTAGAGGCGACGGTCAGAACCCCGATCGAACCTCCCCTCAATGCCTGAATTGACTTTTTAGGAGTAAGGGCCGTATCTTTCCTTACGAAGCTGACGGCAAAGGTGATGACCGTTGCCCAGAAGACTGCCATGATGGGTGTAAACCCGATGACCATGATCACGACGATCGCAATGAGAGAGATAAAATGAAATCCGTAAAGATAAGTGAGTCGGCCCAGACTATAGGTTTTATCGAAGGGAATCTCTTTTACTCCAAACTTTTTTGCATCCAATTCCACCATCAAGAAGATGGACCAGTAATAAAGGCAGGTTGGGATACAAGCCATCACAATGACATCTAAATAGGAAATCTTCAGGAATTCGGCGATAAGAAAGGCGGCTGCTCCGAGAACCGGAGGAGAGAGGATGGCTCCGATCCCTCCTGCGGCGAGGAGGCCACCCGCGGCGTCCTTACTGTAGCCTGCCCTGGCTAGCATGGGATAGGCTACGGATCCCAACGTGACGGTGGTCGCCACACCACTTCCTGAGGGGCCCCCAAGGAGAAAAGAGGCCAGCGTCACCGTTCGACCTGCGCTGGTGGGCTTTCCACCCATCGCCGCAAAAGAGAAGTCGATAAAGAATTTTCCTGCACCCGAAGCCTCCAGGAAGGCACCCCATATGGTGAAGAGAATGATGAAGGTTGATGAGACATCAATCGGAACTCCGAAGATTCCTTCGAGAGTCATGTACATATGACCGACAATGCGATCGATATCGTATCCCCGGTGTGTCCAGGGACTCGGAAGCTCTGGCCCAACGAACGCGTAAGTGAGAAAAACGATGACAATCGCAGGCATGATCCAGCCTGTGGTCCTCCGGGTGGCCTCCAAGACCAAGAGAATCAGAATGACTCCAAAGAACTTATCCCAGAAGTTTGGGATCACGGAGCGATAAATAAATGCGTCAAAGTCGATCAGCATATAGACGATAACAGCTATTCCGAGAAGGGCGAGAGCAAAGTCGTACCAGATAATCCGGTTCTTAAATCGCTTGAGGGAGGGAAAGACTAAGAAGGTGAGAAAGAGAACGAACATCACATGGATGCCTCTCAACACCTGGGTCATGATGATCCCGACGGCAGCGTAGAGGTGAATGAGTGACATCACCACGGCGACAACGGTGATGAAGAGGTCCATCTTCCCGGTCAGCCGGCGGGAAGGTCCTTCTTCCTCCTCAATATACTTCTCCGCCTCCCTGAGGGCTTCTTCGGAAATGACGACTTCTTGATCTTCCCTTTTCTTTTCTTCTTCCACCGATTTCTTCCTCACCAGTAGCCGCAGGGCTTCGGCGTGAGCCTTCGGCCCGAGCTCAGGCCGAGGGCTCAGTCGAACGCTTTAGCCTGCGATGATGAAAGTTCCCTGAAAACGCAACCTAAAGGTTTTAATGGGTGCGGCTACATGAATTGACCAAGAAGATATCTTCCCAAAGAAACAGATTCTATCCTTAACTGAATCCGATCCCCTTTTTCTCCGATCTCACTCAAGTAGATCTTCCTATCCCTCACGATCAGCCCCTGGCCCTCGCCCATCCCCCTCCGAATGATAAAGACCGCACCCAGTCGCTGATTCATCGGATGGAACTCTTTCGTATCCTCGAATCCGTAATACTCCATGACCGCAGGGCTCTTTGTCCTCACCCCTTTGAGAACAATCGCTCCCTTCTCCGCCTGAAATTCTTCTGCTACAGGCTCTTTATAAATCGAATGGATATAGAACATAGAGAACGTTTCCGAGGGGCCGATCCGAATATGGATTGTCCTCGGGCGATCCATATTCTCCAAATGGAGGAGAGTCACATCATAAAAAAATAAAACCCCTCCTGCCACGATCAAGATTCCAATCACTAACAGGAGGGGCCAGATCTTCCGTTTCAATTACTTAATCTTCAGTCCTTTCTCTACGAAGTATCGAATGGCACCTGGATGAAATGGAATCGGAGAACCCCCAACCGCCTGGGGCTCCAACGTTATATTTTTTGCTTCGCTATGAACCGTGATCAACTCCGGCTTATGATCAAAAATCGTCTTCACAATATTGTACGCGATATCTCCACTCATGTTCTCATGGCAAATCAAGAGATTCCAGACCACAGTAATCGGGACATCCGCTGTCTGTCCAGGATAAGTTTTAGCAGGGATGACTCCTTTCACATAGATGGGCCCATAGGTTTCCCTCATCTTCGGAAGTGCATCCACATGGCCAATCAACTTCATCTTGATTCCTGGAGTGGCTCCAAGATCTGTGATCGCTGCGGTAGGAAGGCCTCCCACCCAAAAAAAGGCATCGATCTTCCTATCTTTTAATGCCCCGGCTGATTCGGAAACACCCAATTTATCCCTTGTCATGTCCTTCGTCGGATCCAATCCATAGGCTTCGATGACCCTCAAGGCCATCACCTCGGTTCCGCTTCCCGGAGCCCCGGTTGAAACCCTCTTCCCTTTCAAGTCGGTCACCTTCTCAATCCCTTTACCTTCCACAGTTACGAAATGCATGTTATTGGGATAGAGAACGGCTACTGTCCTCAGAGGAACCTTTTCCTTAAACTGTGCTCTCCCCTGATAGGCATCCCATCCCGTATCTGCCATGATCAAGGCCAACTCCGCCTTACCTGCACCGACCAGTCTGCAATTATCCACAGAGGCAGTCGTCACTTCAGCAGTGGCGTCTGTATAGGGAATATATTTCGATATGATATTGGCCATTCCTCCACCCAATGGATAATAGACTCCCCCCGTACCTCCAGTTGCAATGGATAGCCGAACTGTCTTCTGGGCCCATACGAGGGAGGCGCTAAAAACAAAGATCACGATGATTCCTAAGATGAATAGTCGTCGCATAAAAACCTCCTTTCTAAAGTGAAAAATATTGCATTTTTATATTAAACTTGGTTCCGGTTGTCAACAAGAAGTTTCTGCCAGTTTCATTTCAGATTTCAGATTTGAGATTTAAGATTTAAGATCTTTCAATCTCCCATCTGCAATCTACAATCTCCAATTTCATTAATAAGATGGATGCCTCGGCTTCACCCCGACCTTCCTCTCCTCATAACGGGCAAGGAGGTAAAGGACATCGGAAAGACGGTTGAGATATTCCAGAATTTTTGGGTTGGAAAGCATTCTCTTCGACTTCATCTCCGCCACTCTCCGCTCTGCCCTTCTCGAAACGGCCCGGGCCATATCTAAAATACTGGAGACATAGGTCTCTCCGTAGATGATAAATTTCGGCGCCGGCATGAGAGAAGCTTCAAAATCGGTGGAGAGGCCAGTCAACCAATCTGCTTCCTTCTGTGTGATCTCTCTCTTAAGCAGTCTCCTGTCCTTCCCTGATAGGGCAAGTTCAGAACCAATGAGATAAAGGTGATTTTGAATGGTCAACAACGTCTCTTTCACCATTCGATCTTTTGAGACAGCTCTCGCCATTCCCAAGAAGGAGTTCAGTTCGTCCAGAGTCCCATAGGTCTCGGGCCGGAGATGGAATTTTGGAACACGCCTTCCTCCCAAAAGACTGGTGAATCCCTTGTCTCCTTTTTTCGTAGTGATGGGCATAAATATTAAGTTAAAAATTAAAAATTTGGTAAGGCTTTAGCTCTTTGGAAAACCATAATAAATCCCAGAAAAAGGTCTGTCACTCCTGCGGAAGCAGGAGTCCAGGATTTTCCTAATGGATTCTGGATTCCCGCTTTCGCGAGAATGACAACTTTTTGCGAATTCATCATTGTTCATTGTTCAAAGTTCATTGTTCATAGTTTTACAGGTCGATGGGTAATCTGAAGTTCCCCCTTAACCAAACGATAACAAGTATTCTTCATCCAGTTTTGATCATCCTGACCTGGAAAATCCTTACGGAAGAAGGAACCCCGGCTCTCTTCTCGAAGCAGACTACCCTGCAAGATGGCTCTAATGATGAGGGCCATATTGTCCAGACTTCTCTTTCTAAAAAGATCCTTGAGGGTGGCAGGATAAACCCCCTCGATTCTTTTTTCCAAGGATACCAGTTGATCCAGCCCTTCTTTTATCGAACTCTCCTCCCGAATTGGACCGGCGAATCTCCAGGCTAAATCCTTCAAACGCTTCATGAGCTCGGCAGCAGCATCCATGGTCCCTCTCCTTCGCTTCAAATAATTCCCTGCCCTCCTCTCCCATCTCTTCAAGGAAGCTTCTGAAAAAAGATGGGGTAGACCCTGTGTCCCTCCTTTTTGAAGGACCTCTTCGGCTGCCGCCCTGCCAGCCAGGGTTCCGAAAACAGCACATTCGGCCAGGGCATTTCCACCCAACCGATTGGCTCCGTGAACTCCCCATGTGACCTCTCCTGCTGCAAAAAGTCCAGGGAGGGCCGTTCTTCCATTTTCATCAATCTCAACACCTCCCATGAAGAAGTGGACGGCGGGAGAGATGAGAAAAGCTCGATCTTTGAAAGGAAATTTTGATTTCTTGAGGAAATTGAGGGGATACTGTTCCCACTTTTCAGGGGGAGCCTGGGTGAGGTCAAAATAGACATCCCCTTCTTGAGAAGCTTGATGGAGGGCAATGGAGACTCGATCCCTTTCTGTGATGATGGCTCGATTGAGATCCCTTCCGATGCTAAGTTTTTCAAAGAGATCCTCTCCTCTCTCATTAAATAATCGGACCTCCTTGGGAAAGGGAGGCAGGAGAAGGAAGGAGGAAAGCCTTGGCTCTGCGAGGACAAAAGGATAGGATTGAACGAACTCCATGTCAAAAAGGGGGAGGCCTGATCGAAGGGCTAACGCATACCCATCTCCGAGGATGCTCCGCTGATTGTCATTTCTGCGGTAAATGGCTCCTGCTCCCCCTGCCGTCAGGACAATAGCCCTCGATTGAACCAGGCAGGGTCTCCCGTCCGTTAAGAAACCAAAGGCCCCCCGAACCTCTCCTTCCTCAACAATCAGATCGAAGATGACCAGTCCTGGAAGGAGCTGGATGGAGCTTCTCTTCAATCTCTCGACCAGGGCCTTGACGAGAAGAACACCGGCCAACAGGGAAGAACCCTTCGGTCGATCAGTCACATATCCTCCTCCCCTTTCAGTTAAAGGAACCCCTCCCCGTTTCAATCCCTCAATGGCCTCAGGGCCCTTTTCAATGAGGGTCCTGACCAGTTGAATCTGGTTCAACCCCTTCCCAGAATTCAAGGTCTCCTTCAGATGTTCTTCTTTTGAAAAACGGGAGTTCGCAGCGCTGAAGGCCCCACCGGCCAGGGAGGTATTCGTTCCCATTCCGATGGCGAACTTCCCGACCAAGAGGACCTTTAGACCCAACCTCTCCGCCTCTAAGGCAGAGACCATGCCGGCCAGGCCGCTGCCCATGACGAGGATATCGGTGGAAAAATTTTCCATAGATCTAGACAACATCTATTCAAATCCCCCCACACCCCCCTTTACTAAAGGGGGGGAAGGGGGGATTATCGATGTTCTTCGTTAGAGGGCGATGCTTCTGTCATCAAAGATGGCTTTAGAAAGATATTTTATTTTATTTTAATTCGCCGAATTTCGTAAACGACAGGATTCTTAACGTCTGGGCAAGGATGCCTCGCCACGTCTTTATTTTCCAGCCATGGATAATGGGCTCCATAAAGGAGTCCATGGATTTTATACATCATGCTGCAGAGGGAATGCCAGCAAATCTTGCCCTCCGTTCCTTCACCATCGAACGTTGCCACATCCCCTACCCGATGTCCAAAAGGACATTCTCCTTCTTGTTTGATGACTTCTACCTCAACTCGATAGGGAGCTTTCATCTTCTTATCCTACACCTCTTCCGTTCGCCCATTTGAAAGGTCGTTGAAGATTGGCTTAAGTCTTCTTGAGATGATAAATCGTCGGACTGAGATTGAGCGCCTAAGCCCTTTTCCGGGGCTTCATCGGTTTTTCGCAGCAGACGATGTCGCACATATCGACGCACCCACAGATTTCGTCCACCCTTACGGCGAGCCCGCAGACGCTGCATTTATAAACATCCCCCTTCTTCACGCCTTTTTTCGCAACCGCCTTGGATCCTTTCTTGGTCACTTTCTTCTGCGCCACGGCTGACTCCTTTCATCATTAGTTTGAGACTTGCCCGTCTTTGTTAAACGCGAAAACTGCCGTTCATTTCTCTTCCTTCATCCCAAACTCGTTGCATTCATGAGGGCCTCCTCCATCTGCCGTAAGACTGAAAAATGGACCGATTCCTCCTGCGCCAGCTGGTGATAAAAGGCCTTCTCAAGTTCGTTCGTGGCCTCCTGGGCTAAGCGGTTATAGAACTCGTGCCCCTTGATCTCGAGCTGGAGGGCCAACCGGACCGCTTCCAGTTCACCCGTTCTCATGAGGAGCTTCGGGTCCATCTCTTTCTTCGCCTGCTGGAAGATATTCTCAAGGTGGTTTTTATGGGAACCCGGAGGGAAGAAAACGTCCTTCTCAGAAGAGAGAAAGCGCCTGTGGACCTCCTTGACTCTCTGGATATGGCTCAGTTCTTCCTCGGCAAGCACTTTAAAGATCGATTTGGTGAAATAGGTTTCCGCCTTCTCAGCTGCCTGGAGGAAGAATTCCCGACCATCGACTTCGAATCGAATGGCTTCTTCGAGTGCCTTTTGAATTACGTTCTTTTCCATCCTGTTCAACCTTTCTCGACCGACTCCAGTTCAAACTTCACATCTCCGACCGGAAGGTCCAGTTCCATCAACAGCGGAGTCCTTTCCCCATCCGCGGTGTACCAAATTCGAATGATCCCTTCCTTTTCTCCGAAGGTGGAGAAGGAGGTGGTGGATTCCAGGCAGATGGCTTGCACTTCTCCATACTTCTTCGACTTCACCTTCTCCTGTTTTGAATGAAAAACCATCGCGCGTAGCTTCACACCATCGTAAATGGACATTCGAATATCCTGCCCTGGATGGAGTTCCTCTTTTAAATAATATCGGGCAAACATGGACAGGGGATCATAGGTAGCGGGGGGAAGGGACACCTCCTCCTTGTCTCCTCCCTCCTTTTTTTCTACCACCACCTTCTGACGGGAAGGATCGAAGAGGATCGTATGGAGATAGTTTTTCTTCTGGATCAGAAGCCCCTCCTGATCCACTTCCTTTACATATCGCACCGGAAAACAGGTGCCCGTCTCCATCGTCGAAGTGAAGCGATTATTCATCCGAAAGAAGGGACCAAGGTACTGGAGGGAGCGAAAGGAAGCGTGGATCTGAAAGAGAGATTTCCCCTGGTGAAAAGATTCATTGTCAATCTTAATGGTGGCCTTGAAAATAGGAACGCCGAACCTGGTGGCCGAATAATGGAAAACCTTTCCAGTTCCGGATGAGGATTGAGACATCGGCTGCGGCCCGTCGCCATAGACCGCAGATCCAAAGAGGAATAGAATACCAACGACAAAAATAATTCTAATCCTCAGCCTCATGTTTCAAGCCATCATTTCCAAGAACAATACGTCCGAAATCCCAAATCACAAATTCCAAATCCTTCACCCTGTTAAATAGTGTCCCTAAACAACCGTTCTCCCAAAAACGTCTATTCAAAAAAGAGCCAGAGGCCGCGATAATTAATACAGACTCCTAATATATTTAACAGGGTAAATAAGCACCAAATTCCAAATTCAAATGACCGAAAAGATTTTGTTTCGAATTTGAGTGATTGGGATTTATTTGTGATTTGGTACTTGGGATTTGGTGCTTCCGTATAGCTATACTCTTTGCCCTCTGCTCTATGCCTTTCTCACCCACAATCCGAATAACCGCAGAGACACTTCACGCAACCCTCCTCAAAGATGAGGGGACCTCCGCACTCGGGACAGGCTCCTCTCAAAAAGATGGGAATAGACGTCTCCCGGGGATTTGGCTCCTTTTTCTCCGGCAGAAGGGCCCGGATCTTCCCGATGGCCTCGGCCTCTGATCTCGGCCTTTCTGGTTTCTCACTGAGATGCCATTCAATAGCCTTGGCGACAGCATCGGCGCAGGACAGGATCTTTCCCTCCCGGTACCAGACCGGCGTATGACAACTTATCCCTTTGAGTTGCCGGATAATATCCTCTGGCTCAACCCCGGATCGGAAGGCAAGGGAGACAAGTCGCCCAATCGCCTCAGATTGGGATGCGGCACAACCTCCTGCCTTTCCAATCTGATTGAATATTTCAAAAAGGTTGCCATCCTCATCTTCATTGACCGTGACATAAAGGTTTCCGCATCCGGTTCGGATCTTTCGAGTGGAACCGTGAATGACATCCTCACGAGCCTTCGGTCTGATCTCCACAATCGGCAAGGCCCCCTCTTCTTTCAATGGATCTTCATGGGTACAAGCCATCCCTTTATAGAGAACCTGTTTCTCCCGGCTCCGGTCTCGGTAGATCGTCACTCCCTTGCAACCCAACTCGTAGGCCAACAGATAGACTTTTTCCACATCATCCACCGTGGCCTCGTGAGGGAAATTGACCGTCTTGGAAACTGCATTGTCTGTATACTTTTGAAAAGCGCCCTGCATCCGGATGTGGTCTTCCGGAAGAATATCGTGGGCGGTCACAAAGAGTTTTCTGAACTTTTCAGGAACCTCGGGGAGATGATTGAGATGCCCGTTTTGAGCAATCTCTTCCATGAGATGTTCTGAATAGAACTCCTCCTTCCTTGCGATCGTTTCAAAGAGCGGATTGATCTCCAACAGTTCTTTCCCATCCAGGACATGCCGGACAAAGGCGAGGGCGAAGACAGGCTCAATCCCTGAGGAAACTCCCGCGATAATGGAGAGGGTTCCAGTGGGGGCAATCGTGGTGATCGTGGCGTTCCTCATCGCATCCCAACGGTTCTTCAGTAAACTCGAATCGAAATTGGGGAAGGAACCTCTCTTCAGAGCCAACTCCCTCGAGGCCTTCTTTCCCTTTTCCTGGATGAAGGCCATCACCCTCTCCCCCACCTCCAGGGCCCGGGGGTCATTGTAGGGAATGCCCAACCGAACCAAAAGGTCGGCAAAACCCATGACTCCCAACCCGATCTTCCGGTTGCCCTTGGTCCTGGCTTCAATCTGAGGAAGGGTGTAGCGATTCATGTCAATCACATTATCCAAGAAATGGACCGCCTTTTCCGCGACGGAACCAAGCTTTTCCCAGTCGATGCCCCCGTTCTTGGTCATGTTGGAGAGATTGACGGAACCGAGATTACAAGACTCATAGGGCAGGAGCGGTTGCTCGCCACAGTTGTGCACACACAGACCGTTTGCGTCAAAGGTGTTTACTCCTGGTACCTGAACATCATAGACATCTTCCTCTCCCGAAGATGTTAGCCGTTCAAAGGTGGCCACGAAATCCTCTGTGTTCGCTCTACGGATATATGACCCGAGCAGCCTCTCTAACCTAGCCTTCTTTTTCTTTTCATTGAATCCGATGATCTCAGAAAACCTGCGGAGATTATCATTGCTGATGACCAGTTCGTGCTGTGCCTTGGTTGGATAAACAGCATTTCCACCGCGGCCGTTGGGCAGCACTGCACTACGTTCCATCCTTCGGTATCTGTAGATCGTGCTCACAATCCCCAGTCGAAGCAACATCCGCTGAACCGCCTGCAAGTTTTCAAGATCGCTCTGTGCTAAGCGGATGCTGACGCCCTTTTTCTGACTCCCCTGCACCGAGCCATCAGAATCGAAGAGTCCCTGTAAGAATCCCATGTAAAAGTTGGACGAACATTTTTCCAGTTCGGAAGTAATGAACTTGGACCCTGGTCTTAGCCCCAAATGCAAGGCTATTTCTTTAATGTGTCCTAAGGAAAGGCGATATTCGGATCGCCCTTCGATCTTTAGCCAACCCTTAAAGTCCTTCCGATGAGGCAGTTTAAGAGCAAAAGAGAGGGCTGTATCCATTATTCCCGATGGGCCGCAATCTATTTCCTGGCCCTCAGCAGTTTCCTGCTTCATCCAAACAGAGAGCACCGCTTTATCCTGCTTTAATGTACCATCACCTACGAGCAGCCCCAGCAAGTACCCCTCCCCTTTACCGTATAAACCATTCCAACCCGGAAGCTCACGGTGATTGTGGAGGATGATCCTGTCGTCGGGCCTGAGACTCGCAGCAGGAATCCATTCATAACCATTTCTGGATTTGTTCAAAGAGGCGACTCGCATCACAGGATGATTGGCAGTGAGGCGGAGACTGAATCCCTCTTTGGTTTCGAGGTGGAAAACCTCCTTTTTACCCGTAAAGAAGAACCCTCGATCAGTTGTCTGATACACCTTGCCGTTGATCACGAGATCAGTTTGGCGGCCAACCAGATCCACGACCTGCCGAGGACCCTGGGGAGTCATAGTAAAGGTATTAGCCGTCACGCAAGGATTGGTGCTTTCAATGGGCCCCACCCCGGGTGTGGGATTGTCCTGATTGATCCGGTCGATGAAGATGATTCCCGGATCTCCGTTCTTCCAGGCATAAGAGACCATCTTCTCGAAGACCTGGCGCGCCTTGAGAAAATGAATCGCCTCTCCACCCCTCGGATTCCGGAGAGGATATTCTCCGTTTCGCTTCACCGCTTCCATAAACTCATTGGTGGCGGCCACGGAGATATTGAAATTGTTGAAGTGGCGATCTCCCCCTTTACACTGGATGAACTCGAGAATGTCCGGGTGATCCACCCGAAGGATGCCCATATTTGCTCCCCTGCGAGTCCCCCCCTGTTTGACCGTTTCGGTAGCCGCATCGAAGACGCTCATGAAGGAGACAGGACCGCTGGAGACGCCTTTCGTCGAACCGACTACATCATTTTTCGGTCGGATCCGGGAGAAAGAAAACCCGGTCCCGCCGCCGCTCTTCTGGATCAAGGCCATCTGTTTCACCGCATCGAAGATCTCCTCCATCGAATCCCCCACCGGCAAGACAAAGCAGGCGGAGAGTTGCTGGAGTTCCCTCCCGGCATTCATCAGCGTAGGGGAATTGGGAAGAAAATCCAGGGAAGCCATCAGGGCGTAGAATTCTTCTTCGACAGGAGTGAGGTCCGCCTGAGAGGGATAGAATCGATCGGCCTGGGCAATATTTTTCGCCACACGCTGGAACATGTCCTCCGGTTGCTCGGTCACCTTCCCATGAAGGTCTCTCTGCAGGTAACGTTTTTCAAGCACGGTTAGGGCATTTGGTGTGAGTGGAATCACCCCCATCTTTTTCCCTCCTTGATCCTTCACATCGTCTTAAAAAAGGTTAGCACAATATTGGTGCTTGTCAAGATTTAATTGGAAGAGAGCGCTGAAAAAGTCGCTAGTGTAGTGAATCTAACACTTCTTTATAATGATCTAATAGCTGTCATTCCTGCCCCGATTTGCATCGGGATAAACTCCAGCAGGAATCCAGACGCCGTCCCTGCGAAAGCAGGGATCTATTCTGCTCTGGATTCCCCCGTATCAAGTACGGGGCAGACTAAATCAGGTCCGGAATGACAAAATATGTAAAGTGATTTCTGAAACACTACGCTAGGAAAGATGGAGAGGTGTAATTCCAAAACTTAGGAAATCTCATTGGAAGAAATCTCCACCGTCGCACTTTGAAAAACGAACGATTCTATGATAGTTTTATTTGTGATGATCACTCAGGTCTTTGACAGAATCTACATGCTTCAACTTCCCATCCCTTTTCCCATCAAGACAACCAATGTCTATTTCATCGACGAATCTCCCCGGACGCTGATCGATACCGGAATTAAGACAGAGGCCTCTCTGGAAGCCTTGAGAAAAGGGATGGAGACCCTCGGCTTCCGCCTTCATCACATCGAGCGGATTCTCATCACCCATGGCCATATCGATCACTACGGACAGGCCAAGAAACTCTTCTCCCTCTCCGGCGCTCCGATCTACATCCACTCAAAAGAGTATGGAAAGATTCGGTCGGCCCTTCATTCGCTCGGATTCTTAAAATCGATTCTGTTGAGAAACGGCATCCCAAAAGGTTTGGTTGAAGAGGCCATCCGTTATATCGAATCGGCTCAGACCCTCGCCGATCCATTGGAAGAGGCCTTCTTCTTAAAGGACGGGGATGCCATCCCCTTTCAGTCGATGACCTGGACAGCGGTTCATTGTCCTGGACACAGTCCGGGTCTTCTCTGTTTCCACTGGCCCGAGAAAAAGACTATGTTCACGAGCGATCACCTCTTGAAAGAAGTGACCCCCAATCCCATCCTCAATGTATCGGAGAATGTCTTCCCTTTCCGCTATCCGAGCTTGAGAGAATACTTAACCTCCCTGGAGAAAATTCAGAATATGGATCTTTCCCTGCTCCTCCCCGGTCACGGAGAGATGATTCACGATCCCAAGGGCCTGATCCGGAAAGTCTTTGCTCACCATCGGGAACGAACCGAACTGATCACGGCCATCTTATCCAAAGGGGACAAGACTCCTTTCGAAATTGCGATGGATCTCTTCCCTGGCGTTCCCCCTTTTGAAGTCTTTTTAGGTATCTCCGAAGCCGTCGGACATCTTGAGATTCTGAGAGAGCAGAACCGGGTCAGAGTGACGGAGAAAGAAGGCATGGATATCTATTCCCTGCAGACCTGACCTTTTCATCCAATCGAATGAAGAACTATGAAAGACTGCTCTACCCTCTAGAGGGTGCTGGATTTCTTCAGAAATCTTGCATTGCCTTCTTGACACGCATCAGAATTTACATATATGATATTTGATTAGGTAAAGGAGGGTCGTTCGTTAGCTCTGAAGCGTTTCATGCCTTAGGGCAGAAAGTGAAAAGGGACAAATCATGGAACAAATCAAGCAGTACATCATGAAACATTTTGAGAAGGTCCTTGTAGCCATCATCTTTGTCGTGGCCTTTTTTGGGACTTATTTCATCGAAGAGGTCTCCCTCATCTTCAACTTCTATTATCTCCCCGTCCTCGTCGCGAGTTACTTTCTGGGCCGCCGAATCGGGATCCTGGTCGCCATCCTCTCCATCCTCGATGTCCTAATTTGTGCCATGCTTTTCCCCAACCGATTTTTCAGTGGGATACTTTGGCATAATATTGTTAGGCTGTCTTCATGGAGCGTGTTTTTGTTTCTAGCAAGCGTTACGGTTGGAACGCTGTACGAACAGAATGATCGTCGACTTTCGGATCTAAAAAACGCTTACATTGGTATCATTGAGATTCTTGCAAAATACCTTGAATCAACGGACCGATATACGAAAGGTCATTCCATCCGGGTATCAGAATTGGCCATGGAGGTTGCGATCGCCATGGAATTGCCTCGGACTCAGGTGGATAACATTCGCGCTGCCGGGCTGCTTCATGACATCGGGAAGATTGAAATCAGCACGGAGGTTTTAGGTAAAGCCGCGGCCCTCACTTCAGAGGAGAAGGCCTTGATGGACAGTCACGCCGTTAAAGGTGCTTACCTCCTCTCGTCGGTAGGTTCGGTTCTGAAAGAGGTCGTGCCCATTGTCGTCGCTCATCACAAATATTTCATGGATACCATCGAGGGAAGCGAAAAAGATACCCAGAAGATACCGCTTGGGGCTCGCATTGTGGCCGTGGCTGATGCTTTCGACGCGATGGTGACCGACCGGCCTTACCGTAAGGGCATGCAGCCTTGGAATGCAGTGGAGGAAATCATTGCTAAGGCCGGGAAGCAATTCGATCCCGAAGTGGTGAGTGCCTTCAAACGGGTCATCAGCCAAAAAATCGAAGGGGTGTAGTCACCTGCCAATTCTTATTGGTCATCCCTGCCCCTGCTGGAGTTTACCCCGTACTTGTCGATTAGACCCGACCACGGGATACGGGGCAGGAATGACCAATTGAGTGAACCTGTTACAAAAAAACCTTCTTCCCCGTTAAACCCTTCACCTTCCACACCAGACTCGACAGATCACAGAGCCTCCTTCCCCAGAAGGGGGTCGATGATCTTCTGGCATTCGGGTGGATGAAGCAGAAATGGCGACACTTGATCTTCTGAAGCCTCGTTTCAAAATCCATTTCATTCTTGGCTCCAGGAAAATAATTTGGGAGCCAATATCCCAGAGAGGAAAAGGCATTCTCTTTTCCCGAATGATAGTGATAATAATCCATAAAATTTTGAAGGCGGGTTTCTACGCCGAAGGCTTCGGGATCGAGATGCCAGGGAGAGCCCGGTTCCATCTCGATCGTAAATGTACGTATCCCTCTCACATTGGAGTAATGATCCCGAATCTTCTTCTGGAGCTGAAGGGTCTGCTGGACATCCTCTGTCGTCTCAAAAGGAACACCAAGGGTGAAGAAGACATCGCAGAAAACCCCATGCTTTTCCAACTGGTCCAGGCAGCCCATCAGAGCCTGATTGGTGTAGGCATGTCCTTTGTGGATTTTTCTTAATCGATCGGCTCCCACATCTGGCGAAAGGGCGATGAGGGACTTAGGTCCGGGAAAGGTGTCTTTGAAGGATTTGATAAAATCGGGAGTGGGAAGTCCGAAAGACTCGAAGAAACATTCCATCTTCACCCCTTCTTCCCGGATGCGAGAAAAGAGCTTCAGAAAATATTCTGGGTTTTGGGGAGAAGGGTCGAAACAGATATGGAAGGTTTCATACCCATAGGAGAGCGCCCCTTGGATCGTCTGGAGGACCTCCTCGATTCCTCGAAGGGTGACTTTCTTCCGGCCAGTGATCGTCATTTGGGACGGGATGTTTCCACTGCACCAGGTGCACTGGACTGGGCAGCCTCTGCCCACGGTGAGGTGATAGATGGGTGACTTCAGTGAATACATCCAGAAATTTTTCTTCTTGGAGACCCCTTTCACATAGAAGGGCTGTCCGATGTAGCGAATGTAGGTGGGGTAATTCTTCAACAGGGGAAAGTTATTGAAAGAGAGGCGATTCAGGTCCTCTTCTGAGGCCACATAGGAAAGAGGATTGATGAGGATCCTTCCTTTTCTTCTCCACGTGAGGTTCGGGACGGAGAAGAGGTCTTCTTCCTTTTGGAGAAGGGCACGGGTTAATTCCAGCAGGGGAACCTCTGCCTCACCACGGATGATGCCATCGACAGCGTCAAAGTTTTTCATGATTTCTTCATGAAAGAAACTGGCAGTAAATCCTCCCAGAAGAACAAAGATTTGAGGAAAGGTGGTTTTGATCTTCTTGACCGACTCCATCGCATCGAAACTCTGATGATGCCAATGAAGATCGATGGCTACGATTTGAGGATTCTTCTGTCGGATATAATCCATGATGGAAAAATGCGGGTCTTCGATCCACTCCACTCCCAGGTGGACAACCTCCGTTGAGATGCCCTCTCGATGGAGAGAATCGGCCAACCCGAGGAGACCCATCGGGAGGAAATTGATCCAGATAAATTGATTGATGGGCCGATAGTAATTGCTTAATTTGGGGACATGGAGGAAAAGGACGTCAACTCTTTCCATCAGTGCAATTCTAAAATGCCCTCGTTGAGGATTTCAACCCCCCGCCAAAAATAACAGATGGGGAGAGGGGGAGATGAGGAGATAGAGAGATAGGGAGAATGCACTATGCTCTTCGCAACTGTTTCAGAATGCTTCTCGCTGCGAAGAGTCCTGAGAGGCTGGCGCCCACGATGCCATGAGAGGGGCGAGTATAGTGGCCGACCTGAAAGAGGCCTGGAATGGGAGCCCGATGGCGAGGCCTCCAAGGACCCATCTGTTGGGGAATGGAAGCGAGGCCATACATCGCACCTCTCTCATTTCCTGTATAGCGCTCTAACGTCAAAGGGGTAGCTGCCTCGTAAAAGAGAATATGCTTTCGCAAATGAGGAATGAGTTTCAATTCAAGCAGCTCAATCATTTTTTGAGAAAATTCCTCTTTGATCTGATGATACTTCTCCGCATTCCCGCCCCCCCACATCTCTCGATAACCATAGGGGACGGTAATCAGGACTTTTAAGAGGTGTTGACCCGGCGGAGCCAACGATGGGTCCAAAAGGGTTGGAATGGAGACGATCAGCGTGGGGTTCTTCGGGACTTCACCCCTGCACAACATTCGATCTTCTTCTTCTAAATCGTGGAGAAACCTAAGATAGGTGAAATAAGGGAACCCCATTCCTCTTAAATCCAGATCCGTAGCAATATAGAGGATAAAGCAGGAGAGGGAATACTGAAGGCCCTTCGTTCTTCTCAAAAGGATCGGTTGGCTTTCGGGAGGGAACATCTTCACCAAAAGATTCGGGTTGATATTGGAAATGATCAATGGCGATTCAAATATTTTCCCGTCTTTTGTGACCACCCCTTCCACCCTTCCATTCTTCATTAAGATCTGATCGACCTCAGTCTGGAGATGAAGCTCCCCTCCAGCATGGAGAAAGGCATTGGCCATCGCTTCCGTCATCTTACCCATTCCGCCTTTCGGATAAAAAACCCCTTCCATTAAGACTTTGCTGATGACGGCGGCTACGAAGAGGAAGGAAAGTCCCGATGGGGGCTCTGTGGAGGGGAGGCTATGAAGAGCATGCTTGATCTCTTCGCCTTTAAAGAATCTATTAAGAATGGCCCCGTGACTCGTTCGCTGGAATCGGATGAGGTTCCAGAAACAGAAAGGAAAGAAAATTCTCTTGGCCCAGGTCATCTCTGAATAGGATTTTACTTCCTCTCCGATCTTCTTCACCAGGGAGAGATAGGCCTTCAATCCCCTTTTCTCTTCGGGGAAGAGAGCGAGGAGCGTCTCCAGATAGGAATGAAAACCGCCCTGATGGAGATGGACCTCAAATCCGGGATACATATTTCGGATGTGATGGATGGGAATGAATTCGATTTCTTCCTGGACTCCGACCTCTTTGAGAAGATGGTGAAACTCTCCACCCTCCTGGCACCCTCCCACAAAGGCCCCTGTGGCATCGAAGGTGAAGCCCCCTCTTTTGAAAGAGACCACATACCCTCCCACCTGTTTCTCCTTCTCAAAAAGAAGGGTGTTGAAACCTTTTCTGGCGAGAAGAGTAGCGGCCGTCAACCCGCCCATCCCTGAACCGATGACAATGGCATCGTAGGATTTAACCATGGCCATGTCTTTCCTTCTCTAACAACAAAAAATATCTCAATTGCCGAGACTTTCCAGTCGTTCGGCTGAGTTCACGACGAAGCCTCGGCGAGAATGCAGGGCGGGACAACCCCGCCTTCGCGGGGCCATCTATCGAATCTTGAATGCACTCTCTTCCTCCCCGCTTGGAGACTGTGTCATAATAGAAATAACACAGAAAATCGAGACTCCTCATTCCGCGGCATCCAAATTGCCCAGGGGACAGGCAGGTGGCTGAGGGAGCTTTAGAACGGAACCTTTTAGCGTGTAAATTCATGCGCTTCAATGGCATTCACCCACCCTTTCTGACGATAAGAACACCTAACCATATCCTTCGAATAACCGCAATTCTAAAGCTTCTGAAGCTGCCTGCCTGTCCCCTCCCCGTTATTGCGACACAGTCTCTTGCTAGGAAGTGGTTTTGCGCATTTTAGCGAAATGAAAAAATTATAACAGATTCAATTTGGGAAAGAAATTGAAAGAAAGCTTTGGCTATTGCAATCTGCGTGTAGTAAAATATACTTTTGTTCACCCCGTGAGAAAGTCTTCTACTTTCTAACGGGAAGGCTTACATGTGGCATTAAGCCCCTTGTTCGCTGAAAAAGCACAACCATCATCCCCGCTGCTCGCCCCGTTAGAAGTAGGTTACCAAGGGAGCTCCTGGTTAATAATGAAAAATTTCTAACGGGGCGAGCAGCGTGGCTTTCTAACGGGGTGAACATCTATCGCCTTGAAAGGGAATGAAAAGGTATGATATCAAACGATTTTGAAAGGCAGATTGGTCAGATTACCGGTGGAGGATTGCATAGCCGCCAGATCGAAATTCTCCAAATCAATTTAGGGCTCCGGTGCAACCAGCAATGCCTTCACTGTCACCTCAATGCCTCGCCCCATCGAACAGAGATGATGGAATGGCCTGTCATGGAACTGGCCCTCCACGCTGCCGCGAATTCCGGTTCCCGACTGGTTGACCTCACAGGCGGAGCACCGGAACTCAATCCCAATTTCTGCCGTTTCATTGAAGCCCTTCGAAAGAATGGTCATGCGGTTCAGGTCCGAACGAATCTGACAGTCCTCCTTGAACCCGGAATGGATAAGATTCCCGAATTTTTTCGGGAACACAACATTCGACTCGTGGCTTCCCTGCCCTGTTACCTGGAAGAAAATGTGAGTGCCCAACGGGGCAAAGGAGTCTATGAAAAAAGCATCACGGCTATTCGGCAGCTGAACACTCTGGGGTACGGTAAGAATCCTGAACTCCCTTTAAGTCTTGTTTACAACCCCGGAGGCCCCTTTTTGCCTCCGCCCCAATCCGTGCTTGAAGCGGATTACCGGCGTGAAATGGGTCTGCGTTTTGGCATCGGATTCACCCATCTTCTCACCATTACAAATATGCCCCTGGGCCGATTTCGAGCACATCTGTCCCACCTCGGGCAAGAGAGAAGTTACCTCGCTCTTCTGCGAAAATCCTTTAATCCAGATACGCTGTCCGGTCTGATGTGCAGGTATCAAATCAGCATCGGATGGGATGGCACGCTTTATGACTGCGACTTCAACCTTGCCCTCGGCCTTCCGGTGAATCATGGAGCTCCCGATCAAATTAAATCCTTTAGGCTCTCAGATCTGAGCCTTCGACGCATCGTGACAGGTGAACACTGTTATGGATGCACGGCAGGAGCTGGATCTTCCTGCCAGGGAGCATTGGTTTGACTCAAGGATATGAAGCCAGGCAAAAAGGAGTGACTCGAGAGCCCGCGAAAAGTCGAAGAAGTGCGATCCTAAAGGCAATTCTTTTTGTCCTGTTTATCATCGGCTCCATCTCCATCATTCGGTTCACTCCAGCCAAAGAATTTCTTACACAGGAATCGCTCCGTCGCCTCCTGGAAGAGGCTGGTTTCTGGGCTCCCTTGATTTATATCGTCATCTATGCGGCAGGGATCTGTTTCTTCGTCCCAGGTACGTTGCTCACCGCTATCGGCGCTGCCATTTTTGGTCCTTATCGGGGATTTTTTTATGTATGGGTCGGGGCTATGATTGGAGCAAGCGCGGCCTTCTGGATCGGAAGGACCCTGGGCAGGGAGTTTGCCGCTTCTCTGATCGGCGATCGTCTGAAAAAATATGACGAAGCTATTGAACGCAATGGCTTCGCCACAGTGCTCTATTTACGACTGGTTTATTTCCCCTTTACTGCCATGAATTTTGGTATGGGCCTGACGAGAGTCCATTTTCGGGACTATTTTTTTGGTACGGGTTTAGGCATTATCGTAGGGACGTTCATCTTCACTTTCTTCATCGGAACCCTCAAGGAAGTTTGGGCCAGCGGGGATTGGGGAAATCTCTTTTCCCTCAAGGTCTCTTTCTCAATGGGCCTCTTTGTCTTCTCTCTCTTCATTCCTAAAATCATAAACAAGATGAAGAGGTGGAATGACTCTAGAAAATGAAAAGAGGAATCAAAGATGGAATTCAGCTATAAATCAAGGAGAGAGCGGAAGAGTGCAGCCCAGAGGTCTGTCGTGATGGGAACGAGCGGGATGGTTGCAGCAAGCCAGCCCTTGGCAACCCTAGCGGGTTACAAGATCTTGCAGAAAGGTGGAAACGCCGTCGATGCAGCGGTCGCCATGGTCAGCACATTGAGCGTCGTCGAACCCCATTCGGTTGGGTTGGGTGGGGATGCCTTTGCCCTGATCTACCTTGCTAAAGAGAAAAAACTGATCGGAATGAATGCAAGTGGCCGGGCACCCTATCGAGCAAATCTGAAATGGTTTCATGAAAAGGGGCTAAACGAAATGCCTGAAAGAGGCATTTTGCCTGCGACTGTCCCGGGGGCTCTGCACGGGTGGGCGAGCGCAGCAGAGCGCTATGGTACCTTATCGCTTGGAGAACTCTTTGAAGATGCGATCTATTATGCAGAACATGGATTTCCCGTCACGGAGGTCATCGCAGGAGAATGGAAGGAGGCAGAGAAGATTCTCCTTTCTCATGAAAGTTCATCTAAGGCCTACCTGATCAATGGAAAGGCTCCCAAGCCTGGTCAGATCTTTATCAACCAGGATCTGACCCTCACTTATAAAAAGATTATTAAGGATGGAATCAAGACTTTTTATGAAGGTGAGATCTGCGATGCGATTGTGAATTATTCCAATCGAAATCACGGCCTTCTCTCTCATCAGGATTTCAAGGATCACTCCACCACATGGGTCGAACCGATCGTAACCGATTATCGCGGCTATAAGATTTATGAACTGCCTCCCAATGGACAGGGCCTCACTGCCCTCGAGATGCTCAATATCCTGGGAGGATATGATATTGGCAGTCTTGAACATAATGGTGCTGAGTATCTCCATCTTCTCGTCGAAGCCAAAAAACTTGCTTTCAGCGATCGGGACCATTTTATTACCGATCCTGATTTTGAAAAAATTCCAGTCGACAAGTTACTCTCCAAGGATTATGCAAAAGATTTGAGGAAAAAAATTGAAGTAAGAAAAGCGAAGGTCCCTTCATTGCCGTCTTTGTCTGTTGGAAATGGCGATACGGTTTATGTGACCGCAGTTGATAAGGATAGAAATGCTGTGTCTTTCATCAGCAGCATCTACCTGGCCTTTGGCTCAGGAATGGTGGTGGATGGAACAGGCATCGTTTTACAAAACCGTGGAAAATCCTACTCTTTAGATCCTAAACACTTCAACCGACTCGAACCTCATAAGCGGCCCATGCATACCATCATCCCCGGAATGGTTTTTAAAGATGACGAATTTCTGATGAGCTTTGGAGTGATGGGCGGAGACATGCAGCCCCAGGGCCATGTCCAGTTTCTAGTTAACCTCATCGATTTCAAGATGAACTTGCAGGAAGCAGTGGATGCTCCGAGAGCGAGGCATCTCCAAGGTCTGGAAGTCTATTTAGAAGACGGAATCCCTGAAGAAGTGGCCGCAGCACTTCAGGGAAAGGGACACCAGGTCATTCAAGGAAATCCAACAACCAATCAAGTGGGAGGTGGACAGGCCATCTATTTGGATCATACGGAAAACGTATTATTGGGGGCATCCGATCGAAGAAAAGACGGCTGCGCTCTGGGCTATTGATATAAACGCACCACCCCCTACTCCACCCTTTCCCCCTCGGAGACTGTCTCGCAATATGAAAAAATTGATTTTTCGTAAAAGGGGGGGAGGCGGTCGGGTGGAAAAGATTTAGAGCGGTAACCTTTAACCGTTTGGATTCAGACGTGCCAGAGGTATGAAAACGTTTGATTTTATACAATCGGCGATTTCCCATAATCTAAAAGACCCGCATTCT
>CAYMJV010000041.1:0-27576 GCA_964390545.1 uncultured Syntrophaceae bacterium
GATTTCGCATGAACCATGACGAGGTCGAAATTCCCATTTTCTGCCATTTTTAGCGTGGCCCCGGTTCCAGCCCCCACATGGCGTACTCGAATGCCCGAATCCTTTTCAAACGCATTCTCTAAGGCGTCAACGATCCCTGCATCGATGGGACCAATCGTGCTTGCCATCAAGACAAATTTGTTGGTTTTGGGTCTACCCAAACCCGCGCACGATAAGGAAAAAACAACCAGCAACAGCAACGCAACCCATGTCCATTTCCTATTCCTCATCTTCTTCCCCTCTCAGATTAGTTTTTTGAATAAAGGATCTTTCCCGAGTTTCCAAAATCGTAGTTCCCCAGCCGAACCACCCTATTCCGAAACTCCTCTGAATGAAGAACCTCCATGAATGCCTGCACTCCCTTCTCAAAAAAGGTTGCCTTATCAAGAATCATATCGAATCGCTCCCGGGTGATGGGGATGAATGGGAGGCTGAAAAGTTTGGAGACGGCAATCGTGGCTATGCCCACGTCCGCTTCTTTCGAAAGGATCGAGAGGCCCACTTCGAAATGGGTGTAGACCTCCTTTTCATATCCAGAAATCCTGGAAGATGAAATCTTCAATCTCTTGAGATGGTGGTCCAAAAGGACCCTGGTCCCCGCCCCTTTCTGGCGGTTAAGAAACCGGACCCCTTTCCGGGCGAGGTCCTCAAATCCCCGAATGCCGAGTGGATTCTTTGGAGCGGTGACAAATCCGAGGTCCCGATCAAAAAGATTGACCACGACCGGCTTCACATTAGGAAGATGGGTGGAAAGAAAGGGAATATTATACTCCCCGCTTTTCGGATCAAGAAGATGGGACCAGGCGATGTCCGTGTAACCCATATTGAGGGCCTTCAGTCCATCTGTGCTTCCGGTGTTGGCAGAGAAAATATAGAATTCCGGATGGGACTCCCTTAGATAAGTCTGGAGCATGTCGAGGATAGGATCATTGCTTCCCGATGCCAAAAGAGCTCCCTCGATCCGCCTGCTTTTCTCCCTAGCTTTTTCAAGGCCGATTTTGGCATTTGAATCAATCCATTCGTCAATCAATTTTCTCGGGAAGACCCACTTTCCAGTCACCCGGGTGGATGGAATCCTTTTGGATTTGATTAGTGCGTAGACCTGTTTCTCATGGATCCCCAAGTATTTGGCTACCTCTTTGGTACTCATCATTTCTTCGGGCATGGTTTCCTCCCCCAAAAGATGTGAATAGATACAAATGATAAAGAAGAAAGTTCCACCTGTCAATGAAAAAAATTACTCAAACGTACTAAAAAAGGACAATTTAGCCGAAGAATTCTAACTTGGATTCGCCAGAATCTATTTGGATCTGTGGGCCAGTTTCGAAGCCTTTGAACTTATCTCAGGTAAACAAAAGTAGAAAAAGGTAAGAAAAAGTTTGTTTAAGTAATTATTTTCTTGACACAAAATATTGGCTTGGCTATCATTAATCACGGTTTTCAATCTTCTTCCCATAAGACGGCTCTAAAGAGATGACTTACGAAATGACGAAACCCCAGCCGTTTGACATCGAAAAATATATACATGTTGTTCAATCTTTTCATGGCTATACGGCACCTGGTGTCATCATCGGGGGATTCATGGTGAATTTAGGCAAAGGCCACCTTTCAGAAGGGACACTCTTTAATGCCATTTGTGAAACACCAGTCTGTCTTCCTGACGCGATCCAACTCCTCACTCCATGCACGATAGGAAACAACCGGCTTAAGATCCTTAACTTTGGTCGTTTCGCTTTAAGCCTCTATGATAAGAACCAGGGAAATGGCTTCCGAGTTTTCCTTTACCCTGAGAAAATTGATAAGTGGCCGGAGATAAAGAACTGGTTTTTCAAGATCAAATCTAAGGCAGAACAAGATATGGAATTGCTTTTAGCCCAGATCAAAGAGGCGGGGGAAACATTATGTGGGATACACCCTATACGCGTTCGATCTGGATTTCTCAAAAAAGAAAAAAGAGGGGACATTGTGGTGTGCCCAAATTGCCAGGAAGCCTATCCTGCCAAGGATGGGGAGGTCTGTCGCGGCTGCCAGGGTCAATCGCCCTATGTTCTTACAGAACCCTCAGAGGCGCATATTGTAGCAATTAACGCTACCAAATCCCATGGAGGCTATTAACACCAGCGCTCCTTAAAGGGAAAAAAGAGTTGCTTCCGGTTGAATAAATATCCTTGAAGATCAAGGAAAGGAGGAATGGAATGAAAGTTACACGTCGTGAATTTTTGGTTGGGTCCGGCACTCTCGTCGGAGGATTGGCCCTCTCGTCCCTTGGGATCGATCTGGGCCCACTCACAGCTTATGCCGATGAGATGAAAAAGATCGACAAGGTTAAGAGCGCAAAGCAGAGTACATCCATATGCTGCTACTGCGCAGTGGGTTGCGGCCTGATCTGCAGCACAGATACGAAGACGGGCAAGATTATCAACATCGAAGGCGACCCAGAGCACCCCATCAACGAGGGAACACTTTGCGCAAAAGGAGCCGGTATTTTTCAAACCACGGCGGCCAACGAGCATCGCCTGACCAAGGTTTTATATCGCGCCCCTTACAGCGACAAGTGGCAGGTGAAAACCTGGGATTGGGCGATCACTCGGATCGCCAGAAAAATCAAGACGGCAAGGGATGCCGATTTCATTGCAAAGAACGATAGAGGTCAAGTGGTGAACCGCCTGGAGACGATTGCCCATATGGGAAGCTCCAATGTGGACAGTGAGGAGTGCTGGTTGATCACGGCCATGGCGCGATCCATGGGCATCACCTATATCGATCACCAGGCCCGGGTCTGACACGGGCCCACTGTACCGGCTCTGTCAGAGTCGTTCGGACGTGGTGCGATGACCAATCATTGGATTGACCTGCAACATAGCGATGTCGTTCTAATTCAGGGGAGCAACGCTGCGGAGAACCATCCGATCTCCTTCAAATGGCTGATGAAGGCTAAGGCACGTGGTGCCAAGATTATACATGTTGATCCGCGATTTACGAGAACATCGGCTCGAGCGGACTTCCATGCCTCACTCCGGTCTGGAACCGACATTGCCTTCCTTGGGGGAATGATCAAGTACATTCTGGAAAACGAGAAGTACTTTAAAGAATATGTCGTCAACTACACCAACGCGCCATTTATCGTTGACGAAAGATTCGACTTCAAAGACGGGCTCTTCTCAGGGTACGACCCAACGACCAGAAAATACGATAAATCCACGTGGGCATATAAGAAGGATGCCAATGGGGTTCCTGAGAAGGATTTCTCCTTGCAGAATCCTCGTTGCGTCTTCCAGCTCCTCAAGAAACACTATTCGAGGTATGATCTGGAAAAGGTTTCCTCCATTACCGGCACGCCGGTGGAGGATCTGAACACAGTTTATGAAATGTTTTCTTCTACGGGCGTCAAAGACAAGGCAGGCACCGTTATGTATGCTTTAGGTCAAACGCAGCATACAATAGCGGTTCAGAACATCAGGACCCTTTGCATGGTTCAGCTTCTCCTGGGAAACATTGGAATCTGCGGAGGCGGAGTGAACGCGATGCGGGGGGAGCCAAATGTCCAGGGATCGACGGATTTTGCCATTCTGTCCAGTTATATACCCGGCTACCTTCCAGCCCCCCAGGCTTCTCTGAAGACACTTGATGAGTACCTCAAGCGAATCACACCCAAATCAGCTGATCCACGTTCGGCGAACTGGCAACAGAACTACCCCAAGTACATGGTCAGTCTGCTTAAGGCCTGGTACGGTGAAAAGGCGACCAAAGAAAACGATTTCGGTTATTCGTGGGTGCCGAAGCTCGATGACGGCCAGGACTGTACCATTCTTAACATGATCGATAACATGTACGAGAAGAAGATCAAAGGCCTTATCGTCATTGCCCAGAACCCGGCTATGAGCCTTCCCAACGCAAACAAGGTGCGTGAAGCCATGACCCATCTCGACTGGCTCGTGCACGTCAATATTTTTGACAATGAGACTGCTTCCTTCTGGAAGGGGCCGGGTTTGAATCCGAAGAAAGTCAAGACCGAGGTTTTCCTGCTCCCTGCGGCGGCCTCTGTTGAAAAGCAGGGAAGCCAGGCCAACAGCGGACGATGGGTCCAGTGGAAGTACGAGGCTGCAAAGGCTCCGGGAGATGCAATCTATACAGGAGATATCGTCATCCGGATCATTGCAAAGCTTAAAGAACTTTACAGCAAGGAGAAGGGTGCCTTTCCAGACCCGATTGTAAACCTCAAATGGGATTATACCGATTCAAAGGGTAGATTTGATCCGGTGAAAGTATCCAAAACCATCAACGGATATTTTCTGGAGGATGTCACCATTGGCGATGTAACGTACAAAAAGGGGGATTGTGTCCCTTCTTTTGGCCTACTCCAGGCAGATGGGAAAACCTCGAGTGGTTGCTGGCTCAATAGCGGGTCATTTACCCAGGATGGCACAAATCTTATGGCACGCAGGAAAAAAGATGATCCGACAGGTCTGGGTCTTTATCCACAGTGGTCTTGGGCATGGCCTGTCAACCGACGCATCATTTACAATCGGGCGTCGGTCGATCTGGACGGGAACCCATACAACCCTAGGCGACCTCTCTTGGCGTGGGTAGATGGCAAATGGGTGGGAGACATCCCCGATGGACCATGGCCTCCTATGGGCGACACGAAGAACGGGAAGTATCCCTTTATCATGAAGCCGGATGGTGTTTCCTCACTCTTCGGCCCGGGACTCGGAGATGGACCATTTCCAGAACATTATGAGCCGCTGGAGGGACCACTGCCCAAAAACCTCATGTCTCCACAAATGAGTAGTCCGATCATCAAGATCTTTGCGAAGGAATGCGACAAGTATTCTGGATGTGATCCCAGGTATCCGTTTGTCATGACCACCTACACCAGTACCGAACATTGGTGCACAGGCGCCATCACCAGGTGGCAGTCCTGGCTCACTGAGGCCCAGCCCCAGGTATATGTTGAGATCAGTGAGGAACTGGCTCAAATGAAAGGAATCAAGAATGGGGAGAAAGTCAAGGTGGAATCAGCCAGGGGATCACTCACGTGTGTGGCCATGGTGACGCCCCGGTTCCGTCCCTTTAAGTGTGGAGAGCAGGTCATCCATCAGGTGGGAATGACTTACAACTATGGCTGGCTTTTCCCGAAGGACTGCGGTGATACTGCTAACCTGCTCACCCCGACGGTTGGGGATGGAAATACAGGGACACCGGAATACAAGGCCTTCATGGTCAATGTGAGAAAGGTTTAGGAGGTGAAAAAATGTCGAACGGAAAATCAATATTAGTAGATACGTCTTTGTGCACTGCCTGCAGGGGATGTCAGGTTGCCTGTAAACAATGGAACAACCTACCTGGAACGAAAACGAAGCAGGTCGGTACATACCAGAACCCCCAGGACTTGTCGGCTTCCACCTGGAAGCTTGTTCGTTTCGCCGATGGAAAGAACGGAAATGGGAAGCCCTACTGGTACTTCTTCTCAGACATGTGCCGGCACTGTATGGAACCTCCATGTGCCGATACGATCCAGGGCTTTGTCAAGGATGCTGTCATCCATGATGAAACGACGGGGGCCGTCGTGTATACTGCAAAGACAAAGAGCGTTCGCTTCGAAGAAGTGCGATCCTCATGTCCTTATGATATTCCAAGGCAAAACCTCACGACGAAGGTCATGGTCAAATGCACCATGTGCATCGACAGGATTAAAAACGATAGGGTTCCCGCGTGCGTTCAGTCCTGTCCCACAAGCGCTATGGTATTTGGTGATCGTTCACAGATCCTGGCAATGGCAGAGAAGAGAGTTGCAGAACTGAAAAAGAGCTACCCTAAAGCCATGGCCCTTAACCCGGAGGATGTACGTGTCATCTTCATCGTCACGGATGATCCTCAAAAATATTGGAAATACGCAACCGTATAAATGCCAATGAGGGTCTTCTGCTTAGGCTGCCCCACCTTTTTAGACGTGGGGCGGTCTATTTTGGGATCTGATAAGGAAGCCACTATGGAGCATGAAATCCAGACAAGAAAAGAAACAGGAAAGATAGAGAAGGCTATTCATAAGATTGAGAAAGAGATCCCTTACCTGAAATCTGTTCTCGATGCCTTTAAGGAAATTTTCATAGGGAAAACTCTTTTCAAGGCAAATCTTTTCGATCTTCCAGACATCCATATTCCTCCCCCTGATCCATTTCAATTTTCTCAGGGGGTCCCCCTACTGTCGGGAGAGATGCTAAGCCGCCTCATGGATTCCTGGGAGAGTTCTGTTGATTTCATGATTCCATACATAGAAAAAGGGTTTCCTAAAATTCAACCAGAGCTCACACGGCTCAAGGCAGCTATGGAGAAGGGTCATCTAAACTTAAAAGAGTGCATGAAAGCTTTCTTGAAAGGGCAAGAGAAAAAGATAGATGAAATTGCCTTAACCCTCGAAACTCAACCCCTTGTTCTCAAGTTCATTCTGGAACAATTGATGAAACCTTTCCTTGAGAAAAGCATAAAAGGGATTCAACCCCTTATTCAAAACTTGACTTGGCTTAAAGGATATTGTCCTCTTTGTGGATCGTTTCCAGAGTTAAGCTTCCTCAAAGGAGATGAAGGACAGCGGTGGTTGAGGTGTGCACTCTGTGGCCATGAGTGGCGATTTATGAGAACCATGTGTCCTTCTTGCGAGACTGATGATCATGAAAAGATGGAACTCTATTTTGTGGAAGGCCGGGAGCACGAACGGGCGGAACTTTGCTATCGGTGCAAAAGATATATTTTAAATATTGACACGAGGAAATGCGCGGAGGAAGTGGTCACGGAAGTAGCTGCTATTGGAATGTTGTACTTAGATATCCTCGCACAAGGGAAGGGATTTCATCCGGTTGCTGTCTGCGCCTGGAATGTGGTGGCGAAGGGCGACATTTCCACTTGGACTGGACCTTTTCAAAAGAAACGAACTCAGAAAATTAATTGAGAGAAAATCAGACGTAAAAGGGTTTCACCTTTTTAAGAATTCCAAATGTGGTTTTGATTTGTTCAACATCCCCCTCATAATACAATCAACTGAGCCCAACGTGAGTCCTTATTGACCAATTTCACAGTTCCTCTTTAAATCCAAGAAAAGGCCTACGCCCGCGAAAGTCGCGCACCTCCCTTTCCCAAACGGTTCCAGTGCTCTTCACTCCGATAAAAGGCAGGCCGTCAGAAGCCTAGCGAGGAAGAGCAACTGCGGCAGGATGTTCAGTATAATGAACATGCTTGTTAAAATGTGCATGAGGGTCTTCATTGTCATAAAATATTTAGAGAAATCTCTTGACAATAATGAGATTATAAGTAATTACTAGTAATAATTTAGGATAAAAAGATAGTTTTTATTCACAAGTTCTTTGGCCAGCTCGGATTTCGAATGTTCATCCTGATGGTCTTTTTTGTTCTAATTCCTAAGAAAAGGTGACTTTGCGTAGGGAAATAAGCATGGAAACAGAGCCTATTCATCTGATGAGAAATATGACATATCCCAGGCCCCAAAAAGAATGGAGGGAGATTCTCGCCGTTTATCTCTATCTGGCGGGGATGGGGGCCGGTTCCTTTATTATCGGCACCCTGATTTACTGGCTGGGTGTGAAATTAAATCCTCCTCTCATCCCTTCTGTCGATCTTTTGGGCTATCCCCTAAACCTTTCAAAGCTCCCGATCTTTTGGGGGCCGATCATGGTCGCAATCAGTGCCCCTTGTCTTATTTTAGACTTGGGAATCAAATGGAGGTTCATGTATGCCTGTCTGAATCCGAGAACCTCCTGGGTGGCACGCGGATTTATTATCCTCTCCATCTTTATTGTTTTCGGTCTTATTCTCCTAGCAAAATCTATTCTACCTTTTGAATGGCTTCATACTCGATCCATCCTCTGGGTGATCCTGGAGATTACCACTTTTGCCTTTGCCTTTGGAACCGCCCTTTACACCGGTATTTTATTAAAGGCGACGAAATCAGTCCCTTTGTGGAATACTTATCTCCTCCCCCTTCTTTTCCTCGTCTCTGCACTTTCGACCGGATCGATGGCTATCATCCTTTCCACTCTGGGCGCTGGCCTTCTTTCCCTTGAAAGTGGACCACTGAAGGTCCTAATGCACGGGGAACAAATGCTTGTGGTCATTGAAGGAATTGTCCTTTATCTTCTCCTTTCCCGCAGATATAAGGCAGCGGAACAGGGAAAGGATTCGGTCCTATTCCTTTTGTTCGGTGAGATGAAACTGGTCTTCTGGATTGGAATTGTCTTCTTAGGTCTCATATTCCCTATCCTGCTTGAAAACATTGCTTCGTTCTTCCATGGAAATGTGGTGTTCATTTTTGTTGCTGGTGTACTCCTTCTCTGTGGAGGTTTTTTTCTCCGTTTGGGCATACTTCACGCTGGGATCAAGGAACGGATTCCAATGCATCGGTTGATGGAAATCCGGTATAACGGAATCAAAAATGAGAAATCCGAATATCCAGATCCAAATTTGCCCCTTTGGATTTACGGTTTAAAGAAGGGAGATTTGAATGCAGGACAAGGTATTGGTAGTTGACTACGAGAAATGTAACGGATGTCGTTTATGCGAGGTGGTGTGTTCGTTTTTTCACACAGGAACAATCAATCCAAGCCGCTCCAGGATTAAAATAGTCAATTGGGAGGAAGTGGGGCATCTTCCCATGGTTTGCAATCACTGTGAACAAGCCTATTGTGTGGAGGTGTGCCCAACAAGGGCCTGCCATAGGGAACCTGAGAATAACAATAGGGTCACCATCGATAAAAGACTGTGCATCGGGTGCAGGACCTGCATCATTGCCTGCCCCTTTGGCCATCCCTTCTTTGATATCCAGGATAGGGTCACGGTGAAGTGCGATTACTGTGACGGAGATCCCCAGTGCGTTCGTTTCTGTTATGCCAACGCCGTTTCTTTTACGGGTGTGGACAAGACGAGCGTAATTAAGAAAAGAGAGTTTGCGCTGCAGGTCAACGCAGCAATGCGCCTAGCAAGGTAAGATATCTTGCTCTCTTGATGGGAGGGGGATGGGTGAGCCAGTATAGCCTTTGAATACGAGAGAGTGATTAGGAAGGTGGACAGAATCCTTTTGGAGGGCATACCAAGCAGCACAGAAGCATTTCGGAGGATATTCCTCAGAATCCATTCCAGCCCCCGCCGCTTACAAAGAACATATCCTTTCTTTACTGGAGGAGGTGGACTATCGAAGGAAGGACCTTGTCTTTTTTCCTTGAACTATGATCCAGTAGAGATTATCTTTCGATGCACCTATCTGCAAGTGAGAACATACAATAACAGACTCATTCTTTATAGATGATGGTCCCGACGTGTTCGCCCTTGAGGGCCAGGTTAACCTTTCCCTCCTCCAGACCATTAATGATCTGAACTTGGTTGATCACCTAAAGGCGTTCAAACATAGGAAAGGTTAATCTGTAGCAATCATCACATTCGACGCTTTGATTACTGCGTACACGTCCTTCCCTTTAGAAAGCGTTAGACCCTTTGCTGATTTCTTGGTTATTATTGAAACGATTTCTACTCTCCCGGGAAGTTGTACCACAACCTCCGAATTGACTGCTCCATGGGTTACCTTGGCCACCTTACCCTTGAGAACATTCCGAGCACTTATCTTCATAATATCACCTCCTTATATCAGCCATTTTTTTCATGATCGGCCATAAATTCAAGGTTGTCAAGAAAAAATCGTCTCGCTATTTAATAGAAAATGGTTTACAAGATGTCATTTTCCATTGAATTGGTCACTTAGGGGATGGCGCGTGTCTGCCTCAACATCAAGCGATAAACCTTGTGCAAGGGTTACACTTCGATGCCCGATACAGATCATAAGCTATATATTGGTAGAATGAAGAGGTGAAAGAAGTTTTATATATCGCCTCCAGTTTTGGTGAGTCGTGTATGGTAAGAATTGGAAGATATCTCATACATAAAACTGGGAAGAACGACAGGTTGGGCAGTGTCAGAACCGCGAAGACTTTCCCAATCAATATGCTTATTAGGGAAATTATTATTATTCGGCGGAACTTCACCATATTTTTTAAAATAGCATTTTAGCAATTTCTCTTGCTCCACCCGAGCTTCCTTTCTGCTTGGCTGCTTCATAAATGAATATTGCATTTTGCAGCTTTTGTACCTTTCTCTAAAGTTTGTATATTTCTTTAAGAGTTGTAATCTTTGCCCTTCTGCATGGGTATATCTCTTGCCTTCTGTCGCACGAAGGAAACGAAAGATTCCTCTCTTAATATTTTCCGAATAACAGATTTGGAGGATTCCATCTTTATCTGTATCAATAAATCGGGGAATTTCAACAGGAAATCCTTCAGAATTAACCAAGCGTATTTTATAAATTCCACATCCTTCATAATTTGGAATTTCGCTAATTTCTATCCATTCAAACCATCCTGATGACCACCCAGCTGAAGGAGTCAGAATACTGTGACTGTGTATAACGGGGCCTTTCATAACTTGCAACCTCCTTTGCTATCCGACCCTTCCACCTACAAAGGTTTTTATATATTTGAACAAAAATCCCGTTTACTTTCTGGGAAGAATATAAAATCCTCTCTTTGATACCCAAGGTCTTCTAAGAAAGAGAGGATATCCTCCTGATAAGATGAGGGAGCGGGGATGGAGCGGAAGCTATATTTATCAAAGTGCTTTTGCGCTAAATGATAGGCTTTCCAAAAGAATTCCGGCTGGTGGTGGACATTGATCGCTCTATCCATTTTGCCAATCAATCTCTCATATTCAAAGGCAAGAAGCCCATTGGCATACTGGGATTCTTTATCCCCGGCATGATCATTTGAAATAACGCAGAAATTTTGATGTAGCAGATAGGTATGAAGACGGTCCTCGATTCCATATTCTTCCTTGAGATAATCTATTAGGACCAGATGATGGGCCGTATTTGGAATCTGCCCAAGAAGGTAAACCCAGTCTCCTCTCATACTCATAAAATATTCAAACACGTCCTCTCGGTTCCCGTGACGAGGGATCCTCCGACCAACCACCCCCAATCCGTACCGATATACTAAAAGCAAATGTACTAATTCATGGGCGATGGCTTCAATGCGTTGTCCTTTCTCCAGCGAATCAGCAAACCGGACAGTGGGGCTCTGGGTGGTGAGACCAGTGGTTGCGGCCGGATGTTCTTCCTTCCCCCGATGCCCTCTTCCGTTAGCAACCACCTCTATCCTGATGTTCTGCTTATATGAAGTCGTTTCATTGAAAAGTTTCGTCACGGCTTCAGATTCCAAGGAGGTTATATCAAAAGGCTTCCTGGAGTAAACGGCGGGGCCTCCATTGAATTTCTTTCTCACAGATCTTTGCATCTCTTGCGACATAGGTTCTCTCCTGGACGGCAACCACATGGTAACTGACGAGACCAAATATGTCAATTATAAAATGGCGTAAAATGTAGTAAAAAGTATTAATTTGTTACTTTTTTTCTTGACATCCAAAACTGCCTTGGTTATCATTGGGCTCCTGCTCCGGAAAGGGCCACTTCCCTCAGGTAACCGAATGGAGCTGAAACTGAAAAACTCAACCAAGGAGGAAGATATGGGAAAAGTAAAATTGTTGCTAATTCTTGCGTTAAGTATTGTGTGGTTGGCTGTAAGCCCTACAAGCGCTTTTGCTGCGTATAGCTCTCACCAGAACGATCAGGATATCAACAATTTTCTGGCGGTTTACCCGTTTGCCAAGTCCACCAAGCTGGATGACTGCGCCCTTTGCCATCAGGGTTCCAGCAACGGCAAAACTGGCAGTTGCGATTATTGCCACCAAGTCTATAAGACCCAAGAACCGCATCCACCACAATCCATACTATTAACATTAAATCCATACGGATCGGCTTACTACAATGCAGGGAGGAGCCAGGATGCCCTCCGGGGTATGGAAAAATTAGATTCAGATGGAGATAAATTCAGCAACCTTGCCGAGATCCAAGCCCTTACCTTTCCAGGTGACCCGAAGGACTATCCCGGCTTGATTGCTGCTCCGGCCGTCGGACTGAATCTAGAACGGATTCTCATGTTGCCTGGCTACAGTGAATTTCTCCTGTTAAATGCTTCGAATAGCAGGGACTTTTACGCCAGGTACCGCGGGATCAAAATCATGGATCTTTTGAAGTACGCAGGGATCAGTAAAAAGGCCACGCAGATTACGGTCTATTCACCCGACGGTTTTTCCCAGACCTTTCCCATCAAAGCTTCTTCTAATACCCAGTATGATGTCATGGGGCCCTATCCGTATGGGTACTATTACGGAGGATTGGATTTCGTAGATTATTCTTTCATCCCCAGATGCCTGGATAACGGCGATCGAATCCCCGACAAACTTTATATGCTTCTTGCCTATATGAGGGATGGTGACCCCTTAACACCAGGCAAGATAAATCCTACAACGTTAAAGCTTGACGGAGAGGGGCCATACCGACTGATCCCCCCTCAAAAGATAGCGGGAAACCCTGATAGGCCTAACCCTAAAATTCCTAATGTTCCTTGTCCTCCGAAGAATGACTTGTATGATTATGACTGCAACAACGATCATAACGCGGGTTTTTCTGCCCGCACTGTCACAGCAATCCGCGTGGATCCACTTCCTGCCGGGACCACCGATTTCCGATGGACAGAGGGCGGATGGAATTTAGTCGATCATGCAAAGCTCGTGATCTATGGTGCCATAGATCCTCGCACCTATCGGGTCGGCGGCAAGGTTTCGGATAGCAGCGGAGAGGGTATAGCTGATGTCAAGCTTGCTTTTTCATTGCTATCCCTCGGGCAGGTAGGCGAGGCTACTACATCGGCTGGCGGAAGATACTTCAAGAAGGGGTTTGGGGGCGGAAAATTTAGCATCGATCTCCCCGCCGGAGAATACACCGTCATTCCTGCCAAGGAGGGCTGTATTTTTACCCCTGCCTCTTTGTCCATCAGCCTTCCCGATGCGGAATGCGATCTGGACGGCAATCACGGGGACCCACGGGACCACCGAGAGCGCTGGGAGCATTGTAACCGCCATCCGGACAATGAAATAGATATTATAGGTTCTTGTACTCCGTAATGGCGCAGAGAGCCCTGTCCTGCCTGGATAGGGCTCTCCGTTTGGAGAGCTGATGGTTCGCTTAGATCATTCCCCACCTCATTGGTCTGGGCAACCGCAAGCTCAATCCATCGCCTTCCAGCTTTCTGGAAGATGGGTACAAAATGGAATTTACAGCCTTTCCGGTTTCACAATGATTAAAAACGATCTCTTAAGGAATTCTTTGTAAGAGATCGTCCTATCCCAGCCGGGGGCTAGTCCCCCCTGGCTGGATAGCAATGCCGTTAGAACCATAAGGTATATAGAGCCAAATATGTTTAAGAGTAATGTCGCGCTGGAAATACCTCCTTGCTGCACCAACCCCTTTGTGAGAATGTGTGACTCATCTGTGGGGATTATTATGGGACATATGCGGAATGCGACCGCGCAGTTAATCGCCGTCTGATTCAGGCCATAAACACGTGGGAGGAATCGTATCGTGGAGCCAGATTTCGAGATGTTGTCCTTTGAGAAAGCGGTCGAGCTATTTAAAGAATGGGGTTTTCTGGTGGAGCAAGGTCCCAGGGATGGGGAAGTTACACTTATACTTGAAGGGTCTAACCACCGATCCTACCACGTCTGTGACCCCGAGAAGCTGCCGGAGATGGCGGCATGTGTCCTACGCGTGCGTTGGTGCACTGGTGCGATGCTGGCCCCCGTGTCGGATGTGTAGTATGAATTTGAATTTCATATATTTACCCGGCTTTATGATTTCTACAGAAATCCTCGATTCCTAAAACCTGCCTCGATTACAGATAGGTGAAATCGCCAATTAAGGGTTAAAGGCACGTGTTTCTGCCATTCGGGTTGAACCCCTCCCTGCCGGGATGACCGATTTTAATTGGATCGAGGGAGGGTGGAACCTGGTGGAGAAGACTTATTAATTCAGCACCTGTCCCTTAGTCATGATCTTTAGTCAACTTAGTCAATTACAATAAGTACAGAAGATAGATTGACAAGTGGAAGAGGATTTGTTAGGGTAGCGTTATTCTCAATCTAAAATAACGATAGCTGGATACCATGAAAGTCGCTTATAAAATTTGGCTTGATCATAATGGAAAGGCTTTTGGGGAAGGCCCCTATGAACTTTTGAAACGGGTGGAGAAAACGAACTCCCTGAACGAGGCTGCTCATCAAATGGACATGTCCTATAGCAAAGCCTGGAAATTGATTCAGGGCATGGAAAAAAGACTTGGATTTTCCCTCCTTGATAAGAAGGTCGGGGGGCTCTCTGGAGGAGGCTCCCAGGTCACGCTTAAAGGCAAAGAACTCATGAGGCGTTATGAGCAATTTGGAAAAGAGGCGCGGAAGGCAATTGAGAAAGCCTACCAAAAGCATTTTGGGAGCTGATAAGAGGGGGAGGTTGTAAATGCTCAGGAAATGGCCAAAGTTATTTGAAATGAGAAGATTTGTTATTGTTCTGATTTTTTTTGTTGGATTGGTTTTTATCCCTGAGATCCCGGCACAATCAACCTATGAGATCACTATTTCCGCAGCGATCAGTCTTAAGAATGCCTTCGAAGACATCGGAAAAATCTTTAAGGAAATAAATCCAGAGGGGAGGTTGTTATTTAATTTTGGTGGCTCCGGAGATCTGGCCAGACAGATCGAGGCCGGTGCGCCCGTGGATGTCTTTGCCTCGGCCGCCCAAAAGGATATAGATGATCTCGATCAAAAGGATATGATCGCCAAAGGGACACGAAAGGATTTTGCAGGGAACAGTCTTGTCCTGATCATCCCCACGAAATCAGCAATTCACCTGACCTCATTTAACGATCTCGGGAGAGGAGAAATTCAAAAAATAGCCATCGGAAATCCAAAGACCGTTCCAGCGGGAAGATATGCAGAGGAGGTATTAAGATATTTCAATTTATGGGATGGTATCAAGGATAGACTCATCTTTGGTGAAAATGTAAGGCAAGTGCTTGATTATGTGGCAAGGGGGGAGGTTGATGCAGGCATGGTTTATTCTACCGATGCATTGGTCAGGGCAAAAGAGGTGAGGATTGTGGCGGAAGCTCCCGAACAAAGTCACCGTCCGGTGGTCTATCCAATCGCCGTGGTCAAGGGATCAAAAAAAGAGGCTCTGGCAAAAGAGTTTATTTCTGTTGTTACATCAAAAGAAGGAAAAAAGGTTTTAGAAAAATATGGCTTTAGAGTATCTAATGAGGTTAAGTAGGTTTGCTGTAAAACCTCTAACGTTTCTGAGCAGGTAAAACATGGACGGATCAGTCTTATTTTCACTGAGGCTTTCTCTTCAAGTTGCCACCGCGGCAACGGTGTTGGTTGTCCTGATCGGCACGGGGATGGCCTATATCCTCGCAAGTAAGAACTTTCGAGGGAAAGAGCCCCTGGATATTCTTCTGACGCTCCCCCTTGTACTTCCGCCCACTGTGACAGGATACTATTTGATTTTGTTTATGGGGAGAAATGGTCTGGTGGGAAAATATCTCTTTCATTGGACAGGCTGGAGCATCATGTTTACGTGGTACGCCGCCGTTCTGGCTTCCTTTATTGTAGCCCTCCCGTTGATGATCAAGACAACCCGGGCAGCCATCGAATCCGTGGATCAGAATCTCATCAAGGTGTCGTACACGCTCGGGCACGGGGAGTTCAAAACCTTTTTCAAGGTTATTCTACCTCTTTCCAGGAAAGGGATCATCGCGGGGGCGGTCCTTTCCTTTGCCAGGGCCATGGGCGAATTCGGGGCCACCCTGATGGTTGCCGGAAACATTCCCGGAAAGACCGCCACCATGCCTATTGCCATTTATACCTCGGCGAGCAGCGGCGAATGGTCGAAGGCAAACTTGATGGTCGTTTTCTTCACGTTGGTCTCAGGGTTTTTCCTTTACATCGCCAATAAGCTAAGCAAGAAAGTTATTTAAATCACAGAGAGGAGTATTTTATTACCCTTGATTGAAGTCCATATCGCAAAGGATCTTGGGAACTTTTCACTGAACCTCTCGCTGAGTCTTCAGAAGGGCCTGACCGTTCTTTTCGGTCCTTCCGGTGCAGGTAAGACCCTGACACTCCACACGATCGCAGGACTGGTTGAGCCCGATTCCGGAACAATCCGGCTGGACGGGGTTGTTTACTTTGATAAGAAAGGAGGAGTGAATCTTCCTATTCCTCGCCGCCGGGTTGGCTATGTTTTTCAAGAACCTTCTCTTTTCCCTCATATGAGCGTGTTTGAGAATATTGCCTATGGGATTTCCGGCCTCTCTTCAGAAGAGAGGAACCGCAGGGTCAAACTTATGATCGATAAGATGAGACTGAGTGGTTTAGAGAAGAACTTTCCCCACCAGATATCCGGTGGCCAGAAGCAAAGGGTGGCTCTGGCAAGAGCCCTGGTTACCTCCCCGTTGCTCCTTTTACTGGATGAGCCTTTTGCTTCCCTTGACAATCCTGTTAGGGAAGAATTGAGACTCGATCTCATAAGAATTAGAGAAGAAGACCATGTTCCGGTAGTTTTCGTCACCCATGATGTGGAGGAGGCTTTCGTTCTATCGGACGAGATCGTTGTTCTCAATGATGGTAAGGTCGAACAGATTGGGAGTAAGGAAGATATCTTTTATCGTCCGCAAACGCAAAAGGTAGCGAAGTTTTTGGGTGTGAAAAATATATTTCTTGGGAAAATTACTGAGATTCACCTTGAGGAAGGGGAAATGACCGTCTGGGTGGAGGAGAAGGGCTTTCAGGGCTCCATCCCCTACCGGGAAGGTGCGGTCGTAGGCGAATCGGTCCGCTTCTGCATCCGTCCAGAAGAGATTATGGTGTTGAAAGAAGACAGACCCATTAAGAAAAATTTAAGGGCAAATATCTTTACAGGTAAGATCGTCCGCATCGTTGAGAAGGGGTCGGAGCATGCGCTTTTCTTCAAACAGAGTCGGGACGATTATGATTTCGAGATTTCCATGCCGAACCTTGCCTACCGAAGCCTCCGTATCAAGGAAGGGCAGCTTGTGAAGGTTGCCTTCAAATGGGAATCCATCTGGCTCATACCCGAGGAGTAAAAGGCCATTCCCAATCTCAATTCAATGGGTTGTACTTGTTAACTTATTTCACCATCCTGCTTACGGAAGGGTCCTGTCCATGTGGCAATGTCCCCCTTTGCCACCACATTCCAGGCGCAGACCGCAACCGGAAGAAACCCTTTTCCTTGTGCGAGGATATCTAAGTACAACATATTCCGTTCCTCTTCCGTTCCTCCCAAAGCTAATTCTTAGGTCAATTCAAGAGCCTCCTGTTAAAACCGGGAACTTTTTTCTAGCCCGGTTGTCTTTTGAACTAATACAAACGCATTTATTTCTTTGACATGAGGCCCCCTCACCCTCCCCTCTCCCCGCTGGGGAGAGGGATGGGGTGAGGGGCGGTTCCGTTGAACGTAATGAGATTTAATGCGTTTGTATTAGAAGACACTGAAAAAGGAGGTAAACCTATGGTACGGAACGTTTTCCTGACGGCGTTGTTCATCGTATTGGTTATTCCGGCATTAGCATGTGCCCATGCGGAGAAACAAAATCTTGTAGATGTGCGGATCGTTTCGGATTCCGGGGAGGAGTTTCCAAAGTACACGACCCATCCGCGTATTCGTCAAGAAGGTAAGTTCTTCTACATGGAGGCAGTGAAGGGACAGAGATATTCCATCCAGGTGACGAACAGATCGAGCAGACGTATTGGCGTTGTAATTGCAGTGGATGGTAGAAATATCATCGATGCCAAGAAATCAGACTTGGAACGTAATGAGCGGATGTACATTATTGGAGCTCATGAAACGAATACTTTCGAAGGGTGGCGAACAGGCCTGGACAGGACGAACAGGTTCTACTTCACCGAGCAGTCCGACTCGTATGCGGAGAAGGTTTTTGCAGATGCGTCAGCTATGGGGACCATTGCTCTTGCTGTCTACAGGGAAAAGCTTCCTAAAATAATTCCTTACTCCGGCAGTTCACCCCGACTGAAAGAGGAGCCTGGTCAGGCAGCGCCTGGCCCTTCCGCCGGCAGCCGCTCTGCGGACAGGGTTGAACAGAAGAAGACCGAGGAGGCGGGTACTGGATTTGGGGAGACGACCTATTCTCCCGCCCGGATGGTCCACTTCGACCCGGAGCATGCAACGGCTGAAAAAATTGTCTTGAAATACGAGTGGCGATCAGAACTCTGCAGAAAAGGAATCATCCGCTGCGGTCCGAAAAACAGATTCTGGCCTGATGATCATGAATTTGCCCCGATCCCGAAAGATTTCAAGGGGTGATCCCGATTCCCAGAAGAAGGGGCAGTCAGTTTGCAGGTCGGGCCACGTGAATTTATTAAAATGGAATGAAAGGCGCACCCAGAAAAAAGTGCCGTGACGCTTTGGAAGACTATTTCTATCCCTCCTCACCATTTAATGGAGGTTTTTTTCTCGAAATCCTCCCAGAAATCCGCCTCGGCCTTCTGCCAGTATTCTCCCCACCGGGCTTTGAAGTACTTTTCTAATTTCTTCATCAGGCGTTTCCATCCTGGTAAATACTCATATTTCAAAACATCCTCTAGGAAGGGGACAACTTCTCCCAGCTTTTCCTTCGGAAGATAGGCCCGCGCTTTCATTTCGAAAGAACGTTTTAAGGCTTCCGGGGTGAGGGCATGAGCCGTCAGCATCGCCACACGTAAATTTTTCCTCACAGCCAAGTCCAATAGGTCAAAGCCGCGAACCCCCATGATGTCGAGAATGACCACATCATAGGTTTGGGACTCTAACTTCTTGGCTGCTTCCTCATAGGTGGTGGCTTTTTCGAATTTACATTTCGGGGCCGCTCCCAGAATCTCCTCTTCCAGAACCGACAGGACATCTGGTTCGTCATCTACAGCCAAAATCGTCTTGCCATTTAAAATTGATGGACTCAATGTCGCTCCCTCCTTTAATGTCTAGATTTTTGATTCATCCAACCTTTTATCAAATTATAAGCACATTATTTATCAACGTCAAAAATAAAATTGTGGAAATTATTTTCTTCATTCCTCGAGCTGCTCGGTGGATGGAAGATCTTCAACCTTAATGACGGGAGTTGAATTTACGAGTTGCAGGAATGAGTAAAGCTATAAAGCGGGCGGAGTCGGTATTTGAAGAAAACCCGGAGAACAAACAAAGAATTCTTTCATAAAAAGGCAAAGAGTAAATAACGTCGAATTTTCCTTTACCCTATTTGTGTGCTTAATAGATGCACGTATGCAAGGCTGATCCTCTCCTTTTTTCATTGTCGTTTACTGTAAATATGCTTTAATAAAATCAAGGAAGTTGTATGACCCAGTATGTTGTACCATATCTCCGTTTTGGCCAACCCAACGGACATCCCCACACTTTTCCATAACCTCAACATGAGCCATGACCTCATTCTGCGCCATCAGTTTTCCAGCACCGGTCAGCAATGATTCAGGAAAATGCTGGACAGCTATGGCATCCAGCCCTGCTGGTTTACTATCTGTAATCCTCAAAATATCAGAGCAGCGGTCAATATGAAACTGGATAATTTCCTCGGCTCTGCCACACAGACTATCCATGAGGTTTAATCCGCCATTGTGAAACAAACGGTGGCCAGGAAACACGGCTATAGGTTGAGGAGTAAGGCTGGCCAATTTGCGCAGAGACTTAATATAGTTCATCAAGCCATAGACCGTGTTTTCGTAGCGATAGCTGTCCGGCAAGATTCGACGATTAACTTCAAAAGTACTTGATAAAGTGGGGTGAGGAGTTATATCAGGCAGCACTGTGTCTCCGGTAAATATTACTTCATCCTCTAGAACAACACATAGGGCATCCGGAGAATGCCCTGGAGTAAATATGAAACTGAGGCTGTCACCCAGTCGTCTTTGATCACCGTCAATAGCAATATCGATATCCAGCAGACTTCTTCTTTGTTGATATTGCATACAAGTAGTGTAGAACTTTTCTGGCATGATGCATTGACGACAAGAGCCAGGGTGTTCAGGATGCTTGGCACCATCTTTTATATGGGAATGGTAAGAAATCATCTGTCGGTAGATTGAATGGGCCCATAACTCACCCTGTACCGAAGGGAATATCTCAGCAAGATTTCCATCGTGGTCTTCATGACTATGCGTAACTATGATCCGGTCAATATCTGAAAAAACCTTGCCGATTGACTTAAGGAGAGATTCAAAAACAGCATAATTTCCAAATCTCCCCGTGTCGATCAAGCTGGTTTTACGACCAACAATTAAATAGCACCAAGTAGGTCCTAAGTCCCAGTCTGAATTTAAATGGATATTCGGTATGCCTAAGCCAAAAATATCAGTCCCTTTGGCAGTTTGGTAATGGATAACCACACCTTCCCCGTTACTTTTCCCCGAAACAATAATTTCCGGCGTTTTCATCACTTTAAAAAGAAAGTAAAACAATCACGGTCTTGCCCTGCATCTACCCGTTTACTATCCTAATAGAATGTTTCATTGAAATCGTCAAGTGAGAGACAGATGGCATTTGAAAAAATTGGGGGTAGGCAGCGGAAATACGGCCGGGATTTGTCCGGCAAGTACCTCTCGAGCTCCGCCTTATAGGCGGGGAGCATCAATCAGGACGGGAGTTGAATTTAGGAGTTTGAAGAGTCAACGGAACTTTAAAGCGGGCGGAGTTGGTATTTCGAGAAAACCCGAAGATCAAACAAAGAATTCTTTCAGCAATAGGCAAATACTAAATAACGTATCATTTCCTACATTTGATTTCTTTTGAAAAGTGATAATTTTGATCAACGTCCCCTTTCCGTGTCTCCCATTGGCACCGAGGATAGGGATTTTTTCTATTATCTCCAATTATTCTGTGCTATGTTTCATGTTAAAGATCAGAAAAGAAAGGAGTCTGTTATGGATGAAGCGAATGAGCAAAAGGAACAAACTGTCCAGAAATACCTACTATTAATGAATATGATTTGTGTTATGGAAAACCGTCTCGTCCGTTCTGAAATGGTGTATTTAATTATCAATATTCTTATTTTCTTTAGCTCGACGATCTCTCTCAATCGGGCGAGATTTTTCGGCTACCCTTATCTTCTGTTTTGGTTTGTTATCGGTATGTTCGTGTGTGCATTCTGGATTGCATCCGCCATGAGGTTGCAACTTAAGTTGAAGCTTCGTTATTTTCAAGCCAGATATCTGGAACGAAAGATGGATTCAGCAGGTGAGAACTTTTGTTCTGATGAAAATAACTTTTTCGATCCTAAAATACGGAAGATAGAGAGCCCTGATAAGAAGGAACTCCTGCAATATCCAGTGAAGGGTTTCACCCGGATGGATGGATTCATAGGTGCTGCTAAACCACGTTATCTAACCTGGATTCTGCCAAGTATTTTTTTCTTACTCTATCTGGTGACTTGGATATATTTTTTGCTGCTTGGCTATCAAAGATGAAACGAGGGCTCTTTCTTTTGCGAGTCTATTCTTAGTCACAGCGGTTTGTGCTTTCACTTAAACGATCTAAGATATAGGCAAAGAAGAGGAAGCTTATGGACAGACCTCTTCACACTCACTTTCAATTGGAAATTATCAGTTCCCTTATTAACGCTGGTATGAACATTTGTACGTGAAATCGCCGATAACAATAAAAGGTTAAACAAGCAGTGTCTGGCGACGTTATCAAGATTAAAGATCTCACCTTTCGCGCAGAGGATCTTTAACCTTGACGATGGGAGTTGAATTTAGAAGTTAAAGGAGTAAGCAGAGCTTTAAATCAAGCAGTAAAGTGTATAATGTGGGTTTGACGCCAAATGCAGGCAAAAGGATTTTAAAGGCCTTTCAAAGAAAATTCAAAGAAGTAGAATTAAATAACCTAAACTCCTAATATAGCTATGATAGCATTTTACAATTAAGGATCGCGGGAGGTGGAATATGAGGCTTATCCAAAAATATAAATTAGTATTTACTCTTGTCTCTCTCATCTTTAGCTTCCTCGTAGTTTCCACAATATCTGGATGTTCCACGACGGCCCAACTGAAAGGAGCGCCAGAGTCGAATCTCCTGCCTAAACGAGGGGCAGCAGTTCAGATTCGCAATATTACAATGAAGGTTAGTAAGAAGTACGACGTCGATGTTGAGAAGATGCTTCGTGACGCACTCGGAAAAGCTCTTGCAGATCAGGGACTTCAATGGTCGGGTGATCCGAACGCGGTTCGCTTTATTTTCAACGCCGAGATTTTAGACTACGAAATGGGTAGCGCCTTCGGGAGGTGGTTAGTTCCTGGAGCCACACCCACAATTTTGGCAATTCGAGGCGAACTCCGAGATCCAAAGGACGACGCTTTAGCCGGAACTCTCGAACACAAACGGGGGGTTTACGTAGGAGGACTATATACAATTGGAGCATGGAGGACTATTTTCCAGTCGGTATCTGATGATGTAGCGAAGGAGCTAAAAATTAGGATCAACGGGGAAGGTTTCTGTGTGAATCTGCCTCCTCGATCAGAACAGAATGTTGAAATTCCGATTGCTAAGAAACCGATAGGAATAAAGACGAACCCGCTTGAAGATCGGCGACCGGATAAGGCCACAATCGGAGAACGAAGTGCGGCCTTCGGTGTTTCCATGGGTGACGTCTTCTTCGGTCGCAATGTATCAGAGTTTCTTACTGAGACTATTTCCGATGATTTACGTGCTGCGGGCCATAGGATTGTGGATGGTGGTCAAGATATCACGATAGGGGGCGAAGTTCTTAAGTTCTGGGTAGAAACGAAAACGACCCCTTTGTATTGGGATATAGTGGGGACCATCGAAATAAAGTTGATATTTCAGCCGTCTCGGCCCGATACAAAAAATCTGGAAAGACAATATAAGGCGACAAAGGTTGAACGGACTTACGTTTGGCCCACCAAGAAACTTGCTGGCAATGTCTTAGAAGCGTGTATAGGAAATTTGATGCAGCAGTTACATTCGGATAACATCTGGGCGCAGGAAATGATCTCTTTTGAAAAGTGATAACTTTGATCAACGTCCCCTTCCCCCACAGGGTTGATCTAGTAATCAATATAGGTTATTAAACTCCGTATTGTCTCTTAACAAACCCATTCACTTTTCAAAGAGGTCTTTTATGCCAAATGTTGGAATTATTGGAACGGGTTCTTATGTTCCTAAGCGGATTCTTAAGAATCGTGATCTGGAAAAGATGGTTAATACAAGTGACAAGTGGATTGTTGAGAGGACAGGCATACGCGAACGAAGAATTGCGGGTGACGATGAAACGAACGTAACGATGGGCCGAATCGCCCTTGAGCGGGCCTTGGAAAATGCGCGTCTTGCTCCAGAAGCGATCGAAATGCTGATCGTGGGCACCAATACCACTGAACCGGTCTGGCCATCAGCAGGGGGCCACATCGCAAAAATGCTCAGTCTTCGAAAAAACATCCCTTTCCTCGATATCCAGGCAGGATGTACAGGTTTCAATTACTCCCTCTCAGTTGCCGAGCTATTCGTCAAATCAGGGCAATATAGAACTGTTGCGGTAGTCGGAACGGACAAGCTTTCGACCATTACCGATTATAAGGACAGAAACACGTGTGTGCTTTTTGGCGACGGAGCCGGAGCCGTCATATTGCAGCAAAGGGCTGAAGAGGGCATCATCAGATCTCATCTTGGCGGGGATTACAATCGTCGTGATTTATTAGTCCTCCGAAAAAATGAAGGAAATGGGAATCGATTTATGTGGATGGACGGAAGAAAGGTCTACGTTTTCGCCAAGGCAGTGATGGTGGAAAGCTGTCTGCGCGTTCTTGATCCCGGAGGGACTGCCAGCAAAGAAGAGCTCCATGCCTTGTTCGATCAGGTGAGCAAAATCATTCCCCACCAGGCCAATGCCCGAATCATTAAGGGAGCAGCAAAAGATCTCGAAGCCCGGTTGGACGTTCCCAAAGGATCAGTCGATAAAAAGATGATTGTGACGATTGAAAAATACGGTAACAATTCGACCGCCTCTATCCCTCTCGCCCTCGATGAATCCCTCCGCCATGGAAAACTGAAGAAAGATGACCTTGTGATTCTCGTTGGTTTCGGAGCCGGATTGACCTATGGTGCAAACCTTGTGAGATTATAACCTTGGGTAATGCAAGAACCCTCACCTGAATGGATTAAATGAGATTCGGCCTTTCAGGGCGGGGGAGAGGATAATCTTTCCTTCTTTATCTGTGGTGAGGCAACCACACCTTCAAGCTTTTGACACAGGATGTATCTTTTTTCAGGACCGAGAACAAGACGGCTGGAGCCAGAGCATCTGCTACCTTCCCTTCTTTGCAGATGAGGGGGACGCTTTGACATTTCTCTGGAGGGAGACCGTCTTTGGGGTTGAAAATATGGAATGAGATGAGGCTCAGCCTTTTTTTGATATTAAAGCGCGCGGAGCCGGTATATCCAAAAAACCCGGAGATCAAACAAACACTTTATTACGATTACCTGACCCCGAATTTTGACCCCGAAGTTCTACCAATGTTTCTGAGCAGCCACTGACAAAAAAGGCCCTACCGGGGAAACTTTTTCCTTCCTTGGCTTTATTTCTTGAAGATTCTCAAATAAGCCACCTACAAGAAACCCGAAATATCATTTGGATTTCAAATGGTTACACAGTTGCATTCTAGGTGCAATCTTACTGGAACGAATTTTGCAGCTTATCACTTTGGAAGTCATCCAATCGCGGATATGAACGAACTATGTTCTATATCCTTGTCAGGATAAAAGAATGTATTTTCTGATTCAGCTCTTACTTGCAGTCATTGCTATCTACAGTGGCCTCAACTTCACTGGGGACACGAGGCTTTACGCTCCCCTGGGTTGTCTAATAGCAATGTTTATCGTTGGGCGTTTGGACACTGCAAGATTCGAGAAGAAAGAAGCCCGGAAGAGCTTCCTGAGATCGCAAATGGAAAAGATCCATAAAAAAGAGGCCTCAGGGATCAAAGAGCAGGATCTCTTCACCATGAATTCATTACTCTGCCCGAAAGGTGAATTGGTACTTACCGATACGGTGCATTCTATTTTCAAAGATTTTGGGTTTAGCGTAGCGGTAGGGGGCAAATACAGTTCCGTAGATCGGATTGTGAGAATTCCAGATACCCAGTTCTGTTTTGGTTTGGAGATCTTGACGAGCGAAGAGGAGGTGGAGAAAAACCATCCCAAGATAAAGCGGGCTTTACAGTTTGCGAAAGAGAAAAAGAGAAATGAGAAGACCTTGATTATCGCAAGTACTCATGTTCATCAACCCATTTCAGAGAGAGAACGGTTGAATGAAATCTCCACGGAACTGCGTGAATTCTTGGCAGCCTACCAGATGAGTTTGATAACAACCTATTCTCTGTACCAGCTCTGGGAAAAAGCAAAGAGTAAAGAAGTTGATATTCTCGACATCTTCCGAAGAGTTTATTCCCACCCAGGAGGGATGTTTTCTTCCGGAGAAATTTATCAGTCTTCTCCGGCTTCCGTAGCCGCCTGATCAAGGTTACTCTTTCGAGAAAACCCGAAGATCAAACAAAGAATTCTTTCATAAATAAGCAAATAGAAAACAAGGTCAACTTTTCCTGAGGACTCCTTCCTGAAGTCATCGAGTCGAGAATCAATATCGCTATACCAGCAAGTGATAATCTTTAAAAAGATAATTTTCACAACCCTTTTTTTGTTATTGACAACGTGGCCACTTTTAGTATCTTTAGTTCAACACTCCTGATAAAACTTTTTTCCAAAAGGGTTGCTGGATAGGAAAATAGCCTTAAAGCTCCCTTTGGACAACCCATTTCTGATCAAACTGTTTTTGGCACTAAAAACAGGAGGAACCGTTACAAAAAAGGAGTTCGAATATGGGACACACGGATGGTAAAGGAATTTTTCGAAAGCTGGGTAGGAAGATTAATAATCTGCCCCTGAGGGCTCCCTGGAATGAAACATTTTACGAGCTCTTAAGAAAGCTCTACTCCGAGAAGGAAGCTGATGTGTTGGTGAAAATGCCATATGGCCTTTCTGACCTTAATCGTGTTGCACAGGTGACGAAATACGAGAGCTCCGAACTGTCAAAAATCCTCGAGGGCCTGTGCTCGAAAGGTCTTGTTATGGACCTATGGATCAACGATGCATATCACTACATGCCTTCACCGATTATGATCGGTATTTTTGAGTTTACCATGATGCGAACCGGGGAGAGCGTTGATTCCAAAGCACTGGCGCATCTTTTTAATCAATATCTGAACGCTGATAATGGAGCACTCTATGCAACGAACGCCAAGAAAGGCAATAAGGTCTCCGTCATCCGGGCGCTACCCCACTCGGATGCCATTAACCCATCAGAGTATATGGAGGTTCTGGATTACGAAAAGGCTACCAGCATTGTTGAATCCTCTGAGAAGTTTTCAATCGGGATATGTTCGTGCCGCCATGAAAAGTTACACATAGGTGAAAAAAAGTGTGAAGTTCCTCTGGAAAAATGTTCCACCTTCGATCGCGCTGCAGACTATCTAATTAGAAATAAGCTAGCAAGAGAGGTTTCAAAATCCGAAATGCTGGAAAACCTGGCGCAATCTATAGAGATGGGGCTTGTGCTCTGTGCAGACAATGTAAAAAGAAACGTCACCTTTATCTGTCACTGCTGTAAGGACTGCTGCAATGCCCTTGCAGGGATTAGCAAATTTGGTTACCCGAATACAGTTGTGACTTCCAGCTTTATCGCTAAGAATGATCCGGACACCTGTCTTGGCTGTGGGAAGTGTGCAAAGGCCTGTCCAATCGATGCGATTAAGATGATTCCTATAGATAAGCCCGAAACAAAGAAGAAAAAAGACGCCATAATCGATGCCTCTATCTGCCTCGGATGCGGTGTTTGTGCTTTGAACTGCAATAACCGTGCGGTGACTCTGGTAAAGCGAGAAAAACGTGTTCTCCATCCAGAAACCACCTTTGAGCGGGTCATTCTGCAAAGTCTGGAAAGAGGGACACTTCAGAACCAGATTTTTGATAACCCTCAAAGTATCACGCAAAAATTCATGCGGGGATTTATAGGTGGGTTCTTAAGGATCCCTCCAGTGAAGGCAACACTTATGAGCGACATGCTCCGATCCTCTTTTCTCAACGCAATAGCAAGCGGAGTTCAAAAACAGGGAAAGGGGTGGATTACCGAACTGTAGATTTCGGTCGACGGTAATCTCACGTAGCTCCGGTTTCTTTATTTGTCGATATTTCTATCAGTATTCCTCAGGCCTCAGATATTACTTAAATCGAATATTTGGCGGAACCGCCGATAACAATAAAAGATTAAACAGGCAGTGTCTTGGATGGAATGAGAAGTGGGTTAGGCCCTGTTTTTTGATATTAAAGCGGGCGGAGTCGGTCTTTCGAGAAAACCCGGAGATCAAACAAAGAATTCCTTCAGCAATAGGCAAAGAGTAAATAACGTACCATCTTCCTCATAAAATAAGTCGCTTGGGAACC
>CAYMJV010000042.1:0-18310 GCA_964390545.1 uncultured Syntrophaceae bacterium
TTCTTATGGGGATCTATCCAAAACTCTTCTTCAGCAAGATGGATGCTTCTGTCGAAAAGTTTTTAAAGGATGTCAAAGGCAAGATTGAAATGAAGGCGGATCTGGCCACACCGAGAATGCTGGCAGAAATTAAAGAAAGATAGGGAGATGAAGAGATGGGGAGACACGGGGAGTCGAAATGCATAGAACTTCACCGCGTCACCGAGTCACGCCATCACTCTCGTCAGTTATTTGGAGGATTTTTAAATGAAGCTACCGGAGATTGACCTTTATCTCATTGCTCCTGAGATTGTGATCACCATCTTTGGATTTCTGGTTCTGATGGTGGATGTCTTTTCGCCTAAGAAAGAGAGAAAAGGGTACCTTGGGGTGATCAGCCTGATCGGAATCCTTATTGCCTTTTTCTACACCCTTCCTCTTATGGGCTCTGCTAGCTTCGGTTTCGGAGGGATGTTCACTTCGGATGGATATGCCCTCTTCTTCAAGATCACTTTTATGATCATTGCCTTTTTGACGGTCCTGATCTCCATGGGCTATGCCCATCGAGAAGGAATCGATTTTGGGGAGTACTATGCCCTCATCCTTTTTGCCACCTTGGGAATGATGCTCATGGCCGCAGGGACTCACCTGATCATCATCTTCCTCGGACTGGAAACGATGTCCATCTCCATCTACATTCTTGCCGGGATGATGCGTGAGGACCGAAAATCTGTGGAATCGGCCTTTAAATATTTTCTCCTGGGCGCGTTTGCAACAGGATTCCTCCTCTATGGCATTGCTCTCCTCTACGGAGCCACAGGGTCGCTCTATCTCAAGGATATTGCCGCTTATATCTCGTCCAAGAATCTCCTGAGAAACCCTATGCTCCTGATGAGCCTGGTCTTCTTGACCATTGGGTTTGGCTTCAAGATTGCCTCTGTTCCGTTCCATATGTGGACACCCGATGTCTATGAGGGCGCCCCGACCTCCATCACCGCCTTTATGGCCACAGGGGTGAAGGCCGCAGGGTTCTCCGCTCTGGTCAGGGTCTTTTTCTCAGCCCTGCCAGCCTTTCGACCCGATTGGACCTCGATTATGTGGGTCATTGCCCTAGCGACGATGACGCTCGGAAATATTGTTGCCATTTCTCAAACCAACATCAAACGAATGCTGGCCTATTCGAGCATTGCCCATGCGGGGTATATTCTGGTGGCTTTTGTAGCGGGAAATGACCTAGGAACTTCGGGGATTCTCTTCTACCTCATGGCCTATGCCTTTATGAATCTTGGCGCCTTCACCGTTGTCATCCTCCTCGGAAAGAAAGGGGAGGAGAATACCTTGATCAGGGATTATGCTGGGATTGGTTTCAAATATCCCCTCCTTGCCGCTGCCATGACCATCTTTCTTCTCTCCATGGCAGGCATTCCTCCCCTGGGTGGATTTATGGCAAAATTTTATGTCTTCAGTGCAGCGGTGAAAGAAAAATTCTACTGGCTCGCCATTCTGGGAGTTCTGAACAGTGCCATCTCTGTCTACTACTATCTCCGGGTCACGGTCCTGATGTATTTCAGGGAATCAGAACGGGAGATCACAGGCCTCGAATTTTCACCCGCCTCTGTCTTCGCTTTGATCCTGGCAGTCATCGGGACTCTCTACATGGGGATCTTTCCTGCCAACGTCCTCTCCTTCGCCCAGAAGTCCATCGCCGGATTGATGTAAGTTCTCCCCCGATAAATCCCTACGGAAAAGATCCACGGCCACTGATTTCCAAAGGAAGCATATCCCTTGACATGTCTGTGTAATTGTGACATTATAATGCATAATTACGCAGACAATAGTATTTGAGGAATCATGGTTCCAAACTACATTGAGCGAAGCATCGAACGGGTTTTGAAAAAGGCTGTGAAGGAATTTCCGGCCGTGGTCCTCACGGGACCGCGGCAGTCTGGTAAAACCACGACATTGAAACACCTGTTCGGTAAAGATTGCCAATATATCTCCCTTGAACCTCCGGATGTCCGAGCGGCCGCAATCACTGATCCGAGGGGATTCCTAAACCAGTATTCTCCGCCCGTCATCTTCGATGAGATCCAACATGCGCCTGACCTCCTTCCCTATGTCAAGGAACGTATCGATGAAAACCGTCGAGAGCGAGGTCAATATATTCTCACTGGATCTCAGAATCTGCTTCTCATCAGAAGTGTAACAGAGTCCCTTGCTGGACGAGCCGCGATATTGAAATTACTTCCTCTGTCTTATCGGGAAGCAGCGGGCGATCCAAACTGTCCTCTTCCCTGGGAGCAAGGCCGAATCGGAAAGGATTTGCCCGGGCTTTCGTATCTCGAACTCTGGAAGGGTTTCCTGCGGGGGACTTATCCTGAGTTGATTGCGGAAGGTGATCGGGATTTCGCGCTCTGGCACGCAAGTTATGTCCAAACCTATCTTGAACGAGATGTACGGGGGCTTCGACAAATTGGAGATCTTACCCTATTTCAAAATTTCCTTCGAACGATTGCGGCTCGGAGTGGCCAGCTTCTGAATCTTGCCGATATTGGACGTGATCTTGGAATTGCTCTCAATACGGTTAAGCAGTGGATGTCGATTCTTGAGGCCACGTTCCAGATTATTATCCTGCGGCCCTATTTCGTGAACATGGGCAAGAGGCTTGTGAAAACGCCGAAAGTCTATTTCACCGACACGGGCACATTGTGTTATCTCGCGGGCCTAAAAGATGCTGAACATGCTGCCTCCGGTCCACTGGGAGGAGTGATTTTCGAGACGGGAGTTCTTGCTGAAATCATGAAAAGGCTTGTCCACAGTGGCCAGGACCCTCATCTCTATTTCTGGAGAACAAGCCACGGCTCGGAGGTCGATATCATTGTCGAAGATGGTGGGAAACTGATCCCGATCGAGGCCAAACTTTCAGCCACCCCTCGGCCGACAATGGTACCCGGAATTCTGGCCTTCAGAAAGGATTTTCCAAAGAAAACCGAGAGAGGATATATTATTCATCCAGGGGATACGAAACTTTCAATTGCTCCTAACGTGCTGGCATTGCCCTTTGCTGCGCTATGATTTTTCGACCATTCCGTGAAGATTCTTTGCTTTTACTTTCCCCTCACATCTACTGTATTGTCGTAGAAAGTGCTTCCTCCTCCTTGGTCGGTTAGCTTTTGAGAGGTCAAAGCATTTACGGAACATGTACCTGGGCAGTGCTCCAGCCACCACACCCCCTCTGCCACCACGACTCCCGGAGGAACCCCCTGAGCAACACGAAGCACGAAGGAGACTTCACCGAGTTGATTAAAGGCATTGACCCCTTGACCTTCCTTCAATCCTTTTGCTTCAGCATCAGCCGGATTCATCTGGAGGAACATTGCCTTCTCTTTCTTGAGGAGATCTTTTCTTTCCCGGAAGGTGGAATTTAAGGCATAAAAGCTTGGGGCTGTCATCAGACGGAAAGGATAATCGCCACCATAAGGAGGGAGGTAACAAGGTAGTGGGAGGGGCTCTCTCGTATTCAAAATTTCAATTTTTCCTGAAGATGTTCTGAAACTGGTTCGAGCATCGGGAGGGAGAGGGAGCTCGACAGCCATTCCTCCGGAAAAGGCTTTCTCATCGATCCCCTCTCGCATGGGGCTTCGAATGGAGAGGAGATGATCGATAAGATCATCGGGCTTTTGCTGAAAGAAAGTATCGTCAAACCCCATCTTTTGCGCGAGGAGGGAGAAGACCTCCCAGTTCGATTTGCCTTCACCCACAGGTGGGATGACCGCTTTTGCACGCTGGATGCAGTAATGGCCATAGGAGCGGTATAGATCGCTATGCTCCAAGGAAGAAGTTGAGGGCAGCACGATATCGGCGTACCGGGCTGTGTCGGTCATGAATCTCTCGTGGACGACGGTAAAGAGGTCTTCCCGGGTCAACCCCTTTAAGACCTGATTCTGATCGGGTGCAACGGCAGCAGGATTGGAAGTATAAACGTAGAGGCTTTTAATCGGAGGATCGTTGAGCTCATTCAAGGCCCAGCCGAGGCGGTTCATGTTGATGATGCGGGTCTCCTTGACCATGAAGTCTTCCCTTAGAATCTCTTTCATGGCAAAGGCTCCTGAGGTATTGGTACTGGTGAAACACCCCGCTCCTTTTTTCCCATAGGCCCCTACCAAAGCCGGCAGAGAGACGATGGTCCGGACCGCCATGGTACCATTACCGTATCGAGAAAGACCGGCTCCGAGCCGTATGAAGGGTCTCTTCGCTGTGCCATAGGTTTTCGCCATCGATTGAATCGTCTCGGACGAAAATCCTGTAAGGACGCTCACCTTTTCAGGTGGATAACCCGGGAGGATTCTTTCCCTTAACTCGTCGAAGCCCTGAACGTGAGTCTTAATAAAATCGAGATCAATGAGACCATCGTGAACCAAAAGATGCATCATTCCCAAAGCAAGGGCACCGTCGCTTCCTGGCCGGACGAGAAAGGTTTGATCGACTACCGATGAGGTAAGATTCTGGTAAGTATCAATAAGCCAGACCTTGGCTCCTCTTCTTCTTGCCGCCTTCACCCCATGGAGAAAATGGATATTGGTAGCAAGAGCATTGATTCCCCAGAGGATCACAAGGTCGCTCTCGGCTACTTCGTCAGGGTGAGGAGCAGGCGTATCTCCCATCACGGATCTCCAGCCTGCTTCCTTGGCAGGGGAACAGATCGTCCGGTCTAACCGCGAAGCTCCGAGACGATGGAAGAAAGGGTGGCCTGCATTTCGCTGAATGAGGCCCATGGTTCCTGCATAGGAATAAGGGAGAATCGCCTCCGCTCTGAATTGACCAATGATCTTTTGCCATCGATCAGCGATATGGGTCAAAGCCTCTTCCCACGAGATGGGGCGAAAATCACCTGAGCCTTTAGAGCCTGTTCGCAGCAGGGGTTGGGCCAGACGGAGGTGAGAGTGAACCGAGTCCTGGTAGCGATTCATTTTTGGACACAGAGTTCCTCTTGTGAATGGATGGTCTGGATCACCCCTCACCCTTACAGCCCTTCCTTCAGAGACCTCTACCAGAAGGCCACAGGTATCTGGGCAATCATAGGGGCAGACAGATCGTTTGATCTTTCTTGGCACGAAAGCCTCTCGATTGTTTAAAGTATATTCTACCTCGATAGCGAGTTCAACCCAATTTTGACCGAAGAGTACCCCGTCCCGCGTTTGATTGAATTAAATAAACTCAAGGAACCCAATAAACCCGATAAACTCAAGAAACTCAAGAACTATATATGTCAGGAGGGAGTCATGGCAATAGGTGAGCGACGATCTGGAAGAGATCGAAGGGGTGGTGCGGACCGGAGGAAATCTAAGAATCCAAATTTCAAAAGCCCTGAACGTAGGAGTGGGAAAGAGAGAAGATCTGTACGAGACCGAAGATCTGGGAGGGATAAGAGATCTGGGAAAGACAGGAGATCTGGAAAAGAGAGGAGGAGGTCTCTTCCCCGGAGTTAAGAATTTTGACCTTGACTCTTCTTCCTTAAAATCTACCTTTAATAAATTTCGGATTTAGGAGAAACTGTTTAGCCCATCCAAGCCGATGTCACCTTGATTCCGTGGTCCAACAGCTTTGATTTTCAAAGATTCCACCTCCTTTATCTTCAAACCCTTTCTAGAATCAACGGAAAGAGTTATACTGATACGCAAGAGTAAAACCTGTTCTAAATTCTCAAAGGTGAACGAGATGACAGACGACGAAATGGAAGACAAGACCAGTTTTGCTGAACTCTTGGAAGCGAGCTCTGAGACCCCAGGTCACAGGGTTTATCCCGGGGATAAGGTTTCAGGGAGAGTGGCAAAAATCAGCAGGGACACCCTTTTTGTTGATTTGGGAGGGAAGAGCGAGGGCATTGCTGACCTTCAGGAGTTCCTTGATAAGAGCGGAAATCTTACGATTAAGGAAGGCGATTGGGTGGAGATGAGGGTTTCATCGATCCGGGATGGCATCCATCTTTCGAAAGGGATCAAACTTCAGGGGGCCGGTGCTCTCGAGGTCTTACGGGAGGCGCAACAAAACCTCATTCCTGTTGAAGGAAGAGTTTCAGGGGTTGTTAAGGGCGGCTTCGAAATCGACCTCTCCGGCCTTCGCGCTTTCTGTCCCATAAGCCAAATCGACCTTCGGTTCTGCGAAAAGCCTGAAGACCATATTGGAGCAAGGTACCCGTTCCGCATCATGGAGATCAAAGAAAAGGGAAAGAATGTTGTTGTCTCCAGACGTGTGCTTCTGGAAGAAGAGCAGGAGAAGAGATCCAAAGAGACATTGGAGAGACTCAAGCCCGACCTTGTATGCGAGGGAAAGATCACAAAACTGGCTGACTTTGGCGCCTTCGTCGATATCGGGGGGGTCGAGGGGATGGTTCATATCTCTGAGATATCCCATGCCAGAATCAAACATCCATCAGAAATTCTCGAAACGGGACAGCAGGTGAAGGTAAAGGTCTTGAAGATTGAATCGGACAAGGAAGGCCGGCCTAAGATCTCCCTCTCCATGAAAGCCTTGGAGCCTGACTCATGGGAAAAGGGCCTTGAATTTGAGGAAGGCCAAATCATCCATGGCAAGGTCTCCAGGCTGATGGACTTCGGCGCTTTTGTTGAGGTTGCTCCGGGCGTGGATGGCCTTGTCCATATCTCTGAAATCAGCTACGAGCGCATCTCTCATCCCAACCAGCTTCTTCATGAAGGGGACAGGATTGACGTTCTGGTGATGGGAATAGACCGTGAAACGCGCCGCATCTCGCTATCCATCAAAGAGGTCGCCCTCAAGAAGAGAATCACGGAAGAGACGGGATTGGAAAAGGTGCGCCTTGAAGTGGGTCAGATTCTGGAAGGGGTTGTTGAAGACAGTAAGCCTTTTGGTCTTTTTATCCGTCTCCCGCAACTGGGGCTAAAAATAAAGGGTCTTCTTCCCGTGGAAGAGATAAAAAGTGCTGAAAAAGGGGATATTAAAAAGAAGTTCCCAAGGGGCAGGGAAGTGCAGGTGGAGATTATCTCCGTTGATGAAAAGGGTAGAATACGGCTATCCCAAAGAGTCATGGAAGAAAGAGAAGACCGGGAGGACTACAAGAAGTTTCTTGAAAAAGAAGACAATGGCGGAAAACTGGGGACGTTGGGAGACCTTTTAAAGAACTTGAAATTGAAGTGAAAGACGATGCTTCTCCCATTCGCTTTTGGCTTGGGAGGAATTGGAAAACAAGTCGGCGCAAAAAATCCGCGGGAATGATCTTGTGCGTTGTTTCAAGTTGAAAAAATTGTAACACTTTAGCTCTTTGAAATATCAATGTGGGCCCCCGGCCAGGAATGCTTCCGAAGCTTTAGAATTGCGGTCTCTAGAAGTATGAGAAGCCAACTGGACGGAATAAAAAACGAAGGCATCTTGTTTGAAGCCCATGCAGTATGCGCTAAAAGGTTTCGCTCTAAAGCTTCTCCAGCACCCCTAGCCGGTGTCCCTTAATGTTCGAGGCTGCTCTTTCAAAGAGCTAAATGTTATAAGAAATTGAGTAGAAAGGAGTGCACATGAAACACCAATGGATCGGGATTCTGGGTATCCTCTTTTTAGCCTTCCAGGTCAGCGCGGAGGAGAATCTCGTGCTCAAAAATCAGAAGGAAAAGATTAGTTATATCATTGGCATGGACATTGGGAATAATTTGAAAAGACAATCGATTGATGTTGATGCGGATATCCTGACGAGGGGAATCAAAGATTCAATTTCCGGCGAGAAACCCTTATTGACCGAGCAGGAGATCCAAGAAACGATGGCCGCTTTTCAGAAGGAAGCGATGGCTAAGCAAGCGGAGCTTGCTAAAAAGCTTGGAGAAAAGAACAAGAGAGAAGGAGAAGCCTTTCTTGCCAAAAATAAGGGAAAGGAGGGTGTTAAAACCTTACCCAGTGGCTTGCAGGTCCTCGTGATCAAGGCAGGAACCGGCAAAAAACCGAACATCAATGATAGCGTGACAACCCATTACCGAGGAACCCTGATCGATGGGACGGAGTTTGACAGCTCTTATCGACGCGGGCAACCAGTGACCTTTCCGGTTTCGGGAGTCATTGCGGGTTGGACGGAGGCGCTGCAGCTCATGGAGGAAGGAGCAAAATGGCAACTCTTCATTCCTCCCAATCTCGCCTATGGCGAGCAGGGAAAGGGAGGTGTCATCGGGCCAAATGCGGCCCTGATTTTTGAAATTGAATTGATTTCCATTCAGGAGAAAAAATAAGATTTTTCAAACAAGGTCACAGGACAAACAAAGCATTTCCTCAATCTTAGGTTGCCAAAAAAGTGGGTTGCAGCGGCGGATCCCACTCATTTCTTCACTCCGTCTCTAGCCCTGATATTCGTAAGAAAGCCTACCCCCAAACCATGGAACATCATGGACTGAGAACAAAGAGACTATGAAGCAGAACGTGATGAAGTTTCTCTCAAAACTGAGCCCAGAGGATCTCAGGGACACCCTCTCCCGCAGCTGGTCGCTTAGCTGGCCCTTGACCTTGATCATGTTTTTTGAGTTCCTAATCGGACTGACGGATGTTTATATCGCGGGGAAAGTGGGGAAGGAGGTTCAGGCGGCCTACGGTTTTGTGATTCAGCTCTATTTCATCTTTATTGTGATTGGCAATGCCCTCACGGTAGGGACGGTCTCCGTCGTCTCGAGGCTGTTTGCCTCAGGGAAGGAAGACGAACTCCATCGAGTGATCTTCTCTTCTCTTGTCGCAGCTGCCGTGATTGGAATCGTCTTCGTCCTCGGAGGGCTCTTCCTCACACCCCCGATCCTAAGTCTTCTGAGCCTTCCCGGAGAGCTGAAACCACTTGTCCTGCCCTTCATAAGGATTTATGCCATCGGTCTGTTCTTCCACTATCTTCTCATTAATAGTAATGGAATTTTGAGATCTTGTAATCAGATAAAAAAATCATTGATGACCATGACCCTTGTATGCGTCCTCAACATCGCCCTCAATTTCATTTACGTGTTTAAGACGCCTCTCGGTTTCAGGGGCATTGCCTTGGCGACGGCCTCCAGTGTTTTCATTGGAAGCCTGATCAATTTGATCTGGGTCAAAAGGTTGATCCATTCAACGAAAAGCTTCGCTTGGGATCCTGTAAGAAGGGTCCTCCGCATTGGATGGCCCATCGGAGTACTCCAGGCCTTATGGCAACTTGCCTCAATGGTTCTCTTCTTGATTTTAAGTGCCCTGCCCGAGAAAAGGGTGGAGACGCTGGCTGCCCTGACGGCGGGTTTGAGAATCGAATCTGTGATCTATCTTCCTGCCTTTGCCTTTAATATGGCCAGTGCTGTGGTCGTCGGGAATTTCTTGGGAGAGAAGAAAGAGAAAGATGCATTCCGAGGCGGGATCGTAACGGCCCTGATAGGGGTGGCAATGGTGATTATGATGGTCATCGCGGTAATCCTGAATGCTCGGTGGATTGCCTCGGCCCTGTCGCCTGATGAGAGGGTCGTCCAGGAATGCGTTAAGTATATCTATATCAGCATGGTTAGTGAGCCTTTCATGGCCTGGGGGGTGATCCTCGGGGGAGGTTTAAGTGGAGCCGGGGATACAAAAAGTGTTATGACAAGGGTGGCCCTCAGCCTATGGTTAGTGAGAATCCCCCTCAGTTATCTCTTTGTTGTGATCCTCGGGTTTGGAGCCGTTTCGGTGTGGTGGTCCATGAATCTCTCCCAGTTGCTCCAGGCTTTTCTCATCACGAAGAGATATCTAACTGGAAAGTGGTTGCAGCCAATCCGTTAAACCGTAGTGGGTTTCGTCCCCGAGAATGCCTTAACCCCTTCATTTTCTTGAAAAAAAAAGGAGTTCATGTTAGTTTCTATTTCAATATGATTCAGTTGACCCATGTCTCTAAGACCTATCCGAGCCAGATTTCTGCCCTTTCTGATCTCACCTTGGAAATTTCAGCCGGAGAATTCGCCTTCCTCACAGGACCCAGTGGTTCGGGGAAAACGACCCTGCTCCGCATTCTGTACTGTGCAGAGAGGCCAACGAGTGGAGAGGTGATCGTCAACGGAATCCACATCACCCAGAAGGGTTTCCGAAAAATCTATCAATTGCGGAGGACGATGGGAATTGTTTTCCAGGATTTTAAGCTCCTTCGAGATCGCACCGTGGGCGAGAATATTGCCTTCGCCCTGGAAGTGACGGGTCATTCCTCTAAAGAGGTTAGAAAGAAGGTGTCGGAGATCCTGAACCGGGTAGGCCTTCAGGCGAGGGAGGAAGATTCGGTCCTCTCTCTTTCAGCGGGAGAACAGCAGCGGGTAGCCATCGCCCGGGCCCTGGTGAACGATCCCCCTCTCCTTTTGGCCGACGAGCCGACGGGAAACCTGGATGACCCGATGACAGGTGACGTGATGCAGATCCTCGCCCATCTCCATCACCGGGGAACCACCGTCGTTTTCGCGACCCATGACACCGATTTGATCCTGCGCTATCCTTATCGAGTCATCCATCTGCGTGGTGGGAGAAGGGTGGAGAGTTCCGCCTAGGGATGGAGTAGAGGGAAGCAGATGCTCTTCTTTCTCCGTTTTGTGATGCGACGGGCGTTCCAGAATATGAAGGGAAACCTCCTGCCTAATCTGACGACCATCGCCATCATCGGAATCTCCATGCTCATCTTCTCCTCCTTCTCCCTCATCGCCTTTAACCTCACCTCCTTTCTCAAAGCCTGGGAGGAGAAGATCGAAATCATCGCCTATTTGAAAAAAGGGGTTGCTTTAAGCGATGTGGAAGGGCTATTAAAGAAAATCCGCCGATTCGAGGGGGTAGAGGCAGTGAAATATGTTTCCTCTTATGATGCGATGGCCTTTATGGAAATGAAGTTGGGCCATCAGAAAAATCTTCTCGATGGGATTCAGCCCGGAATCCTTCCTTCTTCTTTTGAGATCCGTTTGATAAAGGATTTCCGGAATACCAATAGCATGAAAGGGATCGTCACCCAACTGAGACAACTTCCGCAGATCGATGAGATCCAATATGGCCAGGAATGGGTGGAGACCTTTCTCACCCTCGCGCATCTGTTCCGCATCACCCAGTGGGTCTTGGGAGGGCTCCTCCTCATGGGGATCATCTTCATCACGTTCAATACGCTTCAGCTGACCATTTCCTCCCGGAAAGAAGAAATCGAGATCATGCATATTTTGGGTGCCAGCCCGTCCTTCATTCAGGTCCCTTTCTATATTGAAGGGCTTATCCAGGGGCTTGTCGGAACGGGTCTAGCGATTTTTTTCCTGTTCTATCTTCACTACGAGGTCTTGCTCTACAAAGTCTTTTTTCTCTACATCACTCCCTCGATGAAAGAGTGGTTGGCGGGGGTCCCCATCCTCTTCTTGCCTCCTGAAAGAATCGTCCTGGTGATCCTCGGGGGAATGGTGCTTGGGTTTTTTGGGAGTTTTGCAGCCTCGATGAGGTTCCTGAAGTATCGGGTGTAAGCGCTTCATGAAGCATTGGACACTTCTTCTGATCGGATGGGTCTTGTTGGGGTGGGGCTTTCCCACCGGGCCAACTTCTCTTTGGGCCGCTCGGCCGGAGCAGATTGAGAAGGATTTGACCCAGAAGAGAAAGGATCTGAAAGAGATTCGGAAGGAACTCACCACCACTCGGGAAAAGGAGAAAAAGATACAGAAGAAAGAATCCTCTATTCTCGAAAGCCTCGATCAAATTGAAACGGAACTCTACCAGAAGGAGAAAGAATTAAGACAGATGGAATCCCAATTGGGCCAGACAAAATGGAGGCTTCAACAGGCAAAGCAACAAATCCAGGCCTTTAATCAAGGGATGGATCGAACACGAGGAGATCTCTCCTCGAGATTGGTCGCCCTCTATAAGATGGGAAGGAGACCCCCAGAGGTATTTCTGCTCACTTCTGAATCCTATCTCGATCTCTTAAAGGTCGATAAATATTTAAGAGTCGTCATCGATTCCGACGCCCGCCTGGTAAGCACCTTTCGAAATCAGGTCTCCTTGAAGGAGAAATATCACGACGAGCTGACCGAGGATCAGGTCCAGTGGCAGCGAAGTATCTCTGAAGTGGAGAGAAAGAAGGAGGAGATTAATAGGGCGAGGGGGGCGAAGCGGGCTCTGTTGAAATCCATTCAAAGCCAGAAAGCCACCACTCAGAAACTCATCGGTGAATTGGAAGGCCGGGCCAATGAGCTTCACACGCTCATCGAAAAATTGGAACGAGAGAAAAGCCTTCTGGCCTACAAACCCGTCAAACCCGATTCGCCTAAGGGGAAGCTCCTTCCCCCTATTCAAGGAAGCATGATCAGCGAGTTCAAGGAGAGGGGACAGAATGGGATTGAAATCAGAGCTCCCATGGACGCTGAGGTCCGGGCAATCCTTCCCGGGAAAGTCCTTTATGCAGATTGGTTTAGAGGTTTTGGAAATATGGTGATTATTGATCATGGCGATCACACCTTCACGGTTTCCGCTTACTGTTCTCAACTGTTAAAAAAGGAGGGAGACACGGTTTCTCAAGGGGAGACCATCGCCCGGGTCGGGAGCGCTGGGTCCTTGAAAGGTCCTTGCCTCTATTTCGAAATTCGCCATCGAGGGAAACCTCAGAACCCTATGGATTGGATCTTAAATCCAGAGAAAGCTGTGTCCCTCCACGAGGAGCCAAGAAGAGGGAAGAAATAAGGTGGCAAAAATCTCGCATTCAAAACAGATTAGAGGTATAATTAGTCGTTGTTTGACTGCGGCAAACCCTGGGAATCAGGAGATCCGTAAAGGAGGATCGTATGGATAAAGGCAAAGGAATGGGGAATGTCAAGATCATTTTAGTCATCCTGCTGGTCTTTGGTCTTGGAATTTCGATTGGATTGAGCCGATCCCCTAAGGTTTCAGCCCTCTCCACCGATGTCTATGAGGACTTGAAGATCTTCACCGATGTCCTCGGTCTGCTTCAAAAGGAGTATGTGGAGGAGACGAATTCGAAGGACTTGGTCTATGGAGCGGTCAAAGGGATGGTGGAGACCCTCGACCCCCATTCTGCCTTCATGCCTCCCAGTGTGTATAAGGAGATGCAGGAAGAGACCAAGGGGCGCTTTGAGGGATTAGGGATCGAGATCACCTTAAAAGAGGGTGTCCTCACGGTTGTCTCACCCATTGAAGATACGCCCGCCTTCCGAGCAGGAATCCAAGCAGGGGACCAAATCCTGAAGATCGACGGAGAGTCGACGAAAAATTTGACGCTCATGGATAGCGTGAAACGATTAAGGGGACCCCGGGGGACCAAGGTGACGATCACCATCATGAGGGAAGGACTTTCCAAACCCAAGGAATTTACCCTGACCCGAGATGTCATTCCCATCCGGAGTGTCCGCTATGAATTGATGGAGAAACAGTATGGCTATATTCGCCTCTCCCAATTCCAAGAAAAGACAGAGAGCGAATTTGATAAAGCCATCAACGCCTTGGAGAGTGAGAGCAAAGGAGCGATCAAGGGACTGATCCTCGATCTTCGGAACAATCCTGGAGGTCTTCTGGATCAAGCGGTTAAGGTATCTGACCGCTTTATCGAGTCGGGTCTCATCGTCTCCATGGAGGGAAGAAGAGAAGACCAGAAGATGAAATTTTATGCCCATCCTCAAGGCACGATCGCCGGTTATCCTCTGGTCGTCCTGGTGAATGGTGGGAGCGCGAGTGCGTCGGAGATCGTTGCCGGAGCCATTCAGGACCATGGGCGGGGCATTCTGGTGGGAACCCAGACTTTCGGAAAAGGATCAGTACAGACTATCTTTCCCCTGAAAGATGGGTCAGGACTGAGGCTGACTACAGCCAGGTATTTCACCCCCAACGGCCGTTCCATCCAGGCCAAAGGGATCCTCCCTGATATCATTGTGAAGCCTGCCTTACCTGAAGAAGAGAAGGTCGTCCCTTCTCCCAAACCGCCCACAGAGAAGGATCTGGAGAGACATCTGACCGATAACAAGGAGAAGGAGCAAACCAAGAAGGAGGAGGTCAAGGAAAAGAAGCCGAGCGATCCGCAACTAGAACGGGCTCTGGATCTCCTCAAGAGCTGGGAGATTTTTAAAAGCACCGTTAAAGGGAAATAATGGCAAGAGGACAGCGTTCGAAAAGGGGAGGAGGTCGACCCTGGATAGGTTACCTTCTCTCCTTTCTTTTTGGATGTCTACTGGCCCTTTTGGGCACCCTCTATCTCACCGAAGAAAGGCCTCTCTCAAAAGAGGCCTTTTCTCAGAAAACCTTCCTTATCGATCAGATCATCCGAAGTCAATTCTATGAAATTGGCATTCTGCGAAAAGATATCTTTTTTCGACAATCCTTATCGAAGCAAGAAGGGGCTCTTACCTGGGAAGCCTCTCTCATGAAGATCCGACTCGCCCGGAGCCTTCCTTTTTCTCTGATTGAAGAAAATCTTAAGCGGAGCCTCTCCAGACTCGGGAAGCCTATCTCCCTCCGTTCTGTCACAGGAAAGGACTCTCTCAACCTCGACATCAAGGTCCAGAACCGAATGACCCATCAACTCACCTTCCTCTATGCCAAACCTTCATTGCCAAAAATTGCAGTCCGTCCCAAGGTCGCTATTGTAATCGATGACCTTGGCGGCGAGAATCAGATGTCTCAAGAGATCCTTCATTGGAATGTCCCTCTCACGCTCTCCATCCTCCCTTTCACTCCCTACTCCAAAGTCCTCGCTCAGCAAGCTCACCAGAGGGGGAAAGAGGTCATTCTCCATCTTCCTATGGAACCCTATGGGTATCCCCAGACGAAGCCAGGCGAGGGAGTCCTGCTTCAAGAGATGGAGGAAGAGAAACTCCTGCGCCAGCTTTCCAGGGATCTGGAGGCAGTCCCCAACATCAAAGGGGTGAGTAATCACATGGGGTCCCGACTGATGGAGGATCCTGGGAAGGTAAGGATCATTATGAAGGAATTAAAGAGGCGAGGCCTTTTTTTCTTGGACAGCCGGACCAGCCCACAGACCATGGGTATCCAGATCGCAGAATCCATCGGCGTCAGGGCTACGGAGAGAAACCTCTTTCTTGACCATTCCCAAGACCCTGAGGAGATCAAACGGCAACTGGAGAAGCTGGCTCAACTCTCCCTTGAGACAGGAAGCGCGATCGGAATCGGTCATCCTCATCCTTCTACGCTCAAATCCCTTAAGGAGATGATTCCACGGATGAAAGAAAAGGGAATTAAAATTGTTCCTCTCTCTTCTCTCGTGGAATAGAAAGGGTGATTAATTGTAAACCTATATCTCCTGCCAAGTTGACATTATTTGCTCCCTATGTTATCCCCTATAACCTGCCATGGGGAAGATCGACTTCATCGAGAAAGAGCTCCAATCCTTAAAAGAGAGGGATCGATATCGTCAGATTCGATGGATCGAAGAAGGCCCTTCTCCCTGGGTGAGAATGAATGGGGGAAAAGTTCTCCTCCTCTGCTCCAATAATTATCTTGGCCTGGCCAATGATCCCAGATTAAAAGAGAAAATGCTTCGAGGGATTGAAGCATGGGGATGTGGGTCAGGCGGTTCGAGATCGATCTCCGGAAGCCTCGCCATCCATCGTCTGCTGGAGGAACGGTTAGCCCGGTTCCACGGGTCTGAAGAGGCGCTCCTCTTCAACTCTGGATATTCGGCAAATCTCTCTCTCCTGACTGCCCTTATGGGGGAAGGGGATGTGATCTACAGTGATGAGCTCAACCATGCCAGCATCGTGGATGGATGTCGCCTCAGCAAAGCATCGATTCAAATCTATCGCCATCTCGACATGGAACATCTGGAGTCCCTCCTCAAGGAAAACCAGGAGAAGAGGAGGAAATTGATCGTCACCGATGGAATCTTCAGCATGGACGGGGATGAAGCTCCCCTTCCCGAAATGATTCAACTGGCAAAACGATACGACGCCCTGACCATGGTGGATGAAGCTCACGCCATTGGCGTCTTTGGGCCCACGGGCCGTGGCACTCTGGAACATTTCCAGCTCTCACAGGAAGTGGACATCCTCATGGGAACGTTTGGAAAAGCCCTGGGCTGCTTCGGTGCCTATATGGCGGGGAAGAAATCATTGATCGAATTCCTGATCAACACAGGAAGAGTCTTTCTCTATACGACTGCACTTCCCCCTTCGGTATGTGCCTGTGTCTTGGCGAGCCTCGATCTCCTTGATGAGGAGCCCGAGCGGAGAGAACGGCTCTGGGAGAACGCTCATTATCTTAGGGAAGGTTTGAATCAGCTGGGTTTCGACACCATGAAAAGCCAAGCTCATATCATTCCTGTCCTCGTCGGTGAACCGAAGACCACCATGGAAATGGACCGGAGACTTCTTGAAGGCAAGGTCTTTGTCCAAGGAATTCGTCCTCCTACAGTCCCGGAAGGGAAATGTCGTTTGAGGGTGACCGTGATGGCAACCCACATTCGAGAGGATCTAGATTTTGCTTTAGAAAAATTTGAGAAGGTGGGTAAGGAGCTGGGACTCATTTGATCATTGGAGAGGTCTTCCTGCGATGAGTAAAGAATCCATGGAATCAAAGGCACGACGTCTTGAGAAGATCGATCAAAACGTGCTGTGGCATCCCTTCACCCAGATGAGGGATTATGGGCGAATCCCTCCTCTCATCATTGAGGAAGGCAAGGGATCCTATGTGAAAGACATTTATGGGAGGTGGTATCTTGACGGAGTTTCCTCCCTCTGGGTCAATGTCCATGGCCATCGAAAAACGGAGATTGATCAAGCAATCGTCCACCAGATCGGAAAAATCGCCCATTCGACCCTCCTTGGAGTTTCAAACGTTCCGGCGATTGAACTGGCAGAGCAACTGGTGAAGATCGCTCCTCGAGGGCTCGCTAAGGTCTTTTACTCTGATAACGGTTCAACGGCAGTGGAAGTAGCTCTGAAGATGGCCTTCCAATTTTGGAAACAGTCCTCCAAGAAGGATCCTAGGAAGAGAAAGTTCATGGCTTTAACGAATGGCTATCACGGGGATACGATCGGTTCAGTAAGCGTAGGGGGAATCGACCTCTTCCATGGGACTTACAAACCTTTGCTCTTTCCTACCTTTCGAGTAGAGTCTCCCTATTGTTATCGATGTTCTCTCCGTCGAGCCTATCCGGGCTGCAGGGTGGAATGTCTCAATCTTCTTGAGAAGACGATGAAAAAACATCACGCCGAAGTGGCAGCCCTTATCCTGGAGCCCATGGTTCAAGGAGCAGGAGGGATGATCGTCTTCCCCAAGGGATATCTCAAAGAGGCTCGTTTCCTCTGCAACAAATATCATATCCTCATGATCGCCGACGAAGTGGCCACTGGTTTTGGTCGAACAGGAAAAATGTTTGCCTGTGAGCAGGAGAAGGTGTCACCTGATTTGATGGCGATCTCGAAAGGGATCAGCGCTGGCTACCTTCCCTTGGCAGCCACACTGACAACAGAGGGGATCTATCAGGCCTTTCTCGGAGAGGCCCAGGAACTAAAGACCTTCTACCATGGCCACTCCTACACGGGCAATCCTCTAGCCTGTTGTGCCGCGTTGGCCAGTCTCGAACTCTTTAGGAAAGAGAGGATTCTCGAAGCCCTTCCATCGAAGATTCAGTTTTTGAACAAAGAACTGAAAAGATTCTGTCAAATCCCTGCTGTCGGTGAGGTTCGGCAGAAAGGTCTGATGGTGGGGATCGAATTGGTGGCGGATAGGAAGAAAAAAACCCCATTTCCAGTGGAAGCGAAGGTGGGTCTCAAAATCGTTTTGGAGGCGCGGAAGAGAGGAGTCATCATCAGACCCTTGGGGGATGTGATGGTCTTGATGCCACCCCTCTCCATAACAAAGGAAGAGTTAAAGAGATTGACTCAGGTGGTCTTCGATTCGATGGAGGCCGTCTTGTCCTGACCTCCTAATAATAGGATGGCTAAGAGAGCAGCGATCAGGGCCATCACCGCACCAAAGGAGAAGGCCCACCTAACGCCTATTGCTTTCCAGATCAATCCCATGAGGAGGCTTGCAGGTAAGGCTGCTATTCCAATGAAGAAATGGTAAGCTCCATAGGCTGTTCCCCGCCTCGATTCCTCCACCAGGTCTGCCACCCAGGCCCTTTCCGTCCCTTCCGTCAGCCCGAAGAAAAGGCCATAGATGAAGAAGAGAAGCCAGATGTGGTAAGACTGAGAAGCAAAGGCAAATCCCAGGTAGACCAGACCATAAACGGTCCACCCAAGGATCATCACCGTTCTTCTTCCTATCCTGTCAGAAAGAGCTCCCCCTGGGACCGAAAAGATCGTCTTTGAGAGGTGGAAGAAGAACCAGAGGATCGGAATTGCCACCATATCGATTCCCAGATCCT
>CAYMJV010000042.1:18410-27398 GCA_964390545.1 uncultured Syntrophaceae bacterium
AGGTGGAAGAAGAACCAGAGGATCGGAATTGCCACCATATCGATTCCCAGATCCTTTGCGCGGAGAAGGAGAAAAGCATCGCTTGAGTTTCCCAGGGTGAAGAGCGTGATGATGAGGAGGAAATATTTGAATTCTCTGTTCCACGATTTCCACTGAAGTTTGAAAGGAGGAGGGGGTGTCGTTTTCCGTCCTGCAATATCGGTCACTCCCCGGGCGAGAACCCAGAGGCACAAGAAGGCTGGAACAATGGAGAGGATGAAGACCACCCTGAGATTATCGGTCAGTGTGGCGAGGAGGAGAGCAGCGACGAGAGGTCCGACCATAGCTCCAGCGTGGTCCATAGCTCTTTGGAAGCCAAAGGCCTTTCCTCTCTCATTCTCTTCACAGGATTGCGAGAGGAGGGCATCTCGCGGAGAAGCCCTCACCCCTTTTCCTACACGATCAAAAAAACGGAGGAAAAGGACGTGGTAGGCCGAGGTAGCAATTCCGATATAGGGCCGGGTCAAGGAAGCTAAGGCATAGCCGAAGAAGATAATTCTCTTCCTCTTCTGAAACCGATCCGAGACCCATCCTGAAAAGAGTTTTAGGAAACTGGAGACGCTTTCAGCAATGCCCTCGATAAGACCGACAAAGATTACCCCTGCTCCGAGGATCTGGGTTAAGAAAAAAGGCAGGAGGGGGTAGATCATCTCACTGGCGATATCATTGAAGAGGCTGACCCAGCCTAGGCTCCATACATTCTTCGAAAGACCCAAAGTTGATTTTTTCTCTGGGGATCTTCTTCCCATGCTATTCTCTGTCATCATGAACTCCGATTTGAAATTAATAGAGAAGCGATTTTAGGATGATTTCTCTCCTTGGTCAATAGATCTTAAGAATTTCGTCTCTCGAAAGGGGGTGAATTTCCTTTCCATCCTTGGTCAAAACTCTAGCCGGTCCTTGCTTCACCTTACCAATCACTTGGACAGGAATGGAAGCCTTTTGAAAGGCTTTCTGAAGAAGGGGAAGATCTTGAGGGGACAAGGTGAGAAGTAATGCTCCTGAGGCAATCACTCCGAGAGGATCCATCCCGTATTCTTGACACAAGATTCGAGATTCCTCATAAATATGGACTTTGTCAAAATCGACTTCCAATTCTTTTTCGGAAGCCAAAGCCATCTCCACAACTCCGTTGATTAATCCTCCTTCTGTGGGATCATGCATCGAATGAACAGAAACGGCCTCACAGGCGACCAGGGCTGCCTGAAGAATATCGATTCCAGGATCGAAGATGAAATTTCTTGCTTTCTCAATCAGAGGGGAAGGAATGCCTTTCGCCAAGAATTCGGATCCCTTCTCTCTTGCAAGGATAGAGGTTCCTTCAATGCAGACTCCCTTGACCAAAAGGAGGAGGTCTCCCTCCTTAGCGCCACTTGTTGTCACCAGCCTCTCTTTTTTCACCTCTCCAATCATATGACCGGAAAGGATAGTCCTTCCAATTCCAGGGGTAACCTCCGTATGACCGCCCACAAAGGAGATTCCAAACCGTTGGCAGGCCTGGTGAATCTGACGGAAGACTTTTTCAATGAGATCGACAGAGGACTCGTCCTGAGGGAAGAGGAGAGTCGCCAGAAACCATTTCGGAATGGCACCGCGGGTGGCAATATCATTCACATTCACCACCACGCCATAGTATCCGATCTCCTCTGTCGTGAAAGTAATCGGATCCGAGGTCACCACCCAGTAGGAATCAGCTTCATTCCCCGGATCAATGACGGCTGCATCTTCCCCTATCTTTGGACCGACGACCACTCGGGGGTCAAGAGTCGTATGTTTTTCGAGAAGTTTTCTCAGAAGATTAATATCCAGTTTGCCAATTTTCAAATTTAAGCCTTCCCTCCGACTAGTGGATTAAATCAAAATTCAACGGGGGGTGCAAGCAATGATTTAAATGGTGGAATAGCCCATGGCTACTATTTCAAGGGGTTTTTATTGAGAGAATTCATGGCTTGATGATAAATTCAGGGGGAGGCACACCTTTATCGATTTTCATCCCAACGGAGGATGCGCAATAAGCACAGAGATATTCGTATTCATCGCCTTCCGGTAGAACCAAAAGCAATTTCTTACGAACCGGAACGGCAGCTTTACATCTGGGGCAGTAGAGAGAGGTGGCTTCGAATTCTTTAAAACTGGGGTCGCGCATACCTATATTATAAGAAAAATTTCTGAAGCGAACAATGAAAATATGGATGTCTTTATCCTCACTCGTCTTCTTTATAAATTTCCTTGAAACCAGTGAGATGAGGATGTTATAGAATGGGAAGAAGTGGGGGGATAATGGTTAAGAGGAAGATTTTTTTTCTCTCTCTCCTTAGCATCTTTATCATTTCCGATCTTTCCTTCTCCTTAGAGATCAAGAAAGAAGATCATTTTTCAAAGGCAGGAATTCAGCCCATCAAGGGTGGGAAGAAAGCCCCCAATTTTTATCTTGAGGATCTACAGGGGAAAAAGTGGGAGTTAAAACATTTTAAAGGGAAGGTCGTTTTTCTTAATTTCTGGGCAACCTGGTGCGGTCCCTGTAAAGAAGAGATGCCTTCCATGGAGGAATTATACAAACAGTTTAAAGACAAGGATTTTGTTTTTCTCGCCCTTTCTGTGGACTATGCAGGCGTAAAGCCGGTAAAAGACTTCATTGAGAAACATCGCTATACCTTCCCCGTTTTGATTGACCCCAAGTGTGAGACCCTTGATCTTTTTGAAGTAAAAGGGATTCCGACGACTTTTCTGATAGACAAGAAAGGAATTATTATAGGAAAGGCGATCGGGCCAAAGGATTGGAAAAGGTCGGAGGTAGTCTCAATCGTCAATCTTCTCATTGAAAAATAATAAGAGATTGTTCTTGACAAGTATTATAAAGAATACTAATATAAACTTGTCTGTATTTAGGTGGAAATATGAAGTTATCAACTCAAAGTCGTTACGGAGTAAGGGCAATTTTCGATATTGCTTATAATTCTGAAGGGTTAGAGACACAAGTCAAGGACATTTCAAGAAGGCAGGGGATCTCTCCCCGGTACCTAGAACAGATATTTCAAAAGCTGAAAAAGGCAGGTATTGTGGGTAGCAAAAGGGGGCCCTCGGGAGGTTATTTCTTAAACAAAAAACCTGAAGTGATAACTGTGGGGGAAATTGTTCGGATTACTGAGGGTTGTATCGAACCTGTCCTTTGTATCGATCCTGAAGATTCGAGCCAACCCTGTGATCGACTGGGAGAGTGCGTGACAAGGGTAATATGGGATGAGGCAGGGAATAGATTAAAGGAGTATTTCGATTCAGTAACCATTAAAGACCTGTGTAAGATGGCTCAGAAAATGGGAGTGAGAAAAGAGTTGGATCAGAGGTTCATGTACTACATTTAGTTTTTTCTCGGAAAATTCTACAGACTGTAATATTTTTGCTATTGGAGGAGAGAGAAAATATGTGAAATACTAATAAGTTATGACATTAGAAATATGATAATGTAAGACCTGAATAAGGGGAAATCTATTTTCCCTTATTTATTTGTTTTCTTTCTTGATAATATTAATAAACAATATAATTTATTATCTCTCGTATGAATGGCGACAACATGCTGGAGATAGACGGAGGGGACGAAGAACACTCAAAGGCCTTCCGTTATTTAAATGGAATTGGACTCACCCTGGAGCCGGTTGAGAGGGATATGATCGAATAGTTTCCAGGAATGAAAAAGGGAACATGAAACCATGGTAAAAACATTGAAGGCAATAAAGGCCTTTAAAGATTACTTCCTGATCAAGGCAAAGCGAGAAGGGTCTGAAGTTTCTGTTGAGGAAGCTCACCAACTCATTCAGAAGAAAGAACCCCTCGTGCTCCTTGATGTCCGGGAGCATGAAGAGATCGCACTGGGATATATTGAAGAGGCGGTCTTTATCCCTCAGGGTTTATTGGGAGAAAAGGTTGAGGTCCTTCTGCCCGATAAGATCATTCCGGTCGTGGTCTATTGTGCAGGTGGAATCCGCTCTCTTGCTGCAGCCAAGCTGATGCGTGAGAAAGGTTATGCCCACGTTTATTCCATGGCAAAGGGAATCAATGGATGGAAGGACGCGGGTTTTGAGATTGTTTCCGATTCTGAATTAACCCAGGACCAGCTCACCCGGTATAGCCGACACATTCTGCTCAAAGAGGTTGGGGTGGAGGGGCAGACAAAACTCCTGAAGTCCAAAGTACTTTTGGTTGGGGCAGGAGGATTAGGATGTCCAGCAGGACTCTACCTGGCAGCAGCAGGGGTGGGGACTTTGGGGATTATCGATTCAGATAAGGTCGATTTGACCAATCTGCAACGACAGATTCTCCATGGCCTAGCCGATGTAGGGAGGCCCAAGACCGAGTCGGCGAAAGAGGCCATCCGTCGAATCAACCCCGATGTCAAGGTCATCACCTACCCCGAGAGGTTGACAAATCAAAATGCACTCGAAATTTTTCCTGACTATGACATCATTGTCGATGGCTCGGACAATTTTCCAACGAAGTATTTGGTGAACGATGCTGCTTTCTTCACTGGAAAGCCCTATGTCTATGGAGGTGTTTTCCAATTTGAAGGCCAGGCTAGTGTCTTCTTTCCCAAAGGGGGCGGGCCCTGTCTAAGGTGCCTCTTCCCCGAACCTCCTCCTCCGGGCGTTGTCCCCAGCTGAGATGAGGCAGGTGTCCTGGGAGTTGTACCCGGGCAAGTTGGACTGATTCAGGCGACAGAGGCCATTAAACTTATCTTAGAAAAGGGGAAGCCTTTGATCGGTCAGTTTTTGGTTTACCATTCCCTCGAGATGGAATTCACAACGTTTCCAATCAGGAAGCATCCTTCCTGCCCTCTCTGCAATGGAGAGCCCAAGATAACAGGGTTGATGGACTACCATGAAGCTTGTGGCCTCGAACCAGTCAGTTAGACAAGTGTCTAAAAGGAAGATCATGGACGGAAAAGAGATGATAAAAATTCCAAAATTGATCTATCTGGAAATGGTTGAACATGCGAGGAGGGAGTCGCCCCTGGAGTGTTGCGGAATTTTAGGGGGGAAGGACCATACCGTCAAGAAGGGCTTTGAACTGCAGAATGCTGAAAGGAGTCCAGTTCGATACTCCCTGTCTCCTCAGGAGCAATTAAAAGTCTTCGAGGAAATGGAGAAGGAGTCCATGGAGATGGTGGCCGTCTACCATTCCCATACTCATACAATCCCCTTTCCTTCGGAGACGGATGTAAGACTTGTTTTCTACCCTGAAGTTTCATCGATCATCATCTCCTTAACAGAAGAGGATCCCATGGTGAAGGCATTCCGGGTCGGCGAGGAAGCGATCTATCTTGAGGAAATTGAAATCATTCCATGATTTTAGATTTGAGATTTATGATTTCGGATTTTTCAATCTGAAATCTGAAATTGAGGTGATGGTGGAGTTCGCTATTTCAGTTCGATCTTTGAAAATTTGAAATAAGGAAAGGAAGGCTCTCGGTTGCACAGCATTCGCTAAAACCTTCACCCCCCTAAAGGTTTAGCCTGTCAACCGGGAGCCCTTTCTTTTGAAGACGAGAAAATGGGGATGGTTCTGTTTGAAGCGGGTTGATGGAATCGGATTTGGCACAAGGGTTGCTATCTTATTAAAGAAATGTTTGTTCATTGATTCTTGCTTGCCGCCTTTGAATAGTTTTCTCAAGAAGACTATTCGAGCAAGCCAGCTTAACAAGTACAAATAATTAAAGAACAAGCTCTTGGCCAGGACCTAATTGACTTAGGTCTAGCTCGCTAAAACCTTCACCCCCCTTAAGGTTTAGGCAACAGGTCAAGAGCTTTTTTGTTTTGATACTTCGACGTCGCCAAACCCCGGGCGCTTGTCCTGAGCACAGCCGAAGGGTTAGACCGGGGATAGTCGAAGGGTTGATTTTGGACATTTTAGGTCGCAAAAGATACACAAAACCCAAGTGTTCTAAATTAATGCACTTTATTGTTTTTCAAATTCCGAGTGACCTAAAAGTTGTGCAATTTAATAACAATTAAATACATTGTTTATAGTCGTTAAATACAAAGTTAACCTTATTTAACTGAGACCCTATGATGGGTATATTTTCAAAGGGAGAGTTTATCGATAAGAAATCAAAAGGAATTTTTAGAAAGAAGGTGCTGAGATGATCACGAAATTGATTTTTTTGGTGTTTCCAATCTTTATCTTGTTGATGCCTCAGGCCCCTCTTGCCCAACCCGATAAACCGGTGATGAATGTGGAACAATTGATCGAGGAGGCCATTCAGAATAATCTTGAAATCTTGGCCCAGAAGAAAAGATGGGAGCTGTTTAAACAAAAAATTCCCCAGGCCTCTGCCTTGGAAGACCCCATGTTTGGCTTCGGCATCGTTAGCCTCCCCACCAATTTTAGTTTCAAGGATGAAGACATGACCATGAAAGAAATCTCCATCTCTCAAAAATTTCCCTTTCCAGGAAAGAGGCCCTTAATGAGAGAGATGGCGGAGAAAGAGGCAGAAGCTGTTTTTATTGAAATCCAGGAGAAAGGCAATCGCGTGATCAAGGAAGTGAAAACCGCTTACTACGAGCTCTCCCATGTTTACCGCACCCTCGAAGTTACCGAAAGAAATAAAGAGATTCTGGAAAATTTTGCCAAAATTGCAGAGACCCGTTATGCCGTCGGAGAAGGATTGCAGCAGGATGTCCTCAAGGGCCATATCGAGGTCTCGAAAATGGTGGATGAGTTGATCATGCTGGGTCAGAGGAAAAGAGCTTTGGAAGCAAAATTGAATTCCCTTCTCAACCGACCCCCTGAAACTCCAGTCGGCATTCCGGAGGAGGTCGTCTTTCGAAAGCTTCCGGTCGACACCGAAGAGTTTAAAAAAGCAGCGATCGAGGAAAATCCTACTCTAAAAGGTATGAAAAAGATGATCGAAGCGAAAGAGAAGTCCCATGCCGTTGCCAAGAGAGAATATTATCCCGAATTCAATTTCCGTTTCGCCTACGGTCAGAGGGATAATGGTCCAGATATGAAAAGAAGAGACATGCTGACAGGGGAAGTGATGATGAACATTCCCATTTTCTATAAATCAAAACAGGACCGGAAAGTGGCAGAGGCAAAGGCCGAGATTGAGACGACAGAGGCTCAGTACCGAGCGATGAGGAATGAGATTCTTTACATGGTGACCGATATGGCCTCCATGATCCAGCGGGTGGAAAACCAGATAGAACTTTACAAGACAGGGATCATTCCGCAAGCGGGCCTTCAGGTGAGTTCAGCGACAAGCGCCTACCGGGTGAATAAAGTTGATTTTATGACCCTCTTGGATAGTCAGATGACCCTCTATCGTTATGAATTAGAGTATCATCAGGCCCTCACGGAATATGAGAAGAATGTGGCGAACTTAGAGGCCACCCTTGGGAAGCGCTTATCTCAAAGGGAGGGAGGAAAATGAAACGATTCGGTTGGCTTATTTTATTGTTGGCCCTGCCCTGGTTAATCTCCGGATGTGGAAAAGGGAAAGAATCCAACGTTCATCAAGGACACTCAAAGGAGACGAAACAAGAGGCCAAGAAAGTAAAAGTAGATGATGAAATGAAGGGACTGACGATGGATTCCCTTCAGAAAGAGGGAAAGATGCAGGAAGTGACTCCAGGGACAGTCCAGATTTCCCCCGAGCGGCAGCAGTTGATCGGTGTCAAAATCGGAGCCGTGGAGTTCAAGCCCCTGGAGAAGGTGATACGGACCGTAGGGAGGGTCGATTACGATGAAAAGAGGCTTACGACAATTTCACTCAAGATCGGGGGATGGATCGAAGACCTCTTTGTTGATTTCACAGGTAGGTTTGTCCAGCAAGGAGAACCTCTTCTTACCCTCTATAGTCCGGAACTTGTCTCCACTCAGGAGGAGTATCTCCTTGCCCTTCGGGCAAAGAAAGAACTGGTTAAAAGTCCATTTCCAGAAGTGGCTGGAAGTGGAAGCTCCCTGGCCGAATCTGCCAGACGACGTCTCAAACTCTGGGACATTAACGACGATCAGATCAAGGTTCTGGAGGAGAGCGGCCAACCGAGAAAAACCCTCACGCTCTATTCTCCTTTCAGTGGAATTGTCCTTGAAAAAGTGGCCTATAAAGGGATGAATGTGATGCCCGGAATGGCCCTCTTCAAACTAGCCGATCTCTCGATCGTTTGGCTCTATGCGGATATCTATGAATATGAACTTCCATTCATCCGATTGGGACAGCAGGCTGCCATTCAGTTGTCTTACTTGTCTGGTGAACTCTTCACAGGAAAGGTCATCTATATCTATCCTTACCTGGATGCCAATACTCGAACCGCAAAGGTGAGATTTGAGTTTCCCAATCCTCATGGCAAACTCAAACCGGAGATGTATGCCAATGTGGAGATCAAAGTTCAGCTTGGGAGGAAGTTGACCGTTCCCGAAGGGGCCATCATTGACACTGGCATTCGACAATTGGCGATCATTGATAAAGGCTCGGGCTATTTCGAACCAAGAGAGGTAAAGGTTGGAGCCAAGGTTGACAATTACTATGAGGTCATCAGAGGGCTCAAGGCAGGAGAACGGGTGGTAACCAGTGCTAATTTTCTCATCGACTCTGAATCGAAGCTGAAAGAGGCCGTGGGATCGATGGCAGGCATGGAACATGCAGGACATGGCAAGTAATCGTTAATTGCGGAGTGCGGAATGCGGATTTCGGAATTTGAAATTCTTAAGTTAATTTACCGCTCCGAACACCGAACTCATTACTCCGAACTGTATGTAGTACGCGGGGGTTCCGATGATCAATAAGCTGATTGAGCTTTGTGCTCACAATAAATTCATGGTTTTTCTTCTTATCGGAATGGCAACGCTGTGGGGACTTTATTCCATCAAGAATATTACCCTCGATGCCATTCCTGATCTTTCGGACACCCAGGTAATCATTTTTTCACGATGGGACCGTAGCCCCGACATCATGGA
>CAYMJV010000043.1:0-25765 GCA_964390545.1 uncultured Syntrophaceae bacterium
ATGCAAATCTCAACATGGGAGCCGGATTCGCTCTTTATGTGCGAGAGAGCGATGTAGCAAAACTCCTATCCATTGCTCATTCCCTTGGACTGTCCGGTTTGCGAGGCGGTACGATTGTGTCCAGCAAGATTAAGAAAGTCATCATCAACCCATTGGGTCTGGAGTATCCTGGTTCAACCCTTGGAGTTCGTTGACCCCGGCAGCAGAAGGCCACGGGCTTTGCCCGTGGATGAATGCGCCAGCGTTTCGCCGGGATGTCGCCCCACTTGGGCGTGAAGGAGGGTGCCACGGGCTATGCCCGTGGGGCTCCACCGGCCCCGCCTATTTTCCTTATTGACTTTTTTTACAAATAATTTACTCTGCAACTATGATGAATTCGTAAAAAGTTCCAATTTGTCATCCTGAACCCAGTGAAGGATCTGAAATGCTTTGATATGATTAGATTCTTCGCTTCGCTCAGAATGACAGAGTGCCGCTGGTCGACTTTTTACGAGACCATCAAATATGAAGGGTAGCTAAATATTGGAAGGGTTCGTTGACAGTCATCACATCCACATTCTAACGAGGCGCGAGAGATGGAGCCAAACAACGGAAGGATCAGGATTTTAGTGTTTGCGAGTGGCGATGAGAAGGGCGGAGGCTCTGGGTTTCAAGAATTGGTCGAATTTTCCCGAACGAATCCGGCTGTTCTGAACGCTCAAATCATCGGAGTCATTTCTAACCACCCACATGGAGGAGTTCGTAAAAGAGCAGGCGCCCTTGATATTCCTTTCGAGTATTGGTCCGGACCCTTTGATGCCAAAGGTTACCGAAGCTTTGTTGAAAAATATCAGGCTGACTTTGTCATGTGCTCTGGATGGTTAAAGTTTGTCAGAGGGCTCGATCCTTCAAAAACAGTCAATATCCACCCGGGACCACTGCCACAGTTTGGCGGACCACGAATGTACGGGCATTATGTCCACGAAGCCATCATGGCCGCTTATCATCGAGGCGAGATCATTCAGAGCGCAGTGACGATGCATTTTGTTGACGAGACCGCCTATGATCATGGTCCCATTATCTTCCAAATGCCGGTACTGATTAGACCTGACGATGATGCCGAGACCCTTGCTAAAAGGGTAAACGAAAAAGAACGCGCCTGGCAAAGTTATATTTTAAACTTGGTCGTCCATCGGCATATTCATCTTAGCCATGGACAGGTCTTTTACGAAAGCGGTGCAGCCCAAAGGCTTTTTTATTAATGCCCCATGACGGAGGGCACCCCTTAACCATGGAAAAGAGTCTCGTCATGGGCGAATTACGCGAATGATAACGAATGACTCGAATCTGATAAGATTGAGCGGAGGGTATCGGGTATATTCGTTTCATTCGTTTCCATTCGTGTTATTCGGATATATTTTTTACATTAGAAAGGATGAGAGGAATGTTACACTTTTTTTTACGCAGAAGTGAGAAACTCGAATACTGCTTCAATGTGGAGACGACCGCCCCCTTGGATGCAAAGGAGCTGACGATCTTAAGGCAGCTCTTAGCCGACGGCTTTGTGTCGGAAAGTATCTCCACGAAGCCAACCCACCCTGATGGACGCGATGTGGTGGAACTCGGTCCCCGTATGAATTTTGCGACAGCCTATTCAACGAATATCGTCGCCATCTGCCAAACCTGCGGGCTCGAAAAGGTGACGCGCATAGAATGTTCCCGGCGATATCACCTTCCTGCAGAAGTGGATAAGGACCGCTTTATTCGGGAACATCACGATCGAATGACCGAATGCCTGTATGGGCAACCGTTGCAGACTTTCGAAACTGGAATTCTACCGGAACCCGTTTTTGAGATTCCCTTGTTGGAAAAGGGTGCGAACGCTCTTTTAGAAATACCGGGTCTTGCGATGGATGAGTGGGACAGAAATCTCTACTATGATTACTTTGTCAAGGAAGAGGGAAGAAATCCTACGATCGTTGAAATTAGGGATCTGGATAATGCCAACAGCGAGCACTCGCGGCACGGCTATTTCAAAGGGAAACAGATTATCAACGGTCTTGTTATGCCAGAGACGCTGATGGATATCGTCAAGTCGACTTTAAAAGCGAATCCATCAAATAGCATCATCGCGTTCAAGGACAATTCAAGCGGGATCAAAGGCTATGACTGCTGGACGATTGTCCCCGAACGACCCGGAAAACCAGCGCCTTTCAAGAAGCAGAAGGTGCACTCCCATATCATTTTTACTGCGGAGACGCACAATTTCCCGACCGGAGTTGCGCCTTTCCCCGGTGCTGAAACAGGTACAGGCGGACGAATCCGTGACGTCCAGGCGACAGGAAGAGGAGGTCTGGTGGTTGCCGGAACGGCGGCGTACTGCGTAGCGAACTTGCTCATCCCCGGCTACGATCTGCCTTGGGAAGACAAGAAATCCGTGTATCTATCGAGTCTGGCTTCTCCTCTCACCATCGAAATAAGGGCAAGCGATGGGGCAAGCGATTATGGCAATAAGTTCGGCGAACCGGTGATTCTCGGTTTTACCCGTTCATTTGACCAAAGGCTTCAAAACGGCGAACGCTGGGCTTGGATTAAGCCGATTATGTTCACGGGCGGCATCGGACAAATCGATGCCCGGGATGTTGAAAAGGACGATGCCCAAAGAGGAATGCTGATTGTCCAAGTCGGTGGCCCCGCATACGGTATCGGGGTCAGCGGAGGTTCGGCTTCCAGCAAGTTACAAGGCGAGAATGAGGAAGAGCTCGATTTTAATGCGGTCCAGCGTGGCGATGCGGAGATGGAACAAAAGATGAACCGCGTCATTAGGGCCTGCATTGAAATGGGTGATCACAATCCTATCGTCAGTATCCATGACCAAGGCGCTGGCGGACCTGCCAATGTTCTGAAGGAGCTTGTCGAAAAAACGGGGGGCAAAATCGAACTCAGACGTATCAAGTTAGGGGACCCGACGCTGACGGTGCTCAAAATCTGGATTGCCGAATATCAAGAGCGATGCGGTTTCTTGATCCCCCTTGAAAGAATTGAAGAATTCAAATCCATCTGTGAAAGGGAAAAGGTAAATTGCGAAATCCTAGGGGAAGTGACAGGAGATGGCCGATTCGTTGTGCATGATGAGAGAGATGATTCAACGCCTGTCAAACTTAATCTCGCAAAGGTTCTAGGCAATATGCCACAGAAAACGTTCAAGGACGAAAGAATGGAGTCTTTACTTAAGCCTCTTGAACTACCAGATCCGTTGCCTGTGGAAGAAGCTTTGTCTCGTGTTCTTCGCAATCTTGCTGTCGGGTCAAAGAGATTTCTTACCAATAAGGTGGACCGAAGTGTTACTGGATTGATTGCACGACAACAATGCTGCGGTCCGCTTCAATTGACGGTTGGCGATGTGGCCGTGATTGCCCAAAGCCATTTCGAATTGACAGGAGCCGCCACCTCGATTGGCGAGCAACCCATTAAAATGCTGGTGAATCCAAAGGCGGGGGCTCGGATGGCTGTTGGAGAAGCGCTGACCAATATCGTCTGGGCGCAAATCAGTAGATTGGAAGATATAAAGTGTTCGGCTAATTGGATGTGGGCACCCAAACTTCCAGGCGAAGGAGCTGCCCTTTACGATGCAGCGTGCGCGATGAGGGATCTGATGATCCAGCTGGGTATTGCGGTGGATGGCGGAAAGGATAGTCTTTCCATGGCGACTCGAGTGGGAGAGGAAATTGTGAAATCTCCCCGGGAGCTTGTTATTTCCGCCTACGCGACGATGCCCGATATCACGAAAGTGGTCACTCCGGATATCAAAAACCCAGGGCACAGCCAGCTCATCTTCATTGACATCGCCAAGGATCATGCTCGGCTTGGAGGGTCGGCCTTAGCGCAAATCTACGGGCAGGTCGGGAACGACTCTCCTGACGTGGATGATCCCGACATGCTTAAACGTGCCTTCCAAGCAATACAGACGTTAATATCAAAAAATTTAGTTCTCGCAGGACACGACATCAGCGATGGAGGCCTGATCACGACCTTTCTTGAAATGGCCTTTGCCGGAAACTGTGGGTTGAAAATCCAAATGGACGGTCCATGGCGTCCCCTTGAGAGGCTTTTCGCTGAAGAGTTAGGAGTCGTCATCGAATGTCATACGACGGATGTTCGGAGGGTGTTGGAGATTCTTGATTCTTTTCATCTACGCTCGACCCTGATCGGAGAGACGACAGAGGAAAAGAAAATTCTTGTGACCTATCATTTGCAAAAGGTTCTTGAAGCGGACATGCGCGTTCTTCGCGAATGGTGGGAGGAAACATCCTATCAGATCGAACGCCTTCAGATGAATTCCCAATGTGCCGATGAGGAGAGGAAAAATATCTTCGATCGGAAAGGTCTAACCTATATCATTCCTTTTCAACCCCAACCGACGCCAGCACATCTTCTCGAAGCGAAAGACAAACCGGAGGTGGCTATTCTCCGAGAAGAAGGAAGCAATGGTGATCGAGAGATGACCTCTGCTTTCTATCAGGCGGGCTTCAGGCCGTGGGATATCACGATGACCGATCTCATCCATGGACGAATGACGTTGGAGCGTTTCAGAGGACTCGTTGCTGTCGGAGGATTCTCTTACGCCGATGTTCCCGAAAGTGCCAAAGGGTGGGCGGCAGCGATCCGATTTAATGAAAGGTTAAGGAAGATGTTTGACGATTTTTACAATCGTCCGGACACATTTACTCTGGGGGTGTGCAACGGTTGCCAACTCTTCGCACTTCTTGGTTGGGTCCCTTGGTTAGGAATCCCTGACCATAAGCAACCCCGTTTCGTTCGAAATTTGTCCGGGCGTTTTGAATCGCGCTGGGTGACCGTTAAGATTTCAGAAAGCCCGGCGATCATGTTGAAAGGCATGGCCGATTCAATGCTCGGAATTTGGGTGGCTCATGGCGAGGGAAGGCTTCAGTTTCCCGACCTAACGCTGATGGATGAGGTCATCAGCAAAAAACTTGTTCCGGTTGTCTTTGTGGATGATGAAGGCCGGGTGGATGGGAAGATTTCGCAAAGCTATCCTTTCAATCCGAATGGGTCACCTTTTGGGATAGCGGGACTCTGTACGCCTAATGGACGACATCTGGCTATGATGCCTCATCCAGAGCGAGCCTTTCTGAAATGGCAATGGGCATGGATGCCCAATGGTCTGAATGATAGGCTAAAGGCATCCCCATGGATTCGAATGTTCCAGAATGCTAGAGAGTGGTGTGAAAAGAAAGAAGGCAGAAGGCAGAAAGCAGAAGGCAGAAAGCAGAAGGCAGAAAGCAGTAGGTGATAAAAAATAGAAGGGGAATGGCAGAATGGAGGGAAAATGCTCCGAGGACATAAGGATTTAAAGGTATATCAGTTGGCTTATAAATTGGCGATGGGAATATTCAATGAGTCCAAGACGTTTCCTATTGAAGAAAGATACTCCTTAACCGATCAAATACGTCGTTCATCACGAAGTGTTGCCGCAAATATTGCAGAAGCATTTCGGAAGAGACGTTATCATAATATGTTTGTTAATAAATTATCTGATTCTGACACAGAGGCAACCGAGACGCAGGTTTGGCTTGATTTCTCCTTGGATTGTGGTTATCTGTCACGAGGATCTTATGAAAAACTTGTAAAAGGATATGAAGAAATCGGCAAGATGTTAGGTAGTATGATGTCAACTCCGGAGAAATTTAATATTTCATAGTGCTGCTTACTGCATACTGCCTTCTGCCTACTGATTGTCAGAGAAGGGATTATTCTGGAGAAATTGGGATATTATTTGACTGCTTGGTGGAAACTCTCTCGGGTTCCCTTTCTTTCCGTAGGAATCCTCCCATTAATTTTAGGATTCGTCCTGGCGTGGCAATGGGGTTACCGTGGCCCGCCAGGACTTTATCTTCTTTCATCGGTGGCCGTCATCTTGATCATGTGGATGGCCTATTATTTGGGTGAAAGGAATGATTTAGAGGGAGATCGGCTCAACCAGGAGTTTAACCGTTTCTCTGGAGGGTCAAGAATCCTGGTGAAAGGGATGCTCCCGGTCTGGATTCCCCTTGTTCTGGGATATGGATGTCTGGTGGCAGCGTGCCTCAGCGGTATAACGATCTATCTCCGTTACCAGACCGGTCCTTGGACTCTTTTCCTGGGAGGGCTCGGCATCTTTTTCGGATATTTCTATTCAGAAAAACCTTTTCAATGGTCCTATCGGGGGATGGGAGAAATTCTCATCGGTTTCTGTTATGGCTGGCTACCGATTGCCACTGGGTTCTATCTCTTCTCCGGATTCTTCAGTCCCCAGGTCTTTCTTCTTTCGATCCCTGTGAGCCTCTCCATTTTTAATGTGATCTTGATCAATGAATTTCCAGACGAAGAGGCAGATCGAGCCATCGGAAAGAGAAACTTAGTCGTTCGGTTTGGTAAAGAAAGGATGGGGGAACTGTGCCTTAGCCTCTCTGTGTTGGTGGGGCTTTCCTTTATCAAAGTGTTAACGAAATTTGACAGGACTCCCCTCTGGATTTTCATTCTTGCGGGAATTCCTCTCACACTCATTCTCTGGAACCTGATTCAGATATGGAGAACGGATTATAAGGATGAAAGGGGACTCGAGATCCTCTGCCGGAATACCCTTTTCGTCAATCTGTCGATTACCATGATCTTAACGATTCAACAGACGATCACAAAATCTAATTCTTTCCTGTAGCTCGTGATACGATTGCCACTTATGCCCTCCCCCTTGAGGGGGGAGGGAGGGGGTGGGGGTGATAAATCCGTACTCCCCCTCACCCTATCCCTCTCCCACCGGGGGAGAGGGGAATATTATGGGATCTTCTACTGGGCAGCTTGCAATTGGTGGCGAATTATTTAACTCTGAGATAAGAGAAAGGCTCGCGATGGAAAATGTTCAGGGTCTTATTGAAAAGATCAAAGTCGATATTCAAGACGGGAAATCGGATGAGGAGATCTTTCAATCCCTGGAGTCTTTTCTGGGAAAAGATCCGAAATTCGATGGACATTTAGCCGAATCACTTGCTGCCCTTTCCGACGCGAAAACAGCCAGAATCCTCCAGCGCATGTTGAAAATATCGAGAGAGAAAAAAGTTCAGAAAATGATCAAGCGTTCTCTGTATCGGCTGAGAAACAAAGGGATTTCAATCGAAGAAGCTTCATCCAAGAAAGAAGCATCCATCCTTCGCCCTGTCCAGGCCGAGCCGCCGAGGGGAATGGGTGGAGGGTTCGATTCCGTGGGTCAGCGGTTTCTCTTGCTCGTCATCCCTCACAGCGGTCGAGGGGGAACGGTCATGGAAGGGGTGATCAGTGATACCCTAGGATTGGTCAGTTTCTCTGGAGAGGAGATGACTCGAAAAGGGGTCCGGATATTCCTTGAAGAAATCCAGAAGAAAAGTCCTTTCCCTCTGGTTGAAATGGAAGCTTCTTATGTTGGGTTTCTTTTTGCTCAGGCTTATCGATCCATCCTTGAGAGGAAAGAGGCAGTCCCTCAGGATTATCTCCGCTTGAAGGGCGAGATTGAGAATGTAAAAAAAGAGTATGAGAGGCCACTGATCTATTCCTATCTTCCGTCAGATGAAGTTGCAGGAGAAGACCGGTGGCTGGGAAGGGGAGGGGATCTTTTAAAAGTAGATCTTTTTTCCGGTTGGAGAATTGAAGAAGACCTGATTCGGCGCTATGCCGATGAAATCGGGGAGGCCGAGGAATCGAAGATTGTTCTCCATCCTACACAAAAGGAGGCCCGGTTTCAGGGAATCTATCAAAAGGCCTTGTCTGAGCTCTTCTCGGGAGAAAGGAGATTTCTCTATAGAAGAAGGATGGAAGAGATGGCCTATCTTCTGTTCAGATTAGGGAAGGAAGAGGAAGCCAGGCTCTCTCTGGCCGTGGCTCTTGATCTTGAAAAACCGCTGAATTTAATCCAGCCCAATCCTTTCCTGCTTCAGTTGATAGTCAAATCCATCATGACTCTTTTAGCCGAAGCCAATGAGAAGAGGGCGAAAGAACCGTCGTTGATTGTAAAACCGTAATCCCCTCACCCCCACCCTCTCCCCTAAGGGGAGAGGGGAAGGGTGAGGGGCGGAATGCAGAATGCGGAGTGCTGAATGTGGAATGATCAGGGCTGAAACCCTGAGTCACCTGTCCCCCGTACAGGCAGTCTGGCAGGCGGGCGTAACTCAGCCCTTCAGGGCTGAATTCCGAAATCCGCAATCCGAAATCCGAATTTGAATATGACCCAAGTGATTGCTTGCTCAACTTCAGAAGGCATCGTTTTGGCAACGGATAGCCTGGCGACCTGGTTCGACCAGACCGGAGCCATGAGGCATTTCAATCTGAAGAAGATCGTGCGTCTGGGGTCCCATACGGCCATGGTCAGTGCCGGCATAGGAATAGGAGTGGAGATCGGGTCTGCCTTCCAGGAATTTCTCCAGGAACGAAGAGTGGAAGGGATCGAAGAGGTTCTTCGACTCGCTCCTCCTTTTTTCACGGATCGATACGTGAAATTCTTAAGAGAAAGAGAGAGGAACCTCGATCAATCCAGACCATCAGACGATGGGGAATCGGACGAACCATCTCCTTGGGCCGGGGTTTATTTCATATTGGCTGGATATTCCTTTAAGGATTGTCAGCAACCCTACCATCTCCGCCTTTTGGGAAGCGAGGAAAACGGGGATTCCATCACCCCCTATTCCACCTCTCCCATTCTCCTGATTCCCCGATCCCTTTCCATGGAGAAAAGGCTGGAGGCCCAGTGTCTCGCAGGTTCTTCGATTGGCCACCTCCTCTCCCTCTGCAAATCCTTTCTGAAGAAGAGGTCTGCTGACGGAGAAGTGGGACCCCCATTCTATTTTGCGGCGATCACTCGGGCTGGATTCAGAGAGATGACGGAAGAAGAGGTTGAAGGATGAAAAAGTGGAGCATCTTGCTTGGGCTCATCGTCATCATTCTCATCGGAGGATATTTGGGCCTTTCCTATTATGGAGTGAAATTGATCCAGCCCCAACTTCAGAAGATGCTGGGACCTGGATTCACCCTCAAAGAAATCCAGGTCAGACTGACCCATCTCTCGATGAAGGGAATCCAATACGAAGGCCTTCATACGAAAACGAAATATCTCTGGATTGAAGAAATAAAAATTTATCCTGCGATCCTTTCTCTGTTCATAGGACCTTTGCGGATTAGGGACGTTACGATTCGAGAGCCTTCTTTATCCTTTTATCGGACAAAAGAGGGGGTCTTCGTAGGCCCATGGGCGGTTCCGGAGAAAAAAGAAAAGAGGGAGCCTTCCGGTGATCAGGAGAAAAAAGACAGAGAACAGGTGTTCCTCAGGATCGATCGGCTGCGGATCCAGAAGGGCTCCATCGATTTCGAAGATTGGAAGCAAGGGGAACCCCCAGCCCAGCTCAAGTTAAGTGACATTGATCTGGAGATGAAGGAGATTCAATATCCCTTTCACTCCACCCGTTCTCCCGTCGAACTGAAGGGAAGGCTGGAGGGAAAGACGAAAAAGGGCGGGGAAATTCTCACAAAGGGGTGGATCAATCTTAAAACAACGGATATGGAAACCTCGTTGAATGTGCGGGAGATCGAGGTGAAACTCTTTGAACCCTATTACCGGAAGAAAGTCTCTGCACAGATCGATTCCGGATATATGGCGATGGACGCGAAGATCACTCTGAAAGAGAAGTTCATCGACGCACCTGGAAAGTTAGAATTGGCCCATCTCCATATCAAGGAGGGAGAAGGAACCGTCTTCTGGATCCCTGCCAAAACACTGATTTCCCTATTAAAAGAGAAGGGAGACCGCATTCAAGTATCCTTCCATATGAAGGGAAGCCTCGAGGATCCCAAGTTTAATCTCCAGGAGACCCTCCTGACCCGAATCGCCATCTCCCTTCTAGAGGCTATGGGAGTTCCTGTCAAGGTGGTGGGTGAGGAGATCCTCGAAAAAACAATAAAAGGAGAGAAAGGGTTGACAGAAGAACTAAGATACCTTGAGCGACAGTTCAAAAAGAAGAAGCAATAAACCATGAACAATGAATGATGAACGATTAACAATGAACCATGAACAATGAGCAATGACCAATAATCAATAACCACTTGTTGCTTACTGCTTAGTGCTTACTGCTTACTGATTACTTATAACCCATGTCTCACCTTAGGTGGATTCTATCAGTCTTATTAGCGCCTCTTTTAAGAGAACGAAGTATCCCTTTGGTACGGCCCACCCGGATTGATTGGAACCCCTCTCTACCGCCACGGACCATTCAGATTAAAGGTCATGCCATTTTCTATGTTGTGAAAGGAGAGGGAGATCCGCTTCTTCTGATTCATGGATATGGGGCCGGATCCTGGGTCTGGGAGAAACAGATGGATATCCTTTCTAGAAATTACAAGGTCTATGCCTTGGATACCATTGGATATGGATATTCGGACAGGCCCAGAATTGAATATACGCCTGAGACCTACATCCATTTTTTAAGAGATTTCATGGATGGCCTTGAGATTGAAAGGGCAACGCTGATTGGCAATTCAATGGGAGGAGGGATTGCCTGGGCTATGGCAGCCCTCTTTCCAAAACGGGTGAAGAGGCTCATCTTAATCGATTGCGTGCCCCCTGATGTCTTGAAACAGGTCAGAAATGAATCCTTCAGGACACTGGCAGTTGTTAAAGATATCTCTTTTCTCCCTTATCTTGTCATTGCGAGTCGTAGTAAGAGGTCGGTGAAGGCAGTCCTTCAAGAGTGCCTCTTTGACAGAAGACTCATCACTCCAACGTTGTTGAATCGTCAATGGGAGCTTATTCGGTTCAAAGGGAGCGCCTGGGTCCTCTACTCAACCTTGAAACATGCAAAGGACACATCAAAGATGGGAGACTACCTTTCCCTCATCAATCATCCCACTCTCCTCATTTGGGGTGAGCGAGACCTCGTCTTTCCTCCTTCCGTAGGAGAAAGCCTTCATCAGACCATCAAGGGGTCGAAATTGCATATCATCAAAAAGAGCGGCCACATTCCCATGTGGGAAACCCCGGGAGAAGTCAATCGGATTATCCTAAACTTTCTAAAAGAAGCAACTTAGTTCGGAGTAGGGAGTTCGGAGTAAAATCCCACTAAAACTTTTGATAGGATATTTTCAAGTATGCACAGCGACATCAATCATTGCAAAGGGCGTCATTCCTGCCCCGTATTAAGTACGGGGTAAACTCCAGCAGGAATCCAGAAAAACACTGGATTCCCCCGTATCAAGTACGGGGCAGGCTAAGTCAAACCCGGAATGACAAACACAAGACTTACGTCATGTAAGATTTCTCCGAACTCATTGCTCCGAACTTGTTTTTATTTGAGAAGCGCCAGGCTTAACCATGGGACATAGGTGATGATGGCCAGGGCAAAAAGGAGGATAGCAATGAAAGGGAGTGACGCCAAATAGAGCCTTAAGATAGGTTTTTCGAACCGGATGCTGGAGATGAAAAGGTTGATTCCCAGGGGAGGAATGGAGGCTCCGATCTCGAGGTTGGTCAGGAAGATGATCCCGAGATGGACGGGATGGATTCCATAGGCCTGGGCAATGGGAGTGATGAGCGGGACGACTACGGTTAGCGCAGAGAAGATTCCCATCGTGCAACCCACAGCCAGGAGGAAGAAGTTCAATACGATCAAAAAAAGGTACGGGCTGACAATATGGGCTTTAAAGAAATTGAGCATCTTCATCGGGACCTGCTCATCAATGAGATAGTTGGTCAGGCCGAGGGCAGCTCCCAAGATGATGAGAAGCCCTCCTACCAAAATCATGCTCTTTCTCAAGATCTGGGGCAGTTCCTTCCAATGAATATCCCGGTGGATAACAACTTCAACGAGGAGGATATAGGCAGCTGTAATGGCAGCGGCCTCGCTCACCACAAAATACCCACTGTAAATCCCGCCCAAGACAACGATGGGAAGAGGGAGCTCCCAGACCGCATCTCCCAAGGCTTTCAACGTCTCGGACAGGCTGAACCCGATCCGTGGCACTTCCGCAGTAAGCGCCTTCTGGACGCAAAAGACTGAAAGCAGAATCACCAGAAGAAGGCCGGGCAGAAGGCCTGCGAGGAAGAGCTGATCGATTCCCACCTTGGCTACAATCGCGTAGATAATGAGAGGCAGACTGGGAGGAAAGAGAAGGCCCAAAGTCCCTGACGTCGTCAGTAACCCGAGGGAGAACTTTTCGGGATATTTCGATCTTAGCATGGCAGGAAAGAGAATGCCTCCCAGGGCGATGATGGTCAGGCCTGTGGCACCGGTCAGGGCGGTGAAGGTGGCACAGGTAACGAGAGCGATGATGGAGAGCCCTCCCGGAAGCCATCCTAAGATGGCATTGGAGAGCCTCACCAATCTTTTGGTGGCGCCACTCTCCGAAAGGAGATATCCCGCAAAGGTGAAGAGAGGGATGGCGACAAGAACCGGGGTGGTGGCCATCCGATACATCTCGATGATGATGGCCGAGGAATCGATCTGTCCAGAAAATAAGAGTAAAAGGGTAAGGCCGGAGATGACAGCAAAGATAGGAGCTCCTAAAAGGAGCAAGAGAAGGCAGAGGATGAGGAGAGAGATAAGAATCATCTTTCATCCCCCGGCGGAGGTGGACCCTCTCCTCTCAAAGCCATCGAAAGATTCTTCAGAGTATGGAACCCAAACCGGAGCGCCATCAATCCGAAAGTGACGGGAAGGATCAATTCCGGGATCCACGCAGGAATTTTCAAAAAGGTGAAGTCTCCCATCTGAGCCTCGTTCCTAATGAATTTCAGTGACGCATAAGTCAGTAACGCACAGACCAGTGAGGAGAAAAGAGAAGTCAGGGTCCCGATGAAGACCTTTCCCCGGGGAGGCACCCATCTCGAAAACACCTCCATATTGATGTGTTTCCCCTCCCTGGTTGCGAGGGCAGCTGCGATGAACCCAACCCAAAGGACCAGATTCCTGACCAGGGGATCCCCCCAGGCGAGACCCGTATCGAAGAGATTCCGGAGGACGATCTGCAAAAGGGCGATGAGGATCATGAGGCCCGAGAGGAGGACGAGGAGGAATTGCTCGATGCGGTCGATGATTGCATCCAAACGATCCCAGGAACCCATCAATTTCCTCCCTTTCGATATTGTTCCAGGGAAGAGGTTACCTCTTCCAGAACCTTCTTGGAAAAGGTTTCGCCAGTGATTTTTCCCATGGCTTTCGCAGAGAGCCTTTTGAATTCATCGACTTGATCCTTCGAAGGAACGATGATTTTCACTCCTTGCTTCGTCATCACTTTGATGGCCTCTTGGTTTTCATTGCGCGTAACCCTCTTCAATTGTTCGAATTGGTTCTGGAACGTTTCCATGATGACATTCTGATCCGATGGGGAGAGGCCCTTGAAAATCTCTTTTTTAACCACCGTTCCAGCTGTCAGATAGGAGAGAGGGACATCGCTGAAATATTTTATTTTGGTGAACCACTGCAGAGAGATGGCGGCAGTAGGAGGGATATAGACCACATCGACCAATCCGGTCTGGAGCCCCACCAGAACATCGGGAACGGAGAGGGGAATGGCCTTTACCCCAGCCTCATCAAAGATGGCTTTGGACATGGGGGATTCCTCCCAGATCCAGACCTTTGCCTTTTTGAGGTCAGCCACGCTGGCGATGGGGACAGTGGACATGAGGTAGATAAATCCTCCCTCCGACCAACTGAGCAAGATATATCCGTTCTCCTCGAAACCCTTCCTGAACAAAGCATCCATCTTTTTTAGAATCACATCGACCTCTTCGTACTTTTGAAAGAGGAAGGGGACCTGTAAGACATCCACTTCCTTAAACAAGGAGGAAAGGCTTCCTGTGGTGAGAGCCGCTCCGTGAATTTGGCCGATCTTCATCTTTCGAAGCATATCTCTTTCATCACCCAAAACCCCACCGGGATAGATCCTGAACTGGACTCTGCTTTCAGTCTTCTTCATCACTTCGGTGTTCAGAGTTTTGAAGGTCTTCATCCAGGAACTGCCCTCAGGGACTAAGGTAGCCAATTTGATCGTGAGGCTGCTCTCCGCACCGATAACCGACGGAGCAAGGAGTAGAGATGTCAATAGAGTCAGGATCAAGATTTCTAGAATAGAGCACTTTTTCATATGCATCATCTCCCGTGAATTTCGAAAATCCCAAATCCCCCCTCGGTTTCGAGTCGTACCGACTTTTCTAAAGCCTGCCTGCCGGTAGGCAGGGGGGGCAAGGGGGGATTATTGATCCTAATCGAAATATTCCTCCACTCGGCCGAGCAGTTCTTGGGCATTCTTTTTCGCCACGGTATTGAGAAGGGTTAATTCAGGGGGATCGTCAGCAGGCGACTTCAAGACCCCTTGCAACAAAGAGGTGAAGAGGTCTTTGTCCAGAGCCTGGCGGGCATAGGTGCTCGCATAATAGACATAAGCCATCAAAAATTTTCCTTGGCCCAGTTCGATCGCCTTTAGGAAATGTCCCTGAGCCCTTTTAAGATCTCCGCCTGCTATTTTGGGCCTGGAAGCAAACCATATTCCCATGAAAAGATGGGGGCCGCCGTAGTAGAAAGCCTCATCCAGATCCAGCACTCTCTGCATCATGGCTTCCACTTTGGGAAGTTCGGCCATAGCCTCCACGGAATCCAAATTCAGGTTAATCCAGCTTGCCCAGCAGGTGGCGCTCCAGAAGAGATAGGGGACCTCTTTCTTCCCAAGATGCGTGAGGTTTTCCTGAAAATCATCGAAAGGTTTTTGGAGCGGATCCCTAAGGCCTTTCAACTCCAGAGATCTCAAGGCGTACTGTTTTCCCTTCCCGGTAAGGCGTTTTGCATAGTCTCTATCCTGATCCTCCAAAAAGACAGAGGCAAAGGAAGAATAGCCCTGGGCGGCAGCGATGAGCAATTGAGCATTATCGGGCCATGCCTCCACCATTCCATCCAGCAACATTAAATAGGCCGGCGTTCCTTCCCGGATCATCCTCAAGTCTGACTGTCGATAGGACGACTTGACCACATCCTCCAGCAGGGAAGCCGTCGCAGCAATCGTCCCCTTCTTACATGGCATACAGGCAGATGAGAGAAAGAGTAAAAATAAAAAAAGGAGAAGGCAAATCAGGGATGGTTTCATTTCTATTTGTTTACCCCGTTAGACCCGCCATGCGGGATGAGACCGGAGACGACGCGTATTAAGATCCTAAATCCTTTCAGAAATGGCAAGATTCACTTCGCCATTATTTCTAACGGGGTGAACCCTCTCAGAAGTATTTTGCCTTACATGAAATTTATATTTCCAAAAGAGGAGGATGTCAATTGCAAAAATAAATATCCTACCCAAATTCCGATTTAGGAACCAAAACCCTAATCCCATTCGGTCATTGCGAGTCCCGCTAAAAGCGGGATAAGGTGCGCGGCAATCCCATTGAAAAAGGCGAGATTGCTTCGGTTCCCGCGCAATGACAAATTCTAAATCGGGATTTGGGTCCTAACAATTTCTTGACAAACGGAGCCTAATCGATAAAAATAAAAAAATCGAAAATATAGGGGAGATGCACTTGGATAACTATCGGAAGCGAGTGGTGGTGACAGGGGTCGGTCCTGTGACCCCAGTTGGAATTGGAAAAGAGCCCTATTGGGAAAGTTTGGTTCACGGGAAGACCGCCTTCAAACGGATTCTGTTTCCTGATCGGGATATGAGTCAGTACCGATGTCAAATCGGCGCTCCGCTTGAGACCTTTGATCTTTTCCAATTTATTCCTCGGACAAAACATTCGAGGCACCTTGGAAGGACATCCCAATTTGCCATTGCCGGAACCTACCTCGCCCTGAAGGACGCGGGATTCGAACTTGAAATCAATCATGAGGATAAAGGGCAATACCAACTGAGGGGGGTCGATTCCTTTCAAATCGGAGTGATCTTGGGAGGTGGCGTGGAGGCGATGGAGTTGATGGAACATTATCACGAGCGTTTCCTATCGAAGGGGCCCAGAGGAATCTCCCCTTTCGCCCTCCCGAATATTTATTTAAGTGCCATCACGTCTCATATCACAGAATTTTTCACTCTCCGTGGCACTTCCTTTGCGATATCCACTGCCTGCGCTTCTGCGACCCATGCGATGATCAGCAGTTTTCTTCAGATCCAGGGAGGACAGGAAGATCTCATGGTGACAGGAGGAACAGATGCCTGCATCACCCCTTATGTCTTTGGGGGTTTTGATGTCCTCCGAGCCATGTCAACCCGGAACGATGAACCTCATAAGGCCTCCAGGCCCTTCGATCGCGAAAGGGATGGGTTCGTCATGGGCGAAGGGTCGGGGGTGCTGGTCTTGGAAGAGTTAAAGCATGCCTTGAATAGAGGCGCCCACATCTACGGGGAAATGATTGGTTTCGGGATGACGGCAGATGCCTACCACCTGACGGAACCTGATCCGGACGGGAAAGCTTTAAGCAAGGCGATCCGGGATGCTCTTCAAATGGGAGGCGTTGGTCCGGAAGAGATCGATTACATCAATCCCCATGGAACCTCCACTCCCTTGAATGACAAAGGGGAGACAAAAGTGATCAAGGATGTTTTTGGAAAGCAGGCCTACCAGATTCCCGTCAGTGCGACCAAGTCGATCACCGGCCATCTGATGGGAGCAGCCGGAGGAATAGAAGCGATCTCCGTTCTTCTTTCCATCGAAACAGGAATCATCCATCCCACCCTCAACTATGAATTTCCAGATCCTGATTGTGACCTCGACTATGTTCCGAATGAGGCGAGAAAAAAAGAGGTGAGGATCGGGCTCTCCGTTTCCGCGGGCTTTGGTGGAGTCAACAGTGCCATCCTTCTGAAGAGATTTGAAAAATAAATAAAATTAATGAAATCGTAAAAAGTCCAAGAACCTGTCATTGCGAGGAGCGCCTGCCTGCACTGTACCATGCTAGTCACGCGAGGTACGTGTAGCGCCCTCATTTATTGAGGGCGAATCGGGCACGGGAGTTCGTCGGCAATAAATGCCGACGCTACGGAGATTGCTTCGCTTCGCCCTGAATCCCGCGAAACGCGGGACGGTTGCAGGGCTTCGCTCGCAATGACCACTTTGGGAGCTTTTTACGAAACCGTCAAAATTAGAAATTCGTGCTATTCTTTGATGGGGATGGGTTTTGAGGCGTAAGCCCGGCCTCGAGCAATCTCTCTCACGCGCGCATCCGGGTCGTCTGCGAAAGGAGAAAGCATCTCGGCCACCCGAGGATGTGGAATTTGTGCCAGGGCAAAAGCGGCGGTGGCACGGATCTGAGGACTTCTCCGCTGACGGCGGAAGAAGGAACCTTTCCCCTTCAAGATGTTGAGCAGAGGTTCCACCCCAGCAGGCTCTCCGATCTGCCCCAGAGCCTGGCAGCAAGCCATCATCAATCTCGTATCCTTGGTACTCTCCAAAAGCGAAGTGATAGGTTCAATGATCCCCTGTGGTTTGACCCTTCCCAAACACGTAATCGCATCAACGGCCAATCCGATATGTTGACCTCTGGCATAATTCAGGAGGAGTTCCACGATCTGAGGATTGTTCAGACGTTCCGCAAGTTTAAAAGCGGCCTCGCGGATCTCGGAATTCTCGCTTTCGATCGCAAAGATGAGTTCTGTTTTCAAATCCCGTGTCACGGTGTCGATGACCTCGAGAATTCGAAGCTGTTCCGCAGGATTGCTTCCTAAGACCAACTCCTTTTTCAGAAGATCACCTGCCTCCGTCCCCAGCTCTCCGAGCAGGGCGACGGCAATCTTTCTCGCCCTCAGATCCTCTTCTTTCTTGACGATATCGATGAGAAGGGGAAGCGTGACCTGCCTCAGGCTGCCGAGCAATCGGGCAGCATTCTCCTGGCGGGATATTTCGCCGGATTTTAGATCACTGACCAGAAGTTGTTGGGTGGTGGGTTCCAGTTTCTTGTCAAGGAATTTTGCCAACCTCTGGGCTTCCGGGTCTTTGTTGGCAAGGAGTTTTTGATAACGGCCGTAAAGGTTCTGAAGGATCCGGGTGGAGAGGGAATACTCTCCGAACTGGATCAGGTGGGTAGTCATATGATGGAGGAGAAAAGCAATCTCCCGGAGCATTTTAGGATCTTTCTCCTCTGAAAAGGCGATGAGCAGTGGATCGGCCAGGAACTTGGAAAAATGGTGCTGGAATCCAAGTTTTAGATCATCCATCACCCTCCGGGAACTATCGACGATCCTTTCGCGGGATGGGTAGGGACGTTTCTGGAATCCTCTAAAAACCTGTTTCATGAGCTGGCGGATCTGTTTCTCATCACCTTTGATGAGAAGGTCGTTCACCCGGTCGGGCATTTCCTTGAAAAAGGGTTCGGCGAGTTCTTCGGAGAAAGGGGCCGCCATCTGGACCACCCAGTACCCTTCAGAAAATTCTTCCTCTTCAGGCTCCCCTGAGGGTTCTTCCAGCTCCGTCGCAGCCATGCTTGGCGTCACCCGGGTTTCGTAGTGCACCTGGTCAAAAAGCAGGGCAGAGAGTCCTTTTTCCTTAGCCAGCCGAATCCAGTATTCACTGTTCAATCCCGAAGGCGGTAACTGTCCCAGGGCTCCAATGAATGTTTTCAGTTCATCATAAGCGAGCGTGCTGAGAAAGGTGAGGCTGGTGAGCATGATGGCGTCGAGGAATTTGAGGAAACCATCGGCCAAGGTCTCTATCCCGGAGATATTGATCCTCATTCCATTGACCACCAAAGCTTGACTGACCTGAGCCAACGTGAGGGCTTGTCTCCGGGAGAGGATGCTGCGAAGCGCCTCCATGAGCTGTTCCAGAGGAGCTGCAATGGCCTTGCTCTCGAGAGGATAGAGTTTGATATTCTTCGAGGCACTGAGGAGAGAGCGCAGAATATCAGGAATACGGGCCAAATCTTCCTGATCCAACCTCTGCTCCTTCGCAATGAGTTGGTAGGAGACAGTCACGGGAGGTGCGGAGACGGCCCCGGGACCTCCTTTTACCTCCTTCACCTGTCCTTCTCCATCCACCATGAGGGTGTAGCGTACCTGCTTTAATTCAATATGGGCCAGATGTTCTTCTTGAGAAAAGCGCTGCCAGAAGTCTCTATCGATCACCTTCGGTTTGGGGCGACCGAAGGCTGCCATCAAAATTTCCATTTCCCGGTCCGTAAAGCCTCTGTGGAAAATGATTCCCTTGAGCTCGACACCGCTCATAAACTTGAGGAGGTCTTCGGTGATCCATTTGAATTCACCCACATCGATTTTCTGTCCATTGACCATCAACGCCTGGTTGATCTGAAAGATCGTTAGATTCTCGTTGTTGGCTAGAATCGATTCAATGGCTTCCTTCAGTTGGCGGTTAGCCGTTACTACTGCCTCACTTCCGATGGGGTAGAGTTTGTGCTGACGGACGGCTGTTAAGAAGCACCGGATGAGGTGAGGGATCTGGGCCAGGCTGGTGGAGTCAAGTGGGGCACCGGGGGGAGGGAGTTCGCTCCGTCTCTGTCTTCGTCTTTCCCCTGTATACTGTCTGGCTTCGAGAGGATTGAAGACCCTGTGCGTGTACGTTTCCTCAAATTGTTCATACTCCTGGGCTTTTCCCTGGTTCGCCGAACGTTTGAAGTGATAGACCAAGGGGACGGCAGAGGGCAAAAGGTGTTGTTGGTAGAGGGTTTCTTGATATTGGCCGATCTGCTCATGTAAATCCTGCTTCTGTTTCGGTTGAATGGCTCCGTAGATTGTTTCAAGAATTCGCTTGCTGAGGAAACGTATCGTTTCGTCATTGAGCTGGAAGTCTGATCGAAGCAGCCCCAGTGACGCTGCCTGATCCACAAATTCCAAGACCTTCGCCTCCATCTTTTTAGAGCTTCCCGTGAGAAGGCTTAACGAGACATCCTCCCCAAAGGTGGCGGCCTGATAGAGGAGCTGCCTGTTTTCTTCGTCGAGAGCAGCAACCCTCTGGTTGACCATCTCCTCAAGAGACTTCGGGAGGTATCCTTCCTCCAGTGGCAAAACGACCCGTTGCTGGCCAGAGAGACGGATTTTCTGGTCGAGGGCTAACTTTCGAAGAATTTCGCTGAGGAAGAGAGGATTCCCCTGAGTCACCCTGGCCAATTCTTCTTCGAAATGTTCTGGAAAACGGACCTGAGGAAAGACTTCGTTCAGGTGTTCGGCAATGTCACTCGGGTTCAGCGGTGTTAAAGGGATCAAATGGATATCCAGTTCTTGATGGTGAGCCTCATGAAACTGGGCCAAAGGGATTGGTTGCGATTCTAACTTCAGCGTTTCGATCGGTGTGGAAGTGCTGCAGATGAAAAGTTTCAGTTCCCGATGGAGCATCATGCGGTGAAGGAGAAGAAGGGTTGCTTCATCGGCAAATTGCAAATCATCCATCAAAAGAATGAGAGGCCGGAAGTCGAGTGTCTTGGGGAGGAAATAGAGCAAGGTGTTGAAGATGCTTTCCCGCCGCGATCCCTCAGCCTCGTCAGGAAGAGGCTCTCCTTTACCGGCCAGTTGAGGAAGAATGTGGGAGAGGTAAGAGGTATCTCTAGGGCCCACGCTTTCAAAGATCCCGATACCTTTGTCTTCTCTCTGGTTAAGGAGGGTGACAAGGATGTTGGTCAATAAATAGTAAGGTCTAAAAGCCTCCTGCTGCTGCCCTTTCACCTTGACCTGCCGGATCATTTTGCTCGAAGCCAGTTTTCGGTAAATGGTTTCCAGGAAGGTACTCTTGCCCATTCCCGGTCCGCCTTCCACAATCAGGAACTGGCTCTGTCCCTGGCCGAAGTTCTGAAAGAATTTGGTGACCTGCGAATATTGAGACCTCCGGCCAGCGACCTTTTCCCCTTCCAATTGATGGATGACCGTCTTTGTAGTGACCTCCTGAGGGACAACCTCCATGGCGTTTGACAGGCGGTCCCTGCCCATTTTCTTCGAATAGTAAAGGGCGGTATCCGCCTTCTGGATCAGACCTTTTCCCGTTTGGGCGTCTTCAGGGGCTGAGGCGACCCCTATGCTGAGGGTGAGGCGAAGTTCTCCCCCCTCTCTCTCTAGAACCAAGGGTTTTTCGCGGACTCTTTGGAGGACGCCCCCCCCCATTTGGAGGGCTGTTCGATTTTCTGAATCGGGCAGGAGGATCATGAACTCATCCCCTGCATAGCGGATGGGCAACGCTGGTTCTCCCGCCACCTCTTTGAGCAGGGTCGCGACATAAACCAGGGCTTGATCTCCGGCAGGATGGCCGTAAGTGTCGTTGATCTTCTTGAAAAAGTCCAAGTCCATCATGATCAGCGAGACGGGGTGGTCCTTCAGAGCGTCCCATGGGATCTTGTACTGAAAGTAGTTGAGCAGGAAGCGACGATTGAAGATTCCAGTCAGCTCATCTTCGAAGATCAGCCTGGAAGGGTCTTTGCCGGCGTGTTGAAGGAAATTCAGGAGTTCATCGTATTTCATCTCGCCACCCAGGATTCACTTGGTCTTTAGGCTACCATAGAATTGCCTTAAGAATCAACAATGTTTTTCAGGGGTTCCCCGTCATTTTCGGAAGCATCTCCAATTCTGTGATGGCAGGGTGAGCCTCGCAGAGGCAGACGGACCAGGCTCCGAAAGCCTTAGAATTGCGGTTCTTTGCGACTGTCAGGGGTAACTTTCGTGGTCGAGGTTTCGCCCTGCCTTCGCCGAAGCGGCTTCGCGCAGGCAGGTCTAAATCTTTCTCCGCTGGCCCGTCTCCTTCCGCCCGATCAACTGGTGCCCCTAATTTCTGTCCCAGTTTCCATCACGGGAAAGGAGATGCTTACCTCATTTTCCAACGGCATTGACACCCCTGAAGAAAGGTTTATAATAATTTTATCCTTGCATCCTCAAGGTTGTTTTTGGAAGCCTGAACCCCTATGGATCATTCTAAGATCGATAGAAAATTCGTTGAATCGATTATGGGAAGTCTGAAGGGGAAAGGTTGTAACCTTTCTCTTGAAGAGGTGGTGACGGTCGTCGATCTTATACGGGAAGAAATTCTCTATCAGTATGTGGAAAGACTAATCAGTCAGGTTGAAACCATTCTTGAAATTAACCCTTCCCTCTCAGAGAAGGAAATCCTTGAGACAGTGGCAAGGAATGTAGCCGATTATCTCGGAGCTGAGGCGGTGAGCATACGCATCTACGATCCTGGAAGGGAGGAGATGGTCTCCTTTGGATCCTACCCCAAATTGTACGATGACAGGGAAGAGGCGATTCCGTTTGAAGATACCATTGCAGGAGAGGTGGTGAAAACCCACCGGAGTTATTTCGTCCCTGATATCGCAAACGAGGAAAAGTACAAAAATAAGGAGAAAGTTCTTCAGAAGGGGATCCATTCCATGCTAGCCATACCGATCTTCATTCCCCGGTTCTCCTTAAAGGATGTGGATATTGAAGGCTCTTTCCAGATCTATTTTGGGGAGAAAAACCGAACGTTCACACCTCTGGAAGCCAGGATTGCGGAGATGCTTTCGAGGAGGGTGAGCTATGTCGTTGCCCGAAAACGGATCATGGGCCTTCAGCTTTTGAATGTGACCAAAGACAAGATTGTTGAAAAGATCTTTCTGAAATTGGGGAAGAGGGAAGGGATCAAAATGAAGGATTTCTTTAACATGGTGATCCCGGAACTGGTGGAGATCATACGGATTCAGAGATGTGCCCTCTTCTCCGTGGGTGGGGATCGAAAACATGTGATCCTGGAGGCCGGTTACCCTGAAAGTCAGCATGGGCTTGGAAAAGTTTTCGGTGTGGGGGTGCCCTACATCAATGCGATCGTGAACCAGACGGGGCCCTTTGGTGAGTTTGAGAATGAGAAGGTTTATCCCACCTACATCCTCATTCACAATCCGAGAGAGAGTTGCCTTCTCCCAGCGGACCTGCAACGGTTTCTCGAACACCAGCAGATTAACTCCGTCCTGTACATCCCTCTTAAAGTTAACGATATAGTCACTTACTTCTTATCGTTCGATGCCCAGGCTCATCAGAAGCGATTCACGGACGAGGAGATCGAGATTTTCACCTTCTTCGGTAAGGAGATGATGAAAGGCCTGAGGCTGGAGAAGATGGACGATATCCTCCATGATTTTAAGAATCCGGCCATTGCCACAGCCGGTTTTGCCAAGCGGTTGAAGAAAATTCTGGAAGATGGAGAATACCTTGTCAAGAAGGAGAAGGTTGATCAGGCCTTGGAAATCATCCTGAAAGAAACTTCCCGTATCCAGGAATTGGCCCTGACCCTCCACGGGGAGGGGAGGGAAGAGACGGTGGACCTGACAGAAAAGTTAAAGAGACGGTTCTTGATCAATGAAGAGGCCATCCGTGAATTGAAGAGAGAAAACATTTATTTTCTTGAGGGGGAATTGGCATCTCCCCTGTGGATTCGTTGCTTTCCCCTCCATATCGAAAGGGTTTTGGACAACTTGCTCAACAATGCGTTCAATGCTATCCCAGAGGAGGGAGGAGAACTCTGCATCCGGTCTTATCGAAGGGATGGGTGGGCCATTGCTGAGATCACCAATACCGGTAAGATCAGAGAAGAAGACAGAGACCGGCTCCTCATGGGTGATGGAAAGGGCAGAGGACTTCACATCACCACCCGATTCGTCAAACGGATGGGGGGGAAGATGGAAGTGGAATCTGAAGAACATCGGACGACCTTCCGGGTCATCCTCCCCCTGGTCGAGACAACTCAATAGAAACACATAGCGTAGAGCGCATAGCGATATTGAAGCACCAAATCCCGAGCACCAAATTCCAAACAAATCCCAAGCACCAAATCCAAAACAAAATCTGCTCGGTCATTTGAAATTGAGATTTGGAGCTTATTTGGGATTTGGAATTTGTGATTTGGGATTTTAAGCCCTGTGCTCTGAGCTCTCTGCTTCATGCTGCCTTGTTTCATGGAAAAATTCTATTGCTCCCATTGCGGCCAGGTCTATGCCGTTCAACCTACGAGATGGCGATGTGACTGTGGTTCCTTCCTCGACCTCCAATTCGAGCCAACATTTGACATCAAGAAGATTCTAAAAAGAGAGACCACCCTGTGGCGATACCGGGAGGCAATTCCCGTCGCACGGGATAAGTCAATCCTTTCCATGGGAGAGGGGTTCACGCCTCTGGAGTCGATGGAATGGAATGGCCATCGAGTCCTTATCAAACTTGACTATCTCTTTCCGACAGGTTCTTATAAGGATCGGGGAGCGACGGTTCTCATCAGCAAGGTAAAGGAATTGGGAATTAAGAAAGTGGTGGAAGATTCCTCAGGGAATGCTGGGTGTGCCATTGCGGCTTACTGTGCCAGGGCGAGAATCGGATGTGAAATCTACGTTCCCGAGGCGACTTCTCCAGGAAAGTTGGTCCAGATCCAGGCCTACGGGGCTGGTTTAAGGAGAATCGAAGGTTCAAGGGAAAAGACTGCTGAAGTCACGATGGAGGCCGCTTCCAGAATCTACTATGCCAGCCATTGCTGGAATCCCTTCTTCCTTCATGGGACGAAGACCTTTGCTTTTGAGATCTGGGAACAGATGGGTTGGAAGGCCCCTGATGTGATCGTCCTCCCTGTCGGGCATGGAACACTGTTCTTAGGAACCTACATCGGGTTCAAAGAGTTGAAAGAGGCAGGGATGGTCAAGAGAGTCCCTCGTTTGGTGGCTGTACAATCGGCTTCCTGCGCCCCTCTCGAGCAGGCTTTTAAGAAGGGATGGAAAGAAACGAAGCCTATCGAAACCGAGAGAAAGACCATGGCAGAAGGAATTGCCATTGCAAAACCTGTACGGGGAAGACAAATCTTGGAAGCGATCAGAGAGACGGACGGGGAGGTTTTAACCGTCACAGAAAAAGAGATTGGGGTAGCCATGAGGGAGATGGGGCTCAGGGGTCATTTCATCGAACCCACCTCTGCTGCCACGATTGCGGGGTTGAAAAAATATCTGAAACATATTAAGAAAGAAAACATTGTTTCGACTCTGACTGGCATGGGCTTGAAGGCGGCAGGGAAAATGTGAGTTCTCTTGATAATCTTCCTTGACAATCCTTCAATAAATGGTTAAATACATTACCAAAAATTTTCTTTTGGGTCTGCAAACTATCAAATCGTAAGTCATTGAAATTCGAAAAGATTTTTTAGGAGGGATCAATATGAGGCGAGTGAGTCGAGGTCGAATGATATTCTCTATTTCTCTGATCGTTTTATTATTCTTATTTTCCTCCTTCAGCTTTGCGCAGGAGGAGAAGAAAGATTTAAGACCCGAGCGGGGCATTGCCATCTATCCAGAGTACTCTGCCGTCACTATTCCTAAAGGGGAATCAGTCAAGATGGACCTGACTTTGGAGAATAAAGGCCGCAAGGATGAGACGATCGATGTTCAAATATCGACGATTCCAAAAGGGTGGAAGGCGACACTCAAGGGTGGGAGCTATCTGGTCTCCGGGATGTTTGTGTCTAATGGGAAGTCGAGGAATTTGGCGTTGAATCTGGAGCCTGATAAGACAGTGGTTGCTGGGATCTATGATTTTCAGTTTGATGCCAAGACCGATGATGGCAAATTCACCTCCGCCCACAAACTGGCTGTGACTGTTCAGGAGAGAACTCCTGGATTGGATGACATCCAAATCACAACTTCTTATCCTGTTTTAAGAGGTCAGACCGATGCCCGCTTTGAATTCTCGCTGGAAGTCCTAAATAAAATTGAGGTGGATCGGACCTTTAATCTTGCAGCCATCGGGCCGGAAAAATGGGAGATCAATTTCAAGCCAGCCTATGAGCAGAAACAGATCTCCA
>CAYMJV010000044.1:0-25117 GCA_964390545.1 uncultured Syntrophaceae bacterium
GGGCAATCCCATATTTAATAAAATAGTCTCTAAGATAATTGACGATCTTCCAATGGTCCTCACTCATGGGAGAGGCATTCTCCGTTTTAGCCAGATCCTCGGCCACCTCTTTACTCCACTTATCCGGTTCCTGGATGAAACCATCCTCATCGATCTCAATCTCCGTTCCACCAAGTGCTGCCTTTGCCATTTTTCCCCCTCCTATCCTTTGATAAACTTTTCTGGTGATTCGTCAAACTTTTTCTTACAGGCTTTGCAACAGAAATAGTACTCTTTGTTCCCATAGGTACTGGTAGCCCTTGGCTTAGCGGCCACAGCACCATAAAGGACCCCTACCTTGCTTATCTCCATTTCCCTGCCACATACTGGGCATTTCACCTCCACATGTTCTTCGGTCATATTTGCCTCCTTCTAAACTTCCCTTCCTTTGCAGCGAGCGAAACGAAGGCCTCTGCCCAGGAGGGTGTCCCCAACGCATGTAAGTGTGTATATGCAGCAAATACATTTTTATATAAAACACCATCCCTTTTCCCGTCAATCCCATGCCCGCGTCTTATTCGATAAGCAAACCTGACACCAGTCTCGATAGATATTTTGGAATGATGAAATTCATGGCCTCGGAGGGTTAACCCTGTTGGGAAAAGGGGATTTTCATCCATGATTTCAGCAACCACATACCCATGTCCTTCAGGTTTCTCAGAGATTCGAACTTCAGCGGGAATGATTCCGACCATTTCATAGGATCGACCTTGCCAGTGGATCTTCTGGGACAGATACATCAGCCCTGCGCATTCAGCATAGACTGGAAGGCCACCTTCAACCGCGCTGGCGACATCCTTGCGTAATTCGCGGTTTTTTTCCAACTCCTTAAGGAAAAACTCAGGGAACCCCCCTCCTACATAAAGTCCATGCACTTTGGGTAATCGGTCCTCCAATGAATTGATGAAGATCAGTTCCGCATTTGCATTCATCAAGGCTTCCAGATTTTCGGGATAGTAGAAATTGAAGGCACGGTCACGTAAGATGCCGATCTTAACTTTCTTGGTACCAGCAGTCCCCCTCACTCTACCCCTCTCTCCGAAAGGGAGAGGGGATTCTTCCTTTTTCCTCTCCTTCGGGAGATGGGATGGAGTTCGAGGAACTTTAGAGCCTCGCGCAATCGCCAAAATACGGTCCAGATCGAGGTAGGATTTAAGTCTATCACCGATACGCTCGACCACTGACTCCGCATCGCTTGATTCTGGACAAGGAATGAGCCCCAAGTGACGTTCAGCGATGCGAAGACCCTCGTCCTTGGGTATACTCCCCACGACGGGAATCTCGCAGTGTTGCTCCACGGCATCTCTCAACTTCTTCTCATGCCGGCTGCCAGAAACGTAATTGAGAATAACGCCTGCAATCTTGATATCGGTTTGAAAGAGTTGATATCCCTTCACCATCGCGGCAATGCTGCTTGTCATCCGGCTGGTATTCACCACCAGGAGAATCGGAATATCCAACAGACGAGCGATCTCCGCTGTCGTTTCATGAGTGTCCAGGCCATCGTAAAGTCCCATGGCTCCTTCAACAATAGCCAGATCATTTCCCTCACAAGCCTGCTCGAAGGCTTGGATCAATTTCTCTCCTGGGATTAAGAAAAGATCGAGATTGCGGCACCCTCTTCCTGCCGCAATCGTAAGCCATGACGGATCGATGTAGTCTGGGCCTTTCTTAAAGGGTTGGATTAAAAAGCCCCGTTGGGTCAGCAATTTGCACAAGCCGACCGTAACAATGGTTTTACCCGAGTGACCCTGGGGCGAGGAGATGAGAAGGCAACCAAAGGTTCGATCACCGTGGACTAAATGATCACCTCTTGCCATTTTTATCAGGTCTCATGTTTACCGGGGAGAGCGATATAGGTGATGCCGCCAAAGCTCCGATATTCGATCTTTCCCTCTTTCGCCAGTTCTGCAATCGCCTTATCGACAAGGCTCTTTTCTTGTCCGACGGCCCTCGCGACGTCCTTATTCTTAGCCTGGCTGACCGTCGCCAAGTATTTGAGGATGCTCTCCCTGAGGTCTTCGCTCATCTTACTACCTTCCTTCTTACCTTCTAATCCCCCTTTTATCCCCCCCTTTAGCAAAGGGGGGGTAGGGAGGATGATTACCACTTAAACTGGGTTGTCGTTCTCCAAGTTTCCCTCGCATACGTAAAGTCATCAATAAGTTGTTCCGCAAAAGGGATCCCGGTCAGTGTGAAAAACTTCTCCCATCCTATCCTCTCAATCCACTCTCCCATTCTCTCATATTTTTGGGCATTTTTAGCATAGACCCCGACGATCTTCTTGATGATGTTCACCACTTCAGGCCAGCGGGGAGGGTTGTTCGGAAGGTAGGGAACGATCAAACGGGAAAACATGGGAGGCTTTCTAGCATTCGACACTTTGCCTCCGGCATAAATGGCCACGCCGTCACCTTCAGCGTCGGCAAGAGGCATTGCCGGACAGACCGTGTAGCAGTTTCCGCAGTACATACAGAGATCTTCCCGGATGACCACACTCTTAACTTCCTTGTCAGGATGGCGCCGAATCGCTCCGGTCGGACAAGAGCCTATGGTTGTCGGAATCTCGCATATTGCTCCCACCTTTTCATGGTCAATCTTTGGTACCTTGGTATGAACTCCGACAATCGCGAGATCCGAACAATGAATCGCACCACACATGTTGATACAGCAGGCCAACGAAACCCTCAGCTTACCCGGGAGTTTCATACTGGTGAAGTAACCATAGAGCTCGTCCATGAGAGCTTTAACGATCGGCGAACTATCTGTGGCCGCGCTATGGCAATGAGCCCACCCTTGGGTGTGAACAATATTTGAAATGGCGTTTCCCGTACCGCCCACCGGAAGGCCAATTTTTTTTACCGCTCCAATGATGGGTTTCACATTCTTTTCATTTGGAGTCATGAACTCAATGTTATATCGACTGGTAAACCGAAGATGACCATCACAATACTGATCGGCAATGTCACAAATGTCCCTGATAAAATCAACACTGACCAAACGAGGGGAGCCCACCCTGACCGTAAAGACCTCATCTCCTGTTTCAGAGACATGACGCATGACCCCTGGCTTCATGATCTCGTGATATTTCCACTTGCCATAATTTTTCTTTATGACTTCAGGAAGCATCTCCTGAAAATTCGGTGGACCAATGTCTGATTTTCCCATGTCAACCTCCTATAAATTCTTATCCCCTCCAACCCCCCTTTAATAAAGGGGGGAGAGGGGGGATTATTAATTAAAAGAAGACGTACGGATTTGTTCTTGGTGCTTTGATCATTTGTGGCACTGGCTTCACTCCAATGGCTTTGATGAAGTTTCTCATTCCCAGCCTTTCGATCAGCTCACCCACTCTTTCCCTGGTTCTTCCATTCTCATCCCACCACTCCCAGATTTTTCGAATGAGATCTTTGATCTCGGTATACGGGGGTTCCACCTTCATAAAGGGAACAAGGACCGATGAGAGCATGGCTCCTTTCAGAATAGGTGCTTTTCCACCAATTAATATCGTGGCCCCTTTATCCACTCCAGGCCTGATCGCTTTGGTCATTTTATTGATACAATGCATACACCTGACACAATCCTGCGGAATCACTTTAAGTTTCTTGGTCTTTCCATCCCATTTGAGGGCGTTGGTTGGACATTTATCAACGACGAGTCCCTTGACATCAAAACCCGCCTTCACATATTCTTTGACGGCTTTTTGATCGATCTTTAGACTATCCCTCCAAGTACCAATGATTGTAAAATCTGCCCTTGCGATAGCGGCCACACAATCATTTGGGCATCCGGAGATCTTGATTTTAAATTTATAGGGCCAACGAGGACGATGGATCTCATCCTGAAATTCCATCGTGAGGTTATAAACCATATCGAGGGTGTTGATATTCGTCCACTCACATCGGGCCGGCCCAATACAGGCCGTAGGTGTCCTCAAGGCAGATCCGGAACCACCCAGGTCAAATCCCACTTCTATCAATGCATCAAAGGAGGGCTGAAGGTTTGCTGTCGTTGTTCCAAGGAGAATGATGTCACCGGTAGACCCATGAAAATTGGTCAAACCGCTCCCGTACTTTTCCCAGACATCGCAAACTTTTCTCAGAGCCTTGGTGGTGTAAAACCACCCTGCCGGGTGGTTGACACGCAGGGTATGGAAGGATTCCACATTCGGGAAAAGATGTGGGACATCGCTATATCGGCCGATGACCCCTCCACCATAGCCCGTTACACCAACGATCCCTCCGTGTTTCCAGTGAGTCACTTTGTCGTTAAAAGAAAGTTCCTGTACACCCAGTAGGTCCTTGGCGGCTGCACTCTTCTTGGCTGCCCGTTTTATTTCTTTGACATAACTCGGCCACGGTCCCTTTTCCAGTTCATCTAGTTTCGGCGTCTCACTTGCCATTGATTTCACCTCCTTAGAAATTTGTAAAGAAGTTACTGAAATATCCTAAAATGGCTTGTTCAAAGATGTCATTTATTATTTGAGTCAGGATGGATGGCCAAAGATAAACAGTGTTTTTTTACCATTTTTTTTATCCGGGTGTCAACAACATCGTGCCATCTTTTTCAAAAATAATTCTCAAAAATAGGTCAGAAATAAGACAGAAATAAGACTTGACCCGACTTTTTCTTTTTAGTATAGTTGCTTCCGAATTGTGGGGGTTTTTCTAAACGCTTAATAATTTTGACTTTTTGCAAAAGAATTGATCAAAAAGGGGGTGAGAAAGAAATAAAGGTTTAGTCAACTTGGAGGGATTTTACAATCTCCATGAGGAAGGGGGAAAAATATGGCTGAAAAGAAACAGGGAATTGATTGGTCGTCGTTGTGGCGGAAAGAGGACTGGTGGGCTTGCTGGGTTGGCGGGTTCATCCTGTTGTTGGCAATCGCAGGGATGTTGCCCAAGGTCCCGAGTATCGGGACCTGGACGACACTCTCAAAGGCGTTTCCTCAGGGCTGGGGCACGATTGGCCCTCTGATCGCCTTGTTCATCATCACGGCGATTTTGACCGGAATCGGTGCCGCGGTGATGAAACGGGATATGAAACGCTTTTTCCCTGGGTTCCTTGTCATCTTCATCATCGCCTTCATCGCCATGGTCATCGCTGGGCAGAAAGGCATTAAGTACTACGGCTTCGAGTACGTCCTCTGGGCGCTTTTCATCGGTCTGCTGATCAGCAACATTTTCAGTGTTCCCGCCTGGCTGAAGCCTGCCGTCATGACGGAGTTCTTTATTAAGATCGGTCTGGTCGTCATGGGGGCGACGATAAACTTTGTCGTAGTGATTAAGGCAGGCGCCGTCAGCATGATCCAGGCCGTCGTCGTCGTTGCGGCCGTCTGGTTTTTTGCGTACTGGTTGTCGAGGCGGATGGGAATTAATCAGCGCTTCTCCAGTGTGCTCGCCACAGGCGTGTCCATCTGCGGCGTCTCGGCCTCCATCGCCGCCGGCGGAGCGGTTCAGGGAGACCCCAAAGAGGTCAGCTACGTCTTGGCATGGCTGATGATCGGTGCGGTCATTCTGATCGTCGTGATGCCTCCCATGGCCAAATGGATGGGCCTTCCGGGCAATATGGCAGGAGCCTGGCTCGGAGGTGTCATCGACAATACCGGGGCGGTCGTCGCCGCGGGAGAAGTTTTTGGAGGGAAGGCTGCTCTGGACTCCGCTGCCCTGGTCAAGATGGCACAGAATATCTTGATCGGGTTTGCAGCTTTCCTGCTCGCCCTCTGGGCAACCTTGAGCCTGGAAAAGAAGGGGGCCGGCGAAAGACCTTCTTTTGCAGAGGTCTGGTATCGGTTCCCCAAGTTCATCGTCGGGTTCGTGGTCGCCTCCATCGTCATCACCTTCTTTGTCCAGTCGGGCGCCTCCAAAGCCATTGAGGGCATCTGCACTGCCTATCGAAACTGGTTTTTCGCCTTTTGCTTTGTCTGCATCGGGCTCGACACGCGCCTGAAAGACTTGATTTCGGTCGGCGGTGGCAAACCGGCCATCGCGTACTGGGTAGCTCAGGCCTTCAATGCCGTCTGGACACTGATCATTGTATGGATCCTCTGGTCCGGATGGCTCTTCCCTCCGCCGATTCCACCGGGCTAGACACGGAGCGGAAAGAAAACCACGTCGAGGGGGCTTATCCAAGCCCCTTCTTTTTTGGGGGTCCGATCTTCAACATCTTCACGCCGGATACCGCGCCAGGCAAAATTGACATGAGTCCATCCAGGATGATATGGTAAACCGCAATGAGGGACTATGACAAGAAGAAGGCTCTGGTTCTGGACGGCGAGGAATCTTTTGCCAGGGCCGTCGCTCTTGGCGTCATCGTGAAGAGACCGCCATCGGCATGGCACTTCCTCCTTCCGGGGATGTTTCTATTTGACTTTCTCCGAAGGAGCAGCGAGACGAAACGATACGGGGAGCTTTTTCTCTTCCCGAGGAAGCTAGCCCTCAACGGGGCCTTCGATCTTCTCCAGGGAGAAGAGAGAAAACGGGTATGTTCACAGATCGAAGAACGGATTAAACAATGGCTGATCTCATTGAAGCTTTATTCCGATAGGCTCCTCCGGGCCCATATGGGTGAGATCACCCTTCTCGTCGACCATTACATCAAGTTGCTCCGAACAGTAGAGGGGAGCTATCATGGCCTGATCCAACAAGCCTACTCGACCCGGGAACATTACGAAACGTTCTTGACCGAGCTCAGCGCCGCCGAGAGGGAGGTCGACCAGGCTGTTGCTGAGTTCCATGGCGGGAGCGCTGCGATCTGGCAGCGCCTCCAGGCGGAACAGGTTCAGGTGGAAGCGTTGAGGAAAAAAGAGATCGAGCGTATCTTCTCTTGAGAGGCGGACATGGGAAAGTTCCTGCCGACGATTCTTGATACGAAGCATGAGAACATTCTGGCCCAGGAAAATGCTCTGGCTAAAAGCGTGGCTTCCGTGGTGATCGGACAAAGCCCAGTGGCGGTATGGGATGTCCTCATCCCCATCGTTTTCGTCTTCAATGTTTTGAAATTCAAGCGGGCCAGAGAGATCTTCACGCTGAATTTTCTTTTTACCAAAAAGCTGGCGCTTCAAGGAGCCTTCGACATGGTGAAGAAAGGCCAGAGCCGCGAAGATGTCTTAGGTCAGATCAGAGACCGAACGAGTCAGATTCTGGCTTCGGACAAGAAGGGGATTTACTCGAACAAGATCCGCCAGAAGCAGATGCGGGAAATGGAGCTTCTCCTCGACCACTATTTCCGGCTCCTCAACGCAGAGGGGAAAGACTATAGGTCGATGGTCAGGCATGCCTACCGGACCCGTCAGGATTTTGTCGCCTTCGTGAAGGAGCTAGAGGGGATCGAAAAAGAGGTCAATTGCGCCGCGAGTCAAACCGTTGGGACCGGATCGGCTCCCGACATCGTCTCAAGAATGGAGGAAACCGCAGGCCGGCTGAGGGCCACCCAGGTGGAAACAATTTTTGGGCCGGCCCCGTGATCCCCTCCGCTGGCGAAGGACATCCAGCCGAGCGGGAAACGGGTTTTCATCCACATCGCCATCGGGACGGGAGAAGACATGCGTAAAAACGACCTGACCATCAAGGCCTTTGTTTCGCTCCCCAAGGACACGAATGTCTACGTGATTGCTTGCGGAGGCGAGGCAGCCGTTGTTGACGCCGCGGACTGTTGCGATGTTCTCCAGGGATCTCTCAAAGAGATGGGAGCCACCCTCAAATACCTCCTCCTGACCCATGGGCACCCTTCTCACGTCAGCTCCCTTTCACGGATAAAGAAGGAGATGGGAGGCACAATCTGCATGCACCCATCCGACCTGGATCTCCTTCGACAACAAGAAGTGGATTTAGAACCAGATCTGTTGCTCGCCGATGGGCAGCGGCTGAAACTGGCAGAGGCCACGATCAAAGTCCTCCACACCCCCGGTCACACCCCCGGCTCTCTTTGTTATCATCTCCGGGAAGCAGGCGCCCTTTTTACGGGAGATACCCTCCTCAAGGGAGAGTTTGGGAAAATAAAAGGACCTCACAGTATGGGATTAATGCTCAGGAGCCTAAAGAGGCTGAATAGCGTGATCCCACCGAAAACAACCGTCTATCCTGGCCATGGACCGATGACCACCATGTCTAAAGAGGCCTGGCTCGATACCCTCGACAACCTCTCCTAAACCTTGACCATCCCAGTGATCCCGATTTAGCTTATTAAACCCCAAGTATTTTATGGCACGTTCTGCACGGCTCGGGTGGTTGGGGAATTACGATTCCTCGTAAGGCTTCTATTGACGAGCTTTGTAAGAGAGAGAGATAGACCTCGTTAAACTTTTCCTTTCTTTCTTGAAAGCAATTCCTAAATTTCTCATAATGTTCACCATTCCATATGGACGGAAAAGGTTCTTTAAAGATGTTCCCGAAGCTCACCCTTTCCACCCAATATTCCTTACCGCAGAAGATCCTTTTGAAGGGAGAGGACAAGGGCGGGTTGAGATAGACACAAGGCGAGACCTCTCCCTCGACGGAGATGTAGAGGTTTCTGAGGGGGTTCTCCTCACAGACAGGCACATCGATGGCAGACAGGGAGGGCCTCTTGAGTCGGATCTTCAGCTTTTTGGCATTTATTTCCGCCTGTTTCACAATTTTTTCGTACTCATTCTCACCTTTTTCCCATACGAATAATCCTTGTTTTTCTTGCCAGTCATTGATGCAATGACAGATGTTTGTCAGGACGACATCTTTGATCCCCATTTCAACAGCAAAAGAAGGGACAGCGGGAACTTCGGATATATTGTCTTTCAACATGAGGAAAACAAGATGCATCTTTGGCCGATCGAGTCGCTGACGGAATTTCTCCTCATTGAAAAGGTGAATGGCATTGAAAATTTCCGACAGATGAGAGTTCACACGAATGGCATCGTGCGTTTCAGGGGTTGTGCCTGCGATCGAAAAACCCACAAAGTCGAGTCCTGCCTGAATGAGCTCAGATACTCGTTTCTCCGTCAGTCCTTTTCCACTCGTTACAAAGCCTACTTGTGGCCCCGCTTTTTTGACGAGTTGTATACATTCGTTAAGGCGAGGATAAAGGAGGGATTCGCCCCACCCTTCAAGAATGACATTTTCAACGTCTTTCAGAAATGGAAGAATTTTCTTGAAATCCTCGAAGGCCATATCCTGGTATTGCCAATCTTTGCTCTCTGTACGGATACACATCTTGCAACGGAGGGGGCACCTCGTCGTCAATTCAATTTGCCACGCTGAAAAAGCCTTTTCTCTCTTTCTTCTGATAAATCTTTTAAGAATCTTTTTAATCATTGTCTTTAAAGTTTATTGAAAAGACTATCCTGAGTGTCCTGTTCTAATAGAGAAGTCAAACAAAAATTGTACGGGTAAAGAGGAAAACCGCCCCATTTCTTTTTGAAAAAAGTTACTCCCGTGTTAATTCCTAAGCCCAAATTAACAAATTTTTTATTTTCCTCTTTTGAACATTTGATCACCTCGGAAAGGAGAAGGTCCGAAGCACCAGGAACATAATGGCTGCGCGAGGTGAAATTGAACATATAGATCGCATACTGCCTTGCTCCAAATTCTGCAATATCGAAGGCAGCCAGTGCTCCACCCTTCTCTCTTGCACTGAAGACCCATACGGAAGGTGCAGAGGAAAGATATTCCGGAATTCTCTTAATGATGAATTGTGTTGCTTCATCAACCAAATGATTATTGAAAAATTCGTTCACCATCTGATGGTGTTCTTTGTCCAGCCCCCTCATCCTTTCGACAACAAGATCCCTTCCTGCCCGTTTGAGCGTATTCCTTAATTTCTGGGAGATCGATAATGTGGCGAGGTCCAGTCCGTAATAAAAATCGGATGGGGATTGAGGAGGCCCTGCGATCGAGGAAGGGATCTTAGGCGCTGTCAGTGAGATCTCCCTTGGCTTGAATCGCCTTCTGGCTTCATTTAAAGCCTTCTCCATTTTCTTTTCTTCAAAGCCCTCCTTCAAGGGGTAGCCGATGAAAATGAGGAGATCTTTCTTGAAATAAGTGAGGTAGGTCCCAAAGAGAAATGGTTCGGCCTGTGAAATCGCCGTCACATAGTGGATCATGTGCTCGGGGATATAGGCGTATTCTTCAATGTAGGCTAGCTGTTCCGTTGTGATCATGTTAGGCGCTGTGTCACCTCATAACCTTCGTGGATGAACATCTTCTTCATCGCCGGGATATGGGACAGACCGAGGAAGGCGATCACCGATCCCCTTTCAAAAAAAGTCTTCATTCTTTCAAAGAACCTCTCGTCGCGGAAGCCGAGGATGGATTCACATCGGGTTGGAAATCTCGTCGTCCGCGACATCAACTTTTCCAGATTCCCCTCAAGGTAGTCAGTTAGGAACTGTTCTTTGTAAGATTTCCAATGTTCAAAACGATTGACATGCTCGACGATTCCCTCGAAGGGAATCCCATCAAGGGCTGCAAGCTGCTCCTCTGTGGTTTCGAGAAAATGGATCTTCTTTCTCATTTCTTGGGCAATATGGAAGGCCTCCATATCGATCGAGTAATTCCAGTTCAAATAGGAGGACCAAAGGGTGAAAAAGGCCATCCAAGGACGTACATCCTTGACATGACTTTCCAGAAAATCGAACCTCGAAGAGGTGAAAAGCTCAAGGTAGGATTCCGCAGAACGATGAGGAATCGATGGAACACTGAGGCGCTCATTAATCCCTTTGATGACTGCAGGTTCAAGGGCCTCGTAAAGGGAAGAGGTCTCCCCAATCTGCCGACCATGCTGAGTCACCTTGGCCATGCTCTCCGGGTCGAGAGGACCCTCAAACAGGACATCTTCAACACTCTGGATCAGCACTGTCAGGGATTTTCTAAAACGGTAAGGTGAAAAATGGGCAGTCCCGACCAGGAACCCTATTCTTTCTTCCCTTTCAGTTCTCCACACCATTTTCAGTTTCTTTTCTCTTAGCCAGGGAAAAATCATTAGGCACCCCTACGCTTCTTGAAATCGTCAGAGTTTTCCCTCCAGAATTCGAACCATCGAAATCATCTTTGTGCCTTCAGGACAATACTCACACTCCTCATAGTTGAGAAATGGGACACCTCCCCACTTCTCTTTAAATCTTCTTATGCCTTCATTGACCCCTAATCCCAAATTGATCTCACTTTTGCCTTGCTCACGGGTCAGTTCGATCATCTTGAGAAAAAGTAGATCAGAGGCGTGTGGCACATAATTTTTTTTTGAATGGGTGCCGATGAGGTAAGTAGTAAAATTTCTTGCTCCAAGCTCTAAGATATAGAAGGCGCTTAGCCTTCTTTCCTTGTTCCAGGCGTTGAGGACACAAGCACTCGACGAACGGGAAAAATAATCGGGCATGAGGTGGTACAGTTCCCTTACCCTGGGCCTTAATTTCTCCCTTTTTAAGAGTTCAGAGATTAGAATCTCATGTTCTTTAGAGAAAGCATTGGCCCTTTCCACGTCTAATTCCTGAGAGGCCTTCTCGGCTACCCGGCGAAGGGAATTCTTCACCCTCGCTTGCTCAATATCGAATCGATAATATCTATCTGTCTGCCTCTCGCTGCAGGAATCTGTAAGAAACAGCGGAATTTCCGGGCCAATGAACCGAAGGGACTCGGGTCGGAATCTTTCGAGAACCTGTTTTACAATCTTCTCGCACCGCTCTTGCGAAAACATTCTGTCGAAGGGATATCCCACAAAAATGAGCCAGGTATCCTTTGCAAGAACCAAGTGGTCTTCGATGAGAAAGGGCTCTCCTTTCGACAGGAGCGCCATGAGGGTCACGATATGTTCCGGAACATAGGCCCGTGTAAGGATGTATTCTTCATCAATCGAACTAATCATCTCTTCCCCATATTATCTCAGTTTTGACCCATTTTTCAAAAGATTTTGGAAGAGGGGAGAACCGGAGGAATTTGACTTTAGATGAAAAGGGTAAGATTTAAAGAGAGAGGGAAATTGGAGGTCCCAACGGGATTCGAACCCGTGTTACCGACGTGAGAGTTAATGAAAACGCCTTATTCCGCCATTTTTAAACCTTTATAGCACGTTTTAGCCCCGTTTGGAAGCGTTAAGTCCCGACTAGACTTACGACCAGCGGTTACTTCCTGAAGTCAACAACACGATATTTCAGTGAATAACGCTTGATTTCAGTTGTTAATATTCATTGACATACAATGCACTTTTTCATATATTCAAATCATCCCAAAGTGGGTTCTTATCGCTATCTTGTGTATCTTCCTGAAGAAAAGGAGTTCAACAACTTCGACCCTGAATCAGCCTATTATTGCCATGAAGTTCTTCAGTTTTTTTCTATTACGCCACCGAGTGCTGATATCATCTCTAAAACAGCAGTATATTAGCACCAGGTGACGATGTAACAAAGTCATACGCAATGCAACTCGAAGGTTAACACAATATGAACCTAAATCCGGCGTGAAAACTATGGATTAGGTTTTTAATTTCTCAATCTTCTTTATGGCATATTCAAATGCATGCTTATACAAGAAATTAGTCGGTAGTTTTAAGGTCGGTCTGTTGTCGGGCCTTATGAGTTCACCAGGGATCAATAGCAGACGAGCCCTTAGAGTCTTAAGCGTCATATTCTGAAACTCCATTGGCAGACACAACCGTTTGAACCAGTTGATGAGATTGTAAGAGAATAAGAGAGTATGGAAATAAACCTCGTTCGCTGCGAAATATTTTGTCGGGATTTTTCCCAAAGGGTAATCCCCTTTGAGTTCTTTGATAATCAGTTCTACGGCAGCCCGGCCATTGTAAAATCTCCAGGCATGGAGAGGGGTCAATTTCATATTGGTCACAATAACCTGATAGCTGTATTTGCCCATTGAGAAGAGGGTGAGTTGTTCCGTAGGGTCTTCTGGGACGAGACGCCTGACCACCACAAAGCGATACTCTTTTTTCCACTGTGTTGGTTGATACATAAACTCCGCCGTCTCCAGGCCAGAAGAATGAACCTGATACGATAGGGTTGAGATTCTTCTCTTGACCGGAGCGGTAAGCTTGGCCACAATCACAAAAAGAGCTTTGTTGGATTCTAGATATTCGATGGTCTCGTGATCGTAAAAACCCTTGTCTGCTCGGACAATTACGATCTTTACGGAGGGCGGCAGTTTGGCAAAGACTGCCTTCAGTAGTTCCACAGTTCCAGTAGCCGTATGGGTATCGCCAGGGCGAAGTTCTCCATGCCAGAAATCCTTGGTGATCCCATTGAAACAGAGAAGGGGGTGATAAGAGGGACGACCCCACTTCTGAGGATTGTAACCGATGCGAGCCATCTCCTGTTTGCCATAAAGGACCAGGACGGTGGAATCCAGATCGAAGATTACCTTGGTGGGGGGGATTGGTCTTGGGATCATCGACAAAAGAAGTCTGTCGTGGAAGCTCCTCAATTTGGGGAGTGCTAAAGGAGCCATCCGAAGAAGGAAGCGTCTTAAGGTGGTTGGATTGGGATAAGTGGGTAACCCTGTGAGGTATTGGAAAACACCGTTGTCTTTTAAGAGATGGCTTGTTTCTATTCGCCCGAGCCCCAAAGAGATTGGATAAATGAGCGCCAACATCTCCTCGGCAATTGTGAATCGGTTGTTTCGTTGACGGAATTGAAGATGGTGATGTAATTGTTTGCGTAATTTTAATCGTTTGAAGAAGGACTGTAGTAGATAGATACCTCCAAAATGGGTGAGAGTATCTCCAGTAAATGAAATAGTAACGCCATGAGGAGCACGTTTTTGCATTGTTCCTTAACCTAATTTTTAAGTATGTTAAGGGACAAATCGTACGAGGCTTTCTAATAAGCATTTTACCTCGACCAAATGTTATTTCAAGACCTTTTTCACGCATGATTCAGGATGAATATAATTTCAGTAGGTAGACAATTTCCGGTTAAAAAGGTCCAGTACATACTATTTAGGTCGGATTATACGCTTTTCGACTATGATTTAGTCCTGTGGGACCCAAGTACCTTAGTGGGTGAGTACCATTACAGTGAGTATTACCGTGGATATCCGAACCTAAATTCCCATGACTCTGTAGCCATCTTAGAGGACCAAAATCGTCGCTCAAACGAAATCCTGGATCTAATAAAACTCGGTAGGACTGTCATAATATTCGTTCCGCCACCCACTATGTTTTATATAGATACGGGTCAACGAAGTTACTCAGGCACGGGGCGTAGTACAAAAACTACCATTCATGTTACGGATAAATCAATTCGGTCATTTATCCCGATTAAAGGAGAATTTAATACTGTTGAGGCAACAGGAACTCAGATCGATTTTAAGGGAGATGACATTTTTAGAGCCTTCTGGGAAACCAACAAAGATCACATCTATTACAAAGCCTATTTCACCCATCCAATAGGTCGACCGTTTCTATTCGTCCATGGAACTGATAGAATAGTAGCGTCCTGGCTTCGATATGAACGAGGGAATATGTTGCTTATGCCTCATTTACCGAGTGAGGGACACTTTACTCGGAAGACTGACTATAACTCGGCATCTGAAGCATTCATTGAAACGCTTATCGAACTCGTTACGTCCATTCAGAAGGAAGTTGGAGATTTTAGCCTACCTAAATGGACACTTGACTACAAGATGCCCGAGGAAGAAAGCCTCGAAATAGAAATATCGTCAATAGAGGCCGAGCAACAAAAAACACGCAGGTTGTTAGAATCGAAAAGAGCTGACTTATCAACCGTTCAAAGATATAAGTTACTTTTTTCATCTAAAGGTAATGCCCTGCACACTCAAGTCATCGAAGTTTTGAAAGAACTGGGCATAGATGCGAAACCGGGCCCTGCTGGTCGAGACGATGTTATACTGTCTTTTGAAGGGATGGCGGGTGTAGCGGAAGTGAAAGGTACAAACAAATCTGCAGCTGAAGCGCACGCTGCTCAATTGGAGAAATGGGTGAGTGAGTATTTTGCTGAGCATCAAAAACACCCAAAGGGATTTCTCATAGTTAATCCATTTCATGACATGCCGCTCGCTCAGAGAGATGAAGAACCATTTCCCCATCAGATGCTTAAGTATTGCAAAAACCGTGAACACTGTCTGATAACTACAACACAGTTGCTGGGCATATTAGTATCTACTCGAAATGCACCAGATGAAAGGTTAAAAATCATCCGTTCTCTATTTTCCACAGTTGGCGTGTTCAGAGGCTTCGAAGATTTCAATGCATTCTTACGTGTTGGCGAGACTGGAGAATCCGAGGCTAAAGAAGCTATCAAGGCGAAAGATGGAGAATTAAAAACATCAGAATGAGTTACACGCCGCACAACACTTGCTAAAAGATTTTAATGCAAATGCTATCGAGGTTCTTTTTGCTTTGAACCCAATGCTCACTTTCATCCCGGATTAATTCTATGTCCTAATAATTTCGCTGATTTGTAGGTGGAACTAAACAATCCTTTGCTCACCCTTACTTCCTGAACCCGCTTGTTGACAGGTCGCCATTAAAGATCTAGATTATTTTCTGTAATCAATATTTGAAAGAGTTTCTGATAGGTGGAAGAACATGTATGAACAAGCAAAGCGACAAGAGACATTAAAAGCCGTCTTGAATTATTTCTATCAAGATAATACGAGGTCAGGCTCACACTCAAGATACAACTTGAAATATCATCTTGTCTGGATCACAAAATACCGTCGAACTTTTCTGATTGGTGATTTAGCGGTACGGTTAAAACGGATCTTAGCCGACATCGCGTATGAGTACGGGTTCAAGATCATTGTTCATGAAGTGATGCCCGACCACGTTCATATGTTGATTGAGGCACGACCAACAGACACACCTATGAGGATTGTTCAGATTTTAAAAAGTAAATCTTCAAAAAAGATCAGAGAAGAATTCCTTGACATTATTCAACAACACGTCTGGAAAGAGGGGACGTTTTGGGCAGCAGGCTACTACATTGCCAGTGTCGCAGATGGAATTACAACTGAAGTCGTCCAAGAATATATCAGAAACCAAAAAACAGAAACGGTTCATCATGCTCTGTTTCAGAAATCAACAGCCGCAGGAAGTGAATGGTACACTGAAGAAGTGTAAAAAATGAGATGAAACATTTAAACCAGTGGGCAAAAGGAAAGCCTTTGGGACTGGTAATGATGGCCGAGCAGCTTGCCGTAGGCGCGGAGGCATGTTTTGAATTTCTCAGGTTGATTAAAGCGGGAGAAAAAATTGAGGCACTTTCCGGTAGGATCAACCAGAATGGCACAGAATGGGGTCGGGCCTTGCAATGCAATATTTCTAATTTCTTTTTGTTATGGCTTTCCACATACTCTTTCCAACATTCCAAATTGTGGAGAGAGTGTCAGTTGTATGATTGCAAGACCTGATCCGCGTAGACCCGAGGGGGGGTAATTTAAGAACAGTGCAAACACTTCTCGGACACAAAGACTTGAGGATGACCATGAGATACAGTCACCTCTCCCCGGAATACCTTAAAGAGGCAGTTACCACCCTTGAAAGAACTTTAGCGACAAGTGACAAAAAACCGGAAAAGTATGAAAATATTTCCTGATTTCAGCCTTATCGAACTTATTAGTAGATTCATGGAATACCGTGCATTTTCGAAGGGTTATAGCACTTCCAACCGATTGGTACATCAATTGCACTATTTTAAGACCAAGAACACGATTTTTTTCTTGACATTTCTCTTGATTTTTTGATAAAGATTGTTTACTTTAAAAATGAGAGGCTGGTGTGGTGCTTAAAGCACTGCGAAGGGATAAAATCCTACAGCGTCTCGCCGAGAGCCTGCTTTCCAGTAAGCAGGCTTTTCCTATTTAAAGGGCTTAAGATATCCAGTAATCTTGAATCCCGTCTCGGTTAATTTCTTCGTCTCATACGTTTTTGCCCTTGCTCGCTTGTAAAACTTGTCGGTAAACTTGCAGAATTCTCCTTTTGCTGCCATTTCTTCATGTCTCCGAAAAATTGTTGCATAAAGGTCCGCAATCTGAATACCAGGGGAATACATAGAGTTAACAAAGAATGGAGCTTCAACTATTCTTGTATATCGTCTTCCCTGTGGATTTCCAAACCTATATGTCAGGTGTTCTTTTGAATGTATGAGGGTCCTCTTCGGGTTTATCTCATCTAAAATCAATATTCCTCTGTGGTCGCCACCTTGATCTTCCAAGAAACTATGAATGGAAATCTGAAGGTATTGAATACACAGTGGATACAACCAGCTATACTCAGATGGTTTCCTTGACTTATCTTTGTCGATTACCACCACAAAAACCGGCAAATGAAAGGAATCATGGATATTTAAGAGCTGATGGGCGAAGTTCCTTTTGAGATAGCTTTTTACAGCATGTTTTGACAACAAATCAGAACCTTTAATTTCACTCCCATGGTGTGAAAAAGTGCTTAGGAAGAATTGCTTTTTTAACCCCTCCATTTTCCCATATAAGTCAGGCCAGTTGGAATTATGGAAAACTGTTGAACAGACCACGAAGAACCTGCTTGTAGGATCTGATGACTCCGGAGTTCCCGACTCGTCTATATAAAAGAAATACACTTCACAACCCCAATTTCTTGACTAATTCCATATCACTTCTTGCGGGCAAAGGCAATGGGATTATGAAACGCAAGGAAAGGGAAGAAAGGACAAAATTAGACCTCAAATAGACACTCTATGGTCACCGGTGAAAACCTAAAATGGAAAAAGTTGGTGGTCCCAGCGGGTTTCGAACCCGCGTTACCGACGTGAGAGGCCGGTGTCCTAGGCCACTAGACGATGGGACCCTTTTTTCGGCACGCTCAGGGTAAACTCTCTCGAGAGACGAAAAGTAACCTCTTCAATAAATTGAATAAATCAAATTTAGTTAACCTAAAACTTACTAAAAAACAAATAGTAAATCAAGACCTAAATAGGGGAATCCTTCTGATGCGGGGTTCGAAAACCCCGCCTATCCCCTATGGGGTGGGGGCGACTTTAGTCGCCCTTCGAACGGGGCGGCTTTGCCTCCCCAACCCTCTATAAGTCACCCTGAATTTATTTCAGGGTCTCCTTCTCATAGATTTTAAAATCAAAGACCCTGAACTTGATTCAGGGCATAGAAGAATGACAAGCTACTCCAATAGGCGGGACATTCTTGTCCTGCTTTCTCTAATTTCTCTTGTGTTAAAAAAAAAGACGAATTATATTGATGGGGAGAATCCTATGATTCCGATTCGAGATGCCATAAGGTCAAAAACTTTTCCACTCGTCAATGTCATCCTCATTGGATTGAACATCCTTGCCTTTTTATGGCAGCTTTCTCAAGGGCCTCATCTCAAAGAGGCCTTCTTCCTCTATGGCATTGTCCCCTTGCGATATTCTGATCCAGGGCTTTCTGCAGAATTTACTCCAATTCAACAATGGCTTCCATTCCTGACCTCCATGTTTCTTCATGGGGGATTTCTCCACATCCTCGGAAACATGTGGTTTCTCTACATCTTCGGAGATAATATCGAGGACAGGCTTGGCCATATTCGCTATCTCATCTTTTACCTTCTCTGCGGGGTGGCTGCTGGTCTCGTCCACCTCGTAACCAACTGGAATTCTAACATTCCAACCATTGGAGCGAGTGGTGCGATTTCAGGGGTCATGGGAGCCTATCTCCTTCTCCATCCCCGTGCCCGGATCCTCACCCTGATACCCATTTTCTTCTTTTTCCAGTTTTTCGAGATTCCCGCTTTTATCTTTCTCGGCTATTGGCTTCTCATCCAATTGCTTTCTGCAGGCTTGACCCCACGCAATGTGGGAGGCATTGCCTTCTGGGCCCATATCGGTGGTTTTGTGGCCGGCCTGATTTTCGTAAAAATCCTCGATTGGATTCCAAGGACCGGGATGAACCAAAGTCTCCGTCGTTATACAGAAAGGCAAACCACGCCCCGCCTCCAATCCATCTCACCTTTTGAATTTCCGGACGATCTGGATATCCATGGAGTCCTCACCATTGCCTCTAAGGAGGCCCTTCATGGAACCCGAAAATTGGTCTCCATTTCCCAGGGATTGCGAAAAAGGAATATCATGGTAACCGTTCCTCCTGATGTAAAAGATGGAACACGTCTTCGCTTAAAAGGGTTGGGTCAAAAGGACGCCGAGGGGAATCGAGGAGATCTCTTTCTCGAGATTCGAATCAATGGTTAATCAAAAACTTACTTCGCTTTCCCCGGCACCTTTCTGATTTTTCTGGGAGCCGCCGACCAGATACTAAGAGAAGAAAAAAGAGCGAAGATGATTAGAATGACAAAAACAGGTAAATAACTTCCTGCCACATCATAAATAAAGCCAGCAAACCATGCTCCGAAGGCTCCCCCTATCCCGTTAAGGATCATGAGGGAACCAAAGATGGTTCCAAAAGCCTGTCCTCCAAAAATATCCGCTGTAACGAGAGGAGGGTGCGTTGCCGTCACAGCATATCCCAGAGCAAAGAAGAGAGCAAAAAAGTACGTCATCGTGGGGAGAGGAAATACACTGAACAGGATAAGAAGGATCATGCTAAGCATGGAACAGGTGATCCCCATGGTGTAGGTAATCTCCCTCCCAATTTTATCCGACAGTCCTGCCCATAGTATTTTGCCTCCCAGACTCATAATGCCTATAAGACCAACGACATAAGAGGCGAAAAGGGCCTTCATGCCGTGATCGACAAGGAATGCGACTTGATGGGTGAAGACGGATTGAGTAATCAGATTGCCCAAAAAGAAAGAGATCCCGAGAAACCAGAATTGTTTTGTGCGGAGAGCCTGACGAACAGACCAGGACCGTGAAACCCATTCCTCGTTGACGATCAAAGGATCTTTAATAAACGCAGGGGGAATGCCGACCTCCATAGGGGGAGATTCGGGAGCTTGCGGGGGTTTCTTCAGAAATGCAACGGCCATGGAGATGATGATAAGAGGGATAAAGAGGGCCAGCACTTGGTAAGCCATTCGCCATCCCAATCGGATAATGAGATACTGGACGAAAGGAACACAGACCAAAATTCCAATCCCTATGCCAGAGGAAATGATTCCGGTCGCTAATCCCTTCTTTTCCTTGAACCAATCCTGAATGATCATGATATTCGGTACCCATCCGGCGGTCCCTATCCCTATCGCCGTGATCACACCAAAAAAGATGTAGAATTGCCACCAGGTTTGGGTGAAACTGCATAGAGCGAGTCCCACCCCTAATATCAGCGACCCCAATACGATCACTTTCTTGGGCCCAATGGAATATACTATTCCCCCTACAAACGGACTGATGACATGACTCATGATGATGCAGATGGAGAAAGCCCCAGCCCCGACAGAACGGCTCCAGCCAAACTCCTTCAAAAGGGCGACGAAAAAAACGGAAAAGGCGTACCAAACTCCATAAACAAGGCCGAGCGTGACGAAGCTGACCCCCACAATGATCCAACCAAATTGGGATGGACTTTTATCTTTCGTAGACAAATCTTATACTCCTAGAACCAAAGTTATTTGACCGGAGGAGATATGTCAATCATAAAATCGAATCTTATGTATAAAAGAAGTTGAAACCAACAGATAAAATTGTTAACGTTAGCCATCCCTCTCACCTCTGCCATTGGCAGGGAGGAGCTTTTGCTTGCGGAAAACGAGGTATTTACATGTCCAGAAACACCGATCTTTCCCTCTTCTTTGAACCCAAAAGCGTTGCTGTCATTGGATCACTGAGAGAGGGGTATTTCGGTGGCTATGTAGTGATTAAAACTTTGCTGAATGCGGGGTTTAAAGGAAAAATCTTTCCGGTCAATCCCTCCTATCAGGAAGTCCTGGGTTTGAAGGTCTATCCTTCCCTCAAGGACATCTCTGAGAAAATTGATTTAGTCTTTCTGATCATTAATCGGAGGTCCGTTCCCGATATGATGAGGACCTGTGCGGATAAAAGGATTAAGGCCGTCATCGTTGTCGCAGATGGGTTTGCAGAAAGAGACGAAGAGGGAGCGAAATTGCAGAATGAAATCTTAAAGATTGCCAAACAGGCGGGGATGCGTATTATCGGCCCCAATACGGCTGGCGTGGCCAATCCCACCAATGGCTTCATTCCCGATCCCTATGAAATGGGATATCGAACGCTCAAGACAGGAGGAATAGCCATCTGTGCCCAAACTGGAATGATCAATCCCCAGGCTTTTCCGTATGGGGATCTCCACTACGGGGTGAGCAAGATATGCGATTACGGCAATAAATGCGATGTGGACGAGTGCGATATGCTTGAATACCTCGAAAATGACCGTCACACAAAAGTGATCACGATGTATCTGGAGAGTATTCGAGACGGCCGGAGGTTCCTGGAAGTTTCAAAAAGAGTGGCCCCCAAAAAGCCTGTCCTAATTTTAAAATCAGGACGGACAAAGGAAGGGGCCAGGGTGTCCACTTCACACACCGGGTCTCTGGCTGTCGACGATCAGATCTTCGGCGCTGCCTGCAAGCAGGCCGGAATCATCCGCCTGGAGAAATTCAGCGAGCTTTTTGAGTTACCCAAAATTTTCGATGCTCAGCCTCCCCCCAGAGGGGGGCGATTGGGAATTGTCACCTTCACGGGTGGCGTCGGAGTGTTAGCAATCGATGAAGCTGCGAAGTATGGTTTGTCAGTTTCCAAATTGTCTCCTGAAACCAGTGCCAAGTTAAATGCCATTTTCCCTGATCTGGGGAAGACCATTGTAGATATTGGCCCGCCCATGGCCGTGATTGACAATTATATGGACATTTATTCGAAAATTCTGAAGACCGTTCTTGAAGACGATACGATGGACTGCCTCTTCAATGTCATCTGGACGAGCCCTTTCGAATCATTCGTAGAAGAATATTTGAAATTTTACAGGAAGATAAAAGGAAAATATCAGAGGACCATCGCTACATGGATCTATGGCCCGAGTGTCCCTCTGGTTCAAGAGATGTCTTCCCGAATGGAAGATCTGGGATTCCCGGTATTTCCTGATCTTGAAACATCCATAAAGGCCCTTGGCATCGCCTACCAATATGCCATCCGTAAGAAAGGGGGAGCATGATGGGGAAGTATTCGATCTTGGATGAAGTGAAAAAAGAAGGGAGATCCATCCTCACGGAATTTGAATCGAAAAGAATTCTCAAACAGATTGGGGTTCCTGTAGTTGAAACCAGACTCGCCATGAATCAGAAAGAGGCTGTTTCCATAAGCCAAAAAATTGGATTTCCAGTGGTTCTAAAAATAACCTCACCCGACGTGGTCCATAAAACCGACTCGGGTGGGGTAAAGTTGGGTTTAATAAATACCTCGGAAGTCAAAAAAGCCTACGATGATATCTTAAGATCGGTGAAAAAGAAGTACCCCCGTGCTCTTATCCATGGAATCTCTGTTCAGAAGATGGCCCGCCCGGCGACAGAGGTCATCATAGGAACCAGCAAAGATCCTCAATTCGGGCCGGTGATCATGTTTGGCCTGGGTGGAATTTTCGTAGAAGTACTCAAAGATGTCTCTTTCAGAGTCATTCCTGTCAACCGGAAAGACGCTCAGGAGATGATTCAGGAGATCAAAGGTTTCCCATTACTGCGGGGATACAGAGGAAAGGAACCCGCAAGTATCCCTGCCCTTATTGCGATGATTCTTAAGGTATCGAAATTTATCAATGAAAATCCACAAATTAGGGAAATGGAACTGAATCCAATATTTGCTTACAAAGATAAGGCTCTGGCTGTGGATGCCCGAATCATCCTGGAAGGAAGTTGAAAGAACTGCGATCCTTTAGTAAAATGTCTCCATGAAATTCACCCGCCGGGACTTCATAAGAAATTCTTTCTTCCTCGGCAGTTCCTTAATTTTCTCCTCCTCCTCTCCTGCCCTACCGAAAAAAGAAGAACCATGGATCCCCGCCTATGAGAAGTTGGAGAGAGAGGGTAATTTTGAACAAAGGGTTAAGCAAGCTTACGCGCTCTTTGAGAACTGTCACCTCTGCCCTCGGCGCTGCGGAGTGAATCGCAAGAAAGGTGAAAAAGGGTTCTGCCGAGCTCCTATGAAGGTGGTCACCTTCAGCGCCCATCCCCATTTTGGTGAAGAAATATCATTGGTTGGTCAACATGGGTCCGGAACCATCTTCTTCTCCAACTGCAACCTTCGATGTATCTTCTGTCAGAACTGGCCTATTGCCCATGAGGGGAGAGGACAGGAATGTGAGGATGAGGAACTGGCGGAGATGATGCTCAAGCTCCAGAAGATTGGCTGCCATAATATCAACCTCGTTACCCCTACTCATGTCATGCCCAACATCCTCAATGCCACACGGATTGCCTTGAAGAAAGGGCTGCGCCTCCCTTTGATGTACAATACGAGTGGCTACGAGCGTTCGGAGATGTTGAAAATGTTAGATGGCATTGTAGATATTTATAAGCCGGATATGAAATATATGAATTCGGATAAAGCAGCAAAATATTCTGCTGGCGCTTCTGATTACCCAGAGGTAACGAAGAAAGCGATCATCGAAATGAACCGCCAGGTCGGAGTACTTCAAACCGACAAACAGGGGATTGCTCTTCGTGGTGTGATCATCCGCCATCTGGTCATGCCCAATCGAGTAGCCGGGACGGAGAAATTTACAAAATGGGTGGCCCAGGCTCTTCCTAAATCCACTTATGTAAATATCATGCCCCAGTACCGGGTCGAATATAAGGCTTACGAACATCCGGAAATAGCCCGTGGAATCACGGTTCAGGAATTCTTAGAAGCAATGGAATGGGCTGAAAAGAATGGGTTGACCAACCTTGATCCGAATTCTGTTGCCGTCAGAAATTTCTACAGGCACCGCCAGCCACCTTTCAAAAGCGATTGAATATTCAGCTAGAGAAAGTTGAGAATTTACCCCTCTGTGTCATTCCTGCGGAAGCAGGAATCCAATGTGTCCGCTTCTATCCTGGATTCCCGCTTTTGCGGGAATGACAATCTTAAGCCCCTCCAAAGATTCAACTTTCATGGTTTTGGGTGGAGGCACTTTATAAAGAGGCCCATTAAGAATGATGGGCTTACGTCCAGATTCCCGGGATGGGTTTCCCGCAATATTGACACTTCCCACCCTTCAGATGGTTCTCACCAACCATGTATCCTATCCTCTGAATCAACAATTTCTTACATTTAGGACAGAAAGTGTGCTCCCCTTCATGGCCCGGAATATTTCCGATATAGACATACTCAAGGCCAACCGATAAAGCTACAGACCGGGCTTTCTCCAGCGTGGAGACTGGTGTTGGAGGAAGGCTTCGGAGTTTATAGAGTGGATAAAATCTCGAGAAATGAATCGGAGTATCTGCCCCTAATTCCTTCTTGACCCACAGGCACATCTCCTTCATCCCTGATAAGTCATCATTCTGGGTGGGGATGACGAGGTTTGTAATCTCCAGGTGAACTTTTTCCTTTTTCAGGGTTTTCAGAGTTTCGAGGACAGGGGTGAGTTCTCCGCTACACACGTCACGATAAAAGGCTTCCGTAAACCCTTTCAGATCGATATTGGCTGCATCCATCACCTTACAGAGACTCCTGAGAGGCTCAGGATTGATGAAGCCGTTTGAGTGGCAGACATTGAGAAGACCTGCTTTCTTTACGACTTGGCAGATATCCATCATATATTCATAGAAGATCGTGGGTTCTACGTAGGTATAGGCCACTGAGCGTGCCTCCACCTCTTTTGCCATCTTCACGATCATCTCCGGCGAAACATCGTAGCTATAGACATCTTCCGGGGAAGCCTGGGAGATCTCCCAGTTCTGGCAGAACTTACATTGAAAATTGCAACCTACCGTTGCTAAAGAAAAGGAAGTCGTCGTAGGCAGAACATGAAAGAAGGGTTTCTTCTCAATCGGGTCGGGATGAAGAGCACACGGATTTCCATAGACCAAGCTGTAATATTTCCCATCCCGGTTCTCACGGACCCTGCACGCCCCCCTCTTCCCCTTTGAAACTCGACACCTCCTGGGACAGAGTTCACATTGGATATCTCCTCCACTCAAGGGAGTGAAATAAGGGGAGATTTTTGTCTTAACGAGACCCTTCTTGGCTAATTGTGCTTGCGAGGTTTTTGGAAACCCAAAGAGGTGA
>CAYMJV010000045.1:0-23605 GCA_964390545.1 uncultured Syntrophaceae bacterium
CTTTCTCTGTTGTTTTAATTCTCTGTGTGATGGCTTTGATGATTCCAATGAGGCTGGGTGAAAAAAAGATCATGCAGAGCCTTGAATCTTAGCAAAGACAACAATCGATGAGTTGTCATTGCGAACGAAGCCCTGCACCGTAGGGTGTACAGTGCGAGGTGAAGGTCGATACGACCCGCGCCCTTTGGGCTCCCAATGACAGTCTATTGGTATTTAGTTGTTCGGACCAGTATTGGGGTTGACAGATAGTGTCAAGATAACTCTTCTTGCAACTTTCAAAGAGTGTGGATATTCTCTCGAGATGATCTGAAGATTTACGATTGAAATCGAGTATAACGTTGAGGTAAGCCACCGAGGTTACGAGGTCGGCTGAACCTTGTTGTTGGCGCAGGCTCTTGGCTCCGCATTCGCTTTGCTTAGATTGCCCGTTAACGTTCTCGCTGATCATTCCCCTCACGGGCTGATTTTCCCGTCTCATCAGAAAAACTCATAGACTTCGGCTTAAGCTTTCTCACGGCGAAGAAGTCTTTGTTTTCCAGAAGCTTTGCGTTTTGTTCGCTTAGCACACAGAAGTCATCCGTCAGATCAGGTCGGAAGTACCCACGCATGCCTCGGCAGCCATTACCCATGAGGTTTCCCTTTCGGTTCTTACCGGGTGGACTGTCGTCGGGAAGGCCGAAGGCGTGGCCAAGTTCGTGCGCTATGACCCCGAAAGCCGAACCACTCACATCTGCCAGTTTCCTGCCTCGTCTGTGCCAACTCAGCGTGTCGCCCTTCATCGGCTTTGGGCTGATCCAATCGAAAACCTTTCCGTCGCATCCATTGTCGTTGGCGATCCATTCCCTTCTTGCCAACTTCAAATGAAGACTGCTGAGGAACGCTTCGCCGCCAAGGCCCCTTCTTTTGCCTCTGGCCCCTGCACCTGAGACTTTCCCATTGGTAATCATATATGACTCATAGAAGTACACCACGACATCATTCGTGCTACGGAGCCCATAAGTTTGCGCTACTTTCTTACACTTTTTCCAATAATCTTCTCCGAACTCTTCTTGAGTCAGAGGACTTCTGATCTGATGAAAGACAAGTGCTCCACGTTCGTCATTGGCGATTTCAAAAGTCCTAGACCCATAGCCTAGGCGCTTCATCTCATCGGCGAAAAACCACTGTATGTCCTCCAGACACTCGGTGGCACGGCGCTTTGCGTCTCTCCATGGCTCAGCGTCCACGGGCACAATGTAGATGACCCGAACGGTGAAGGGTTGGGTTCTATAAGGCACGGATTCCTTGCTTAGAATCCCAGCAGCACTCATGGAAGTGGCAATCGCAGTGAGTCACAGAGGTTGCATCTTCGTACGAACGTTCTCCTTACCATCATTGTCAAACATTGTCTCAAAGGGCTGCATACCAGCAACTATGGAACCGTTCAGCCAACATAAAAGCTCGCCTGGACCGGGTTTTTGGCGACTCTGTTGTTAGGCCTATCCCTTCGGTCATGAGTTATTATTTGTCAAGAGCCAGTTAATGAGACAAATTCTGCACGTACGAATAATACTTCTTCTTAACTCATCATCTTCAAACCCGTCAAAACTACCAAATCTTCGTGGATACACCTCGCCAAGAAACAGTTCGCCCCTATGCAAAATTTTTGATCTATATTTGTATACCTTCAAAGCATATTTCCTAAATTCAGGGCTCGGTGAACCGTATTTATTAAAAAAATCCCGAAATGTCTTCACTACTCCGTATATACCTTGTCCACACTCTTTACATCTTTCGATTTTCTCCTTTCTATTATCAAAGTGTACTAGTGTTTCAAGAGAAGAAACCATGGCAGCAAAAGAGAGGCTGGGGTGTTCAGACCACATCTCAACACCCTGGTCAAATAATGAAGATGAGCATAAAAATGATTTCTTTGCTTCTTCCTCCAATGAGTAATAGACGTCAAAGAGATTACCAATATTATTTGGCAGATCGTACTCTTGGTCTGTGCTTCTACCATATCTATTAAAGTATTCATTTGGATCAATTTGTTTGATTGACGCTACTTTCGGACTTGTAAAGTCATCTATATTCGATTGGAATCCCTTATAAAAATATCCTTGCTGCCCCCATTGGACTTCTTTAGAAGTCGGTTCCTCTCCTTTTTTACCCATAGGTATAAACCATGCTTGTTTGGAAGCGTACAAAAAAAGCCGGCTACATGAAAACACCGTTAACAATAGAAGTAACTCATTAAGTGTTCTTGCCGCTTCGTCATTATTCCTTACCCATTGTGGCATTATTTGCCCGTCTGAAGATGTTCTTACCGATTCATCGATTGTGAATCGATACTCAATTACAAACGGGTGATGATCCAGAACTGCTATTGGGCGGGGCGCCTCTGAATCGGCCGGGATTATTTGGAAAATGTCCTTATATCTATAGGTCCCAGTTATTGGAATACTTGATAGAGCCAGTGATCTTCTATGTTCAAAATTCATAAAATATCTAGAATGAACCTAACGACTGACAGGCTGCCCAGAGGCAGATCTAAGTCGATCCTTTGTTTCCTGAAACATGATTACGGCTGTTCTTCATGTCTTCTTTCTGCGCTTTTCGTCAAGCAACTTCGCGAGAGACGAGCCACCAGGGAGACCGCGGAGGCCCTCGTAAAGTGATGAGGCGATCTTCGCCCAGGTCTCACCGGGAACATCATTGACTTTGCCGGATGTTCTTATTGGCCATTCACCGGTACGCTGATAGTGTTTGTCTGCCCACTGGAGGATCTGCCTTACTGTCAGACTCGGAAGATCCCCTTTGTTCCTCACACCGCGGTGCTCCGCGAGAAGCTTCGCGATAGACAAGCCACCAGGGAGGCCGCGGCGACCTTTCCCAAGTGACGCGTTGATTGCCACCCAAGTCTCCCCGGCAGCATCGGTGACTGTTCCAGATTGCACTTCCGGCCATTCGCCGGTGCGCTTCTTGTGTTTGTCCGCCCACTTCAGGATCTGGTTGACGGTGAGATTCGGAAGGTCATGTATGTTTCGCACACCGCGGTGCTCTGCAAGCAGCTTCGCCAGTGACGAGCCACCGGGGAGGCCGCGCCGACCCCGGTCAAGTGAATCGTTGATCCCTAACCAGGTCTCATCTGCAGCTTCGCTGACTTTGCCGGATTTTTGCCCTGGCCACGCACCCGTGCGCTTCTTGTGTTTGTCCACCCACTGCAGGATCTGCTTGACGGTGAGATTTGGAAGACCCTTTGGGTTCCTCACGCCGCGACGTTCTGCGAGCAGCTTCGCGATAGACGAGCCACCGGGGAGGCCGCGGGAACCCCGGTCGAGGTAATGGTTGATCCCCGACCAAGTCTCACCGGGAGCATCGAAGACATCACCACAATGCCCATTCGGCCATTCACCGGTGCGATTCTTGTATTTGTCCATCCACTTCAGGATCTGCTCGATGGTGAGATTCGGAAGGCCATGTATGTTTCGCACACCGCGGTGCTCTGCAAGCAGCTTCGCCAGTGACGAGCCACCGGGGAGGCCCCGCAAACCCCGGTCGAGGTAATGGTTGATCCACGACCAAGTTTCACCGGCGGCACCAGTGACTTTGCCAGATTGCACTTTCGGCCATTTACCAGTGCGCTTCATGTGTTTGTCCGCCCACTGCAGGATCTGCTCAATGGTGAGATTCGGAAGGCCATGTATGTTTCGTACGCTCCGATGTTCTGCGAGCAGCTTCGCGATAGACGAGCCACCGGGGAGGTCGCGGGAACCCCGGCGAAGTGCGTGGTCGACCCCCAACCAAGTCTCACTGGGAGCGTCGGTAACTGTTCCAGATTGCACTTTCGGCCATTCACCGGTGCGCTTCTCGTGTTTGTCCGCCCACTTCAGGATCTTCTCGATGGTGAGGCGCGGTGGTGGCGTGATCGAGTGGACAGTCCGCAGATATATCGCGTCGACAAATTTCTCATCCAGCCGTTCCGGTAGGTTGAGCGTTATCTTACTGGGCAGATAAGCACGAACACGTTTGCCTCGGCCTATCCTCGTGCGTATGGTGTCCAATTCATCAGCCAGGCGGTCATCATGGGCGCGGAGAGCGCGGAGCACGCGCCAGACCTGCTTGAACGAGGAGTCCTCCAGAACCTTTTCCTCGTCCTCGTGGCTTGAGATGTAGACCGGCAGGATAATGACACCCAGTTTCTTGTTTTCGGCCTTGCGGATGGCACGGCCAACTGCCTGGATGATGTCCACCTGCGATTCCTTCGGGTCGATGAACGCGACGCCGTCCAGCGCGCGCACGTCAACGCCCTCGCCGAGGCACCGGGCATTGCTCACCAGCCCGCGCTCGGGCGGCTCCAGTTCCCGAAGCCGGTCGAGAATTGCGTCGCGCTTGCTGCTGGCCATCGTGCCACAGATCAGTTCGGCCCAGAAGTTGCCGGATGGTGTCGCCGCCTTCGGCATCCAGGCAATGAAATCAGGGAACTCGGTGGCAAATTCTCTGGCGCGGGACACCCGCCCGTGGAAGGAGATAATGCGCCGCAGATCGTATTGTTTGGCCGCTTTGACGACCGCGATATGGCTGGCCAGTGTCCGTACGTCAGTGATGCGCTTGCCATTCAGTGTCACGAATACGCCTTCCTCGGCGAACCGACGATACATGGGGTCGTCCACGCCGATAATCACAACGGTGTAGTCGGTGAGCAAATTGCGACGAATGGCCTCGGAGAACTTCAGTTCGTGGAAGACGGGACCGAAAACCTCGTGGTCATCCATGGAAGCCACTTCCATCCCTATCTCGTCTGCCCTGCTTTTCACAGTGTCGGCGAAATAGCGCGGTGTCGCCGTCATAAAAAGGCGTTTCCGGGCGTGAATCTTCCGTGGATGGAGAATGGTGGAAAATGGGCCGGGCTGTAATCCGGCACAACGGTGCGCTTCGTCGGCAATGGCCAGGTCGAAGGGAGGAACCCGGTACCGCTTGCAGGCAGCGGCAAGAACGGGTGTGGACTGATATGTCGAGAAGATCACCCGAGTCCCGGAGCCGCGCATAAACTTGGCGACCTCCGCAGGATCAGTTGTGGCCGGCACTCCAAGTTCGCTGGTATGGGATACAAGGTGATCTTCGCCTCGGACCGTGTCATCAGAGCAGACTGGTAGGAATCGGAACGAGCGTAACGCGTCGCAGGTCCATTCACGTAGGGTCTGGGAGATCAGGGACAGTGATGGAACAAGGACGAGGGTGCGGCGTGCATTCATGGCCTCGGCGACCCGCAGCGCAATCAGTGTCTTACCGGTGCCACACGCATGTATGAGTTGCCCGCGTTCGTGCCTGCGGAAGCTGCGCACGACCTCCTTGATGGCCTTCTTCTGGTGAGTCCACGGTGTGCGGGGCTTGGCCTGTCTTGCGAATAGTCTATCTGGCGATGAAGGCCACTTGAGGTTGCGCTTCTTGAGATCGGACAGCAGCAGGTATCCGACCTTCTTCTCCTGCCCCTCGATAGCCTCCAGGGCGTTGGGTCCGAGTTCCGCCGCTGTGGCAATCAGTAGCCGGTAGGAGATGACCTTCCGAGATGATTCCGTGAGAAAGCGGTCAACGTCACGCTTGGTGATGGAGTACTGTGGTGCATAAGCCTTGACCTGAATGGCCCAGATCTTCCCGTCGAAATCCTCCGCGATCAGGTCGATCCCCTTGTCACGGCCCCACCTTTGGGGCCATTTGCCCCACAGCCAAACGCGCTTCAGTTGGCCGCGATATTCGGGATCATTCTGAAGAAACCACTTGCAGATTTGTTCAAACTGCCTGCCCCGTTGAACCTCGTCGCCGTGCAACTGCGCGTACAGCTCAAGAATACCACTTTGATCGTTCTGCCGATCCATCACAGAAGATTCCCTCTGTGCCCTCGAAGAGTCAAAGAGTTGATGCGAGCATTACTTCTTATGTTGCTGTGATGTTATCCTGGATACCAGACCAATCATGGCTGTTGGCTGTGAAATACGGGTTACAATATACACGTTTTTCACACTTTTTGGAAACGAAGAGTTCAGAAAGTCCTTCTCTGAGTTGACACTATCCGTAAGGTCAAGTCCTGACTTTCACAGTTAGTACATGTGTGTTCGCATGCCTTTCATCTTCGGAGGGATTTATTCACGCTGATTTCCAAATCTTTCTTTTAAGAGTTTCAGTGCTTCTTCCCTCGTTCTGATTTCCCCCTCCACCTGTTTTCCACAGATGAAGTTCAAGATCTCCCCCACCTTCGGTCCTGTGGAATAACCTAAAGCCATCACATCATGCCCATTGACCAGGGGAAGGGGATGGACGACCTCCTTCTCTTTAAACCATTGCAGGATACGAAGGCAATGGTCTTCCACCACCTCGTCGAGCTGAACGGATAAGATTCCGCGACTCGCCTCTTTGTCAGCAAGGGTGAGGAGCACAAGTAACGGGATGTCGTCTCCCACCTGATAGACCAATCGCTTCAGTGCTGCCTCCTTGGTCTCTCGCGAGAGGTTGAGGATTCTCATATGATGCTGAACGAGGTGAAGGATTTTATTCCTCAGGAGGTTGGAGAACCGGAGCCTTTCCATCATTCCCTCTGCTCTCTGACAGGAGAAGGATTCATGGTGGTAGAAGTGGACCTTCTCTTTCTCATCCTTTGAATAGGTATCCTGTTTTCCGAGGTCGTGAAAGAGGGCGGCGTAATACAAGGCCAGACGATCCTCCGGGGTAAGAGGGGCTGCGCCTGCCTTTGGACAGACCCATCCAAAGGCCCATGATAATTTTTCAACGATGAGGAGGGTGTGGGAGAGGACATGAAGGTGATGGTGTTCGCTTTGGCCGAGATGTTCAAGCCCTTTCAAATCCGGGAAGAGGGTGAGGAGCAAACTGGATTCATAAAGCGTCTTCAATCCCATGGCAGGCCTTGGCGAAAGAAAAATATGATCCAGCTCCAGCTTAAGTCGCTCTCCCGGCAAGTTCCGGACCAGGTCCTTTTTTTGAGAGATTTCTTCTTTCAATGCGGGATCGAGAACAAAACCGTCAAGGGTGCAAAGGTAGCGAATGGCCCTGAGAATTCTCAAAGGATCCTGGTCGATAGAATGTTTTGAAACACTTCGGATGATTCTCCTTTTCATGTCTTCCAAGGCGCCCTCGACCTGGTGGAATGTCTCATCCCGTAGGGAGAAGGCGATGGTATTGACGGTGAAATCCCTTCTCAGGAGATCCTCATCGATGCTATCTCCCTGGAGAAATGTGAGATCAATAGACATGTCCTCGTGGACCAGTCGATAGGTAAGGGTTTCCCTTTCCTCCTTTCCAACTTTAAAGAAGGAGAGACGAAGCATCCCTTCCATCATTGGGATGAATGTGGAAAATGCCTTCGGCAGAGCAAAGTCATAATCCTTCCCCCTCTGCTCATGGGTTGGACCAGGGGTTCCAAGAAACAGGTCTCGAATATATCCTCCAACGAGAAAGAGAGGGACTCCCTTCTCCTTTGACAGATCGGATAGCTTCAAAAGGATGGGATCTTCAAGAATTTTTTCTTTTATATCACTAATATCCATTTTAGTTAGCCAGTGGCTTTCTAATCCCCCCCAACCCCCCTTTAGCAAAGGGGGGAGAGGGGGATTTGGCATTTGATAAAGTCCTTTTTTTATGATAGCTTATCTACTAAAAGCATAGTCGATTGATTAAGAACTTGTCAACGGAATAGCTGCAAAGGCACTGAAGATGAGTAAAACCATTAGAGAGACCTTGGAAGAGAGGGAGAGGCTCATCCTCTCTCCTTGTGCAGCCTTTAGTTCAATGACCAAGGGGCGGCAGCGCTTTGAAGAAGAGTGTCCGCTCAGGCCGTCCTTTCAACATGATCGGGATCGGATCATCCATTCCAAGTCTTTTCGGAGGCTGAAACATAAAACGCAGGTCTTCCTCGCACCAGCGGGAGATCACTACCGGACACGATTGACCCATACCCTTGAAGTTTCTCAGATTGCACGGACCATCTCCAAGACCCTTCGTCTCAATGAAGAATTGACAGAGGCCATCTCTTTGGGCCATGACATCGGCCACACACCCTTTGGTCATGCAGGAGAGGATACTCTCAATCAGATTGTCCCAGGAGGATTCAGCCATTCCGATCAGAGCCTGAGGGTCGTCGATCTCTTGGAGAGGGACGGACAGGGATTAAATTTGACCTATGAAGTTCGCGATGGCATCTCGAGACATAGCAAGGGACGAGGGGAAATTCTCTGCGAGGATCGCGACAGTATGGCGACGACTCTAGAAGGTCAGGTCGTCCGAATCGCGGACATCATCGCTTATATCAATCACGATATTGACGATGCCGTGAGAGGAGGGGTGATTTCTCAAAAGGATATTCCCGTTCGTTGTCTAGATTTTTTAGGTGAGACCCATTCAAAACGGATCAATACCATGGTGAACGACTTCATCACCGAGACCCTCCGTTTGGACGACGGGAAGTTGCATGTGAGGGAGGAGATTCTTTCAGCCATGATCGAGCTGAGGGAGTTTCTATGGGATCGGATCTATGAGAACGAGATGGTCCACGCCGATTTTCATAAGGCGGCCAAGATCCTGAGAGAGCTCTATCAATACTTCATGGAGCATCCCGACACTTTCCTCTTTTTCATTGAAAAAGAGTCTCTTTACGATTCACGGGAACGGTGCATCTGTGATTTTCTGGCAGGCATGACTGATCGCTATGCGTTCAATCTCTATGAAAAAGTCTTTCTCCCCCTCCCATGGAAAATTGTATGACTGCAAAGGCTCGGCGTAAGAGAGAAGACATCAAACCATCCAAGGGGGAATCAATCCGGGTCATCATTCTCGGGGCAGGGGGAAGGGATTTTCACAATTTCAATACCTTCTTCAGGAGGCACCCCCTTTATCGGGTCGTCGCCTTCACTGCTACCCAGATTCCCTTCATCGCCAACCGGACCTATCCTCCGGAACTGGCGGGAGCTTATTACCCTGAGGGAATTCCGATCTACCCTGAAGAGGATCTTCCGCGCCTCCTCTCAGATACCCATGCGCAACAGATCGTCTTTTCCTACAGCGATGTCTCCCATGAAGAGCTGATGGAGAAGGCCTCCCTGGTCCTTTCCAAAGGAAAGGATTTTGTCCTCCTTGGTCCTGAAGAGACCATGATTAGAAGTGGGGTGCCGGTCATTTCCGTCTGCGCCGTCAGGACTGGGTGCGGAAAATCCGTCATTACTCGAAAGATCGCATCCCTGATAAAGAAACGGGGGCTCAAGGTATCAGTGATTCGGCATCCCATGGCCTACTGTTCCTTCAAGCCCGTTCTCAGGTTTTCGAAGATGACGGATGTGGATGAGGAGACCTGCACGATTGAGGAGAGGGAGGAGTTCGAACCCCTTGTGGGCATGGGGATCACCGTATACGCCGGCATCGATTATGAAAAGGTCTTGAGAGAGGCTGAAAAGGAATCTCAGGTTCTTGTCTGGGACGGGGGCAATAATGATTTTCCTTTTGTCAAGCCGGACCTAGAGATTGTGTTATTGGACGCCTTGAGACCCGGCCATGAGAGGCTCTATTATCCTGGAGAGGTCAATTTGAGGAGAGCGGACCTTCTCATCATTACAAAAGTGAATGAAGGGAGCAAGGATTCTCTGGAAAAGATTCGGAAGAATATTTCCCTCATCAATCCTGAGGCAGAGGTCCTGGAGGCACCATCGGTGACTTACATGGAAGACCCGGAGAAGGTAAGGGGGAGAAGGGTTCTGGTCATCGAAGACGGGCCAACCATCACCCATGGAGGCATGCCCGATGGAGCAGGGGCCTCGGCTTGCCGAAAGCTGGCCGTGGAATTGGTCGATCCGAGACCCTATGCAGTGGGATCCCTGAAGCAAGTCTATGAAAAATATCCACATATCGGAAAGGTCCTTCCAGCGATGGGCTATTCAGAGGAACAGATCAAAGATCTCGAGGAGACCATCTGGAATTCCGAAAGCGAGGCGGTGGTGATCGCCACTCCCACCGATTTGAGGAGAAAGATTAAGATTCATCAGCCAACGGCAAGGGTCCTTTACGATTTCGATATTGACCTCTCAGCCTATGTGGAGGGGTTCATAAAGCGGGGTATCTCTCCCCGTGCCAGAGGGTCGAAGGGTTGACATTCTGTGTCCCTTGTGATAAAAAAATCTAATTTCACATGATGGTTATTCATTCTTCTTTCCTATCTTAAGGAGAACCGAGGGTGGCGAAAGAGATTCTGATCGGCGATTCGGACAAGGCGAACCAGAAGGAATTCCAAAAGATTTTTGGAACCAGCGATTATCACCTCGTCTTCTCCGAGAGCGGGGAAGATGTTCTCCTCCGGGTCAAGCTCTTCAAACCAGACCTCATCATCGCAGGGACGGCTCTCAGTGACAAGAACGGTTATCAACTCTGCGAGGCCATCAAAGACGATCCGGATTTCGGATCGATTCCATTCATCCTCCTTCTAAATAAGTCTGAAAGAATTTCAGACAAAGACCGTGAGCGCCTCAAACCCGATGGGATCCTCTCCACACCCCTCCACGAAAGTCAAGTCCGTGCTCTGGTTGACCGGTTGTTGGAAGGCATGAGGTCCAAAGGGGGAGGGGTTTCCAGGAAGAAGATGGAGCTGGAAACATTTGCGGACATGGGAGAGGAGCGATTTGCATCGAGTCAAACGGGAGGGACCGAGGAAGAGGAGGTCATCGATCTCCTAGACGTTGTAGAGGACGTCGTCGAAGAACCGGAATCGAAGATGAGCATCGATGATTTCGTCGTTCCGGAAAAAGCAGAGCCCTTCGGAGAGATGGCCTCATTGGAATCGTGGGAGAAGCTCGGGGAAGAGGAAAAAGTAGCTGCGGAGGAGGGACTTGTCCTTTCTGTCGAAGGGGGAGAGGAGGAGACCAAAGACTTCCCCTTTAAATTGAAAAAAGAGGCTCCTCCGCCGAAAGAACCTCAAGAGGAGGACCTTTTCGAGAAGATCGAACTGGAGGATATTCTCGAAAAGGTAGGAAAGATAGAACTTCCACCAGAGAGAGAGGAGCCTGCTGAAAGGGCGGTCAAGGTCTTGAAAGGGGAGCCGGCCCCGGTTCAGGAGGTTGAGGAGAAGCCATTTGCATTCGACGAATTCGAAGTGGCCTTGAAAAAGGGCGTAGAGGTTGAGGTTCCAAGACAGGGACCACCCAAAGCAGAAGCTCTCCAACCTTTTTCTTTTGAAGAAATAAAGGAGAAGGCGACAGAGGAAGGAATCCCCTTAGAGATATCGATCGAAGAGAAGGTGGAAGCGATAGAGGAGGAATTCCCTAAAGAACTTCTGGAAGACATGCTCAAAGAAGAACGATTGCAAGAGGAAAGGTTAGAAGAGGGAAAGCTGGAAGAGGAAGAGTTACAAGAGGAAGGATTAAAAGAGGAAGAATTAAAGGAGGAAGGGCTCCTAGAGGAAGAGCTGGAAGCAGAAAAATTATTTGAAGAGGAAGAACTCTTAGGGGAGGGGGGGCCTCTCGAAGAAGAACTTCTGGAAGAGGCGAAACCACTAGAGGAAGAAACACTTGAGGTTGTTAGAGAGCTCAAAGAAGAAGAAAAGATAGAGCTCTTCGAGGGATTAGAGGCTCTCGAAACCCCCGGGGAGAGAAAGAGAGCCATCGCAGAGGCCCCGGAAGTGATTGCTGAAAGGACGGAAACGATTGGAGTCCACCGACTTTTCGAAACGGGAATCACTCCTCCGTTGAGGAGAGCGGACCAGCAAACGGAAGAGGTCATCTCAGAGAAGGTTCAGATGATGATGGAGGAGCTTGTTACAAAACATGTTCCGGAAATGACCAAGGACATTGTCCAACTAGCTATTGAACGAATTGAGAAGATGGTGCGGGAAATCGTCCCTGATTTGGCGGAAAAGATGATTGAGGAAGAAATCAAACGACTGGAGAAAGGAGAAAAGGGATAGGGAGGAAAAGGTTGCATCGATGGCTTCAAAGATCTTGGACAAATCTTACGACCCCCATCAGGTGGAGGAGAAGTGGTACCGTCATTGGATGGATCGTGGCTACTTTAGAGCGGATGAAAATTCAGAGCAGAAGGCCTACTCCATTGTCATTCCCCCTCCCAATGTGACAGGTTCACTTCACATTGGACACGCCCTCAACAATACCCTGCAAGATATCCTGATACGATATAAAAGGATGCAGAATTGTACTGTCCTCTGGATGCCCGGAACGGATCACGCCGGAATTGCCACCCAGAATGTGGTGGAGAGGCAGCTGATGGAGGAGGGCCTGGACCGTCATCTCTTGGGCCGAGAGAAGTTTATCGAGAGGGTTTGGAAATGGAAGGAAGAGTCCGGGGGGACGATCATCGGCCAGTTGAAGAAACTGGGAGCCTCCTGCGATTGGAGTCGGGAACGCTTTACGATGGACGAAGGCCTCTCCGACGCAGTGAAAGAGGTTTTCATCCGGCTCTATCAGGAGGGGTTGATTTACCGGAGCCACTATATCATCAACTGGTGTCCTCGATGCCAGACTGCCCTTTCGGATCTGGAAGTAGAACATCAGGAGATCGTGGGAAAACTCTACCATCTTAGGTATCCCTTTAGAGAGGGAGATCGTTTCCTGGTCGTGGCCACCACACGTCCGGAGACGATGATGGGCGATACTGCAGTGGCCGTCAACCCCGAAGATAAACGATACCAGGGAGACCTCGGAAAGAAAATCCTCCTCCCGGTTGTGAATCGGGAGATTCCCGTCATCGCTGATTCCTATGTGGATATTGAATTTGGTACAGGCTGCCTCAAGATCACGCCTGCCCACGATCTCAACGACTTTGAGATTGGCTTAAAATATGGTCTCGAGCAGATCAAGGTGATCGACGAAGCAGGCCGAATGAATGAGAATGCAGGCCTTTATCGAGGGCTGGATCGGTTCGATTGCAGAAACCGGATCATTGAGGATTTTGAGAGAGACGGTGTTCTGATAAAAATCGAAGACTACCGTCACATGATAGGCCACTGCTACCGATGCAAGACGATCGTCGAGCCCAATCTTTCCCTTCAATGGTTCGTGAGGACAAAACCTTTGGCCAAGCCCGCCATTGAGGCGGTCAGAGAAGGCCGCACCCGAATCATCCCGGAGCTCTGGGAGAAGACCTATTTTGAGTGGATGGAGAATATCAGGGATTGGTGCATTTCGCGCCAGATCTGGTGGGGTCATCGAATTCCCGCGTGGTATTGCGATGCCTGCGGTGAGGTCATCGTAGCCAAGGAAGAACCATCCTCTTGCAAGAAATGCGGGTCCGATCAATTAAGACCAGAGACCGATGTTCTGGATACCTGGTTCAGCTCTGCCCTCTGGCCTTTCTCCACCATGGGATGGCCCAAAGAGACGAAAGAGCTCAATAAGTTCTACCCCACCTCTGTGCTGGTGACAGGTTTTGACATCCTCTTCTTCTGGGTAGCCAGAATGATGATGATGGGTTTGAAGTTCATGGGAGACGTTCCCTTTCAGGATGTCTACATCCATGGTCTGGTCAGAGATGAAAGGGGGGAAAAGTATTCGAAGACCCGAGGAAATGTGGTAGATCCCCTCGATCTGATCGATCGTTACGGTGCAGATGCTCTTCGTTTCACCCTGGCTGCCCTGACCATGCCCGGAAGCGACTTAAAGCTCTCAGAATCGAGAACAGAAGGGTACCGCCATTTTGTCAACAAGATCTGGAACGCTTCTCGCTTTGCCTTAATGAATTTGGAGGATTTAGGACCTGACCAGGAATCCTTGATTTCCAAGCCGAGTGATTTGAGCCTCCCGGATCAATGGATCATTGGAAGGTTAAACCAGGCGATCCGTTCCGTTGAGAAGTCGATAGAAGCGTATAAGTTTAACGAGGCCTCCCATGCCCTCTATCAGTTCATCTGGCATGAATTCTGCGACTGGTATCTTGAACTGATCAAGCCGTTCCTCTATCAGGATAAGGATTTGAAACAGAAAAGATTGACCCAGATGACCCTCCTGAAAGTTCTTGATGGGATCCTTCGGATGCTCCATCCCTTCATGCCCTTTGTCACTGAAGAGATATGGCAGCGGCTTCCTCTGAGAAAAGAAAATGGGTCTATCATGGTGACGCCGTTTCCAAAGCCAGAGGAGCGATTCGATGATGAGGAAGCTGAAGAGGAAATGGGATTGGTGATCGAGATCATCACCGCCCTTCGGAATATTCGGGGGGAGATGAACATCCCGCCTGCAGACCAGGTGGATGCCCTTCTTCGTGTGAAAGGGAAGGGGGACAAAGAGAGGCTTCAGAGGAATCATTCCTTCATTCAAAATTTAGCGAAGGTGAAGAGCCTGAGGATTTTGGAAAGGGTTCAGAAGCCTCCTTACAGCGCTTTCGCTGTCGTTCGAAACGTAGAGATATTCGTCCCCATGGATCGATCCAAAATAGAGGAAGAGGGAAAAAGGCTCCAAAAGGAGATTGCAAAGATCGAGAAAGAGATTGCCTTTGTGGGACGCAAACTTGCCAATGAACAGTTCCTCTCCAAGGCACCGCCGGATGTGGTTCAGGAGGAAAGGGATAAGGCCGCCCAATACCAGGCCCTTCGAGCGAAATTGGAAGAAAATCTGAAGAAGATCAGAGAAACACTCGCGGGCTAAACAACAATCTTAAATCCGAAGCACCTGCCTGCGCGAAGCCGCTCCGGCGAAGGCATGCGGAATACGAATTTCGAAACGAGTTCAGATGTTCAAAATCAGAATGATCAAAATAAAAATGTAAGTAAGATGGTCTCGTAAAAAGTCTGGAAAGGCTATTTTCTGTCATTCCTGCGCAAGCAGGAATCCAGTCTTCTTAGGCGGTTAGAATTCCTCTGGATTCCCGTTCCCCGATTAAGGACTTCGAGGACAAGTTTCACGGGAATGACACCTTTTACGGATTCCTCAGTAAAGGATATTTGAAATTTCCTCTCACCCTTTCGTTCTCCCCAGCGGGAAGAGGGCGGGGGTGAGGGGGCAAGAGGTGGCAATCGTATGAAGATGGATATTGAAAAAGTGGCGAGGCTGGCCAGGCTTGAATTATCGGACGAGGAGAAGAATACCTTCGGGAATCAACTGGAACAGATCCTCACCTACATGGAGCAGTTGAATCGCATCGATACGACAGGCGTGGAGCCCACCTCCCACGCCATTCCCATCCAGAATGCCTTCAGAGAAGATGAAACAAGACCTTCTTTTCCGCGGGAGGAGGTGCTGGGGATCGCCCCTGAAGAGGAGGATGGACATTTTAAAGTGCCAAGGATTATTGAATAAAATGAAATGTCAAATTTCAAAATCCAAATGACAAATGAATTTCAAATTTCAAAATCAAGATTTTTGGCATTTGAGCTTTGAATTTGATTTGACATTTGAACCTTGACATTTGATATTAAAGGCTATTTATGAACCTTTACGAACTCACCATTCACGAACTTCATGACCTTCTTGTGAAAAAAGAGGTGACTTCGCGAGAGGCTACGGAAGCGCTTTATCGAAGGATCAAAGAGGTAGATAAGAAGCTCAGGGCCTATCTTCTGTTGACTGAGGAAGAGGCTTACCGTCAAGCTGATCAGGTGGACCGTAAAATAGCGAAGGGTGAGGAAATTGGTGATCTCTCCGGAATTCCCATGGGACTGAAAGACATCCTCTGCACGAGAGGGATTCGAACGACGTGCGGCTCCAAGATCCTTGAAAATTATGTGCCCTTTTATGATGGGACCGTAGTGAAGAAACTGAGGGAAAGGAATGCCGTCTTCCTTGGAAAACTGAATATGGATGAGTTTGCGATGGGCTCCTCGACAGAGAATTCGGGATTTCAGATCACGCGGAACCCCTGGAACCTGGATCGCATCCCGGGGGGTTCCAGTGGTGGTTCAGCAGCGGCCGTAGCCGCTGATGAGTGCATCGCCGCTCTCGGTACGGATACTGGAGGCTCGATCCGGCAACCTGCCTTCTGCTGTGGCGTGGTGGGACTGAAACCCACTTACGGCAGAGTGTCGAGGTACGGACTGGTGGCCTTCGCTTCTTCTTTGGATCAGATCGGTCCGATCACAAAAGATGTCAAAGATTGTGCCATCCTCATGAATGCCATCAGTGGCTACGATCCTTATGACTCCACCTCCGTCAATACGGAGGTCCCCGATTACAAGCAATCCTTGATCAAGGATGTCAAAGGGATTCGAATCGGTATTCCGAAGGAATATTTTATTGAGGGCATCGACCCCGATGTGGAGAAAGCCGTCACCCAGGCGATCGATCTTTTTGGAAAGTGGGGGGCAGAGGTGAAGAGAGTCTCTTTGCCTCATACGGAATATGCAGTGGCCATTTACTATATCATCGCTACCGCAGAAGCCAGTTCCAACCTGGCTCGGTATGACGGAGTGAAATATGGGCTCCGTTCGAAGGGGTACCGGGATCTGATGGAGATGTATACTCAAACCCGGGCAAAGGGATTTGGACAGGAAGTAAAACGAAGGATCATCCTAGGCACCTATGTGCTTTCGGCAGGGTATTACGAGGCCTACTATCGCAAGGCCTCTCAGGTGAGGACCCTCATGAGGAAGGATTTCGAGGACGCCTTTCGCCAGGTAGATGTCATTGTAGCGCCCACCGCCCCCACACCGGCTTTTCGGATTGGTGAGAAGACAGAGGATCCTTTGCAGATGTATCTATCCGATATCTTCACGATTCCGGTAAATATTGCGGGGATTCCTGGTATTTCCATTCCCTGTGGGTTCAGCCGTGAGAATCTTCCCATTGGCCTTCAGATGATGGGAAAACATTTCGATGAGGGAATGCTCTTGAGGGTCGCCTATGCCTTTGAGCAGAACACCGACTTCCACCTCAAGAAGCCTGCGCCAATCGTCTGACCAGGGTGGCCACTTTTTCCCCCAACTTCTTACACTCCTTTTTAGCTGATGCGTTGGGTTTCCCAATAGAGACTGTTCCGTAGTGGGATCCCCAGGGATCTCCCTGGACAATCATTCCGTGAATAAGTAGGGATCTGGTTAGGTCGAGGACAGTGGTCTCAACGCCTCCTCCTAGCCCACCGCAGGAAGCAAAGGCTCCTCCGACCTTTCCCTCCAGCTTTCCATGATACTTAACACTTCGATCGATGAAGGCCTTCATTTCAGCAGCCATGGTTCCATAATAAGTAGGAGAGCCCAGGATGATTCCATCGGCCTTGAGGAGATCCTGCAGCGTGGTCTTTTGAACTTTTTTTCTGATCACTTTCACCCCTGCGGATACGACTCCTTCTGCAACTACCTTTGACATCTCCTCCGTGTTTCCTGTTCTTGAATAATACACAATCAGAACGGTCAGCATATGTCGTCCTCCCAAGCTTAATTTCAAATCATCGGTTATCGAAATGCCCCTCACCCCATCCCTCTCCCCTCCGGGGAGAGGGGAAGGGTGAGGGGGCGATCCGCTATCTGCCTACTGCCTACTCTCACTCTGTCATTTCTTCCAGCCATTTGAGATAAGATGCAGATCCCTTCACGATGGGGAGAACAATGATTTCAGGAACCGAATAAGAATGGAGTGATTTCACCTTCTTCTCCAAGTCCTCAAATCTCTTTTTCCGTGTCTTGATAATTAACATCCATTCCTTCTCATCCCAGATCTTTCCTTCCCATCGGTATATAGAGCGAACCGGTGAAATGATATTCACACAGGCCGCCAAGCGTTCCTCTATGAGCGAATTGGCTATTTTCTCCGCTTCTTCTTCAGAACCGCAGGTGACCAGCACCACCATAGGGTCAGACATACACTACCTTTCCTAACTCTTCACCCTTAACCTTAGCCTTAGCCTCAGCTTTAGTCCAAAACTTTCCTAAATGCCTTGAGAGCGACCTCCATATCGTCCTTCGAAACATCCAGGTGAGTGACCAAACGGATCAGTGTTTTGCCAAAAGGGTGGATGAGAACTCCTTTTCTCTTCATCTCATCTCTCACCTGAGCGGCTGTCATTCCCATCTCTGCAATATCAAAGATGACGATATTCGTTTCAACATGCTCAGGGTTGATGGAGACGCCTTGGATTTCGTTAAGTCCCAAGGCTAGCCGCTTTGCATTCCTGTGATCTTCTTTCAGACGTTCGATGTGATGATCCAGTGCATAGATTCCAGCAGCAGCAATAATCCCCACCTGACGCATTCCGCCACCAAACATCTTTCTGAATCGATGGACCCGATCAATGAAGGCCTTTGTCCCTGCGACCAGAGAACCGATGGGGGCGCCTAGCCCTTTTGAAAGGCATACTGAGACGGAGTCTGCCCATCGAGCATATTCCTGAGGTTTGATTCCTGAAGCGACAGAAGCGTTCCAAATCCTGGCTCCATCCAGGTGAACGAAGAGGCCTTTTGATCTGGCCAGGCGGCTGATCTCAGCGATCCTTTCAATCGGGTAGATAGATCCTCCGCCACGGTTGTGAGTGTTTTCGAGACAGATTAGTTTGGTGACGGGAAAGTGATGATCGTCAGGCCGGATCGCTTCTTCAAACTGGGATGCATCAAGAATCCCGCGAACGCCTTTGAGGCAATAGAACTGAATGCCAGAGAGAGCTGCCGATGCCCCTCCTTCAAAATTATAGGGATGAGAGGTGGCTTCGATAATCACTTCATCGCCCGGTTGGGTATGAGACTTGATGGCCAACTGATTACCCATCGTTCCAGACGGGACGAAAATGGAAGCCTCTTTTCCAAGAATCTTGGCAACCTTTGCCTGAAGGGCATTCACCGTTGGATCTTCACCGAAAACATCATCGCCCACCTCAGCCTCCGCCATGGCTTTTCTCATTGCCGGAGTTGGCTTGGTTACCGTATCACTCCTGAGATCGATAAAATCTTTCATATCTCCTCCAAATGGGACTTACTGTAATATATTCTAATACAAACGCATTAAATCCTACTGCAGTCAACGGAATCTCCCCTCACCCCATCCCTCTCCCCAGCGCCTGCCTGCCGGTAGGCAGGGGGAGAGGGGAGAGTGAGGGGGTCTCATGTCAAAGAAATAAATGCGTTTGTATTAGTTCGATTCCTGATATCCTGATGCTTCCTTCAGTCTTCTTCGCAAATTGTTACAATTTTGCTTGGAGAGTGTCAAGCCCAATAGGGAGGACTTCGGCGTGAGCTCAGTCGAACGCTAAAGCCTCCCCTACCCAATATCCTTTTACACAGATGTTATAAAGAGGCTGGCAGCCCCAAAAATTTTCATTGATCTCCTCATTGACGATCCCCTCATTATTCTGATATGTAGAATCTAGTCGAAAAGGAGGAAGATGAGATGGAAAAAACAATCAGATTAGATAAAGAGGCTTTTCAATCCATGACAAAGGTCCTCGGGCTGGACGAGAAGAATTCACACTTGGAAGAATTGTACACCTATGTTGAGAAATTATTTCCAAACTTTAAGGTCGCAGAGGGTATCGACTTGAAAGAAATTGAACCGATGCTGACCCTTATCCTTCCAAAGGAGTGAGAAAGATGGATTCTAAGGGTTTGTGCTATTTCAGTGCAGGTGAGCTATCCCGGCTCATCAGAAAAAAAGAGGTCTCTCCTGTGGAGGTGGTCAAGGCCCACTTGGCCCGCGTTGAGGCCCTGGAACCTGCTCTCAATTCTTTCATTGCTTTATTGCCGGAACAAGCCGTGGAAGAGGCCAAATTGGCTGAACGCGAAATCCAGGCAGGTCGATACCGAGGTCCCCTTCATGGAATTCCCATTGGCCTGAAGGACCTGTTCTATGTAAAGGGTGTCCCGAACACCTCCGGCTCAAAAATATTCGATCATTTCATTCCTGACTACGATTCTACACTTGCCTTGAAATTAAAAAAGGCGGGAACCATTCTCTTGGGAAAATTGAATCTTCATCAGTTTGCCTATGGCCCAACGGGTGAAAACCCGGACTATGGGAATATGCACAATCCCTGGGATACGAAACGAATTCCGGGGGGTTCCAGTGGAGGCTCTGCTTCTGCCACAGCTTCTGGCCAATGCACTCTTGCCATGGGAACGGATACAGGAGGATCTATTCGCATTCCAAGCGCCGTCTGTGGGTTAGTCGGATTGAAACCAACCTATGGACGACTGAGTCGTTATGGCATAACCGTTCTGTCATGGTCCCAGGACCACCCCGGACCAATGACACGGACGGTTGAGGACTGTGCCTTGGTGATGAATGCTGTGGCAGGATACGATCCACGTGACCCTTCGTCCTCCAACAGGTCGATCCCTGACTTTGCTCAATCTCTTACAGAAAATATCAAAGGTTTGCGAGTGGGCGTTCCCAAAGAGCCTTTTGAAGATCCCGTGGATTCGGAAGTTGAGCATTTCGTCCGAAACGCCATTGAATTGTTGGGTAAACTGGGCGCTACGATTCATGAGATCTCTTGGCTTATGTATCACGAATCCAAGGCCATTTCCAGCACCATTCTGATGGCCGAAGCAACAGCTTATCATAGCCAGTTGATGAAGCGTCAGGGTTCCCGTCTCGATCCGAAAGTGAGGCTCCGTTTAGAAGCGGGTCTGCTTATTTCGGCCGTTGACTATCTTCAGGCCCAAAGGGCCAGAAGGTTGTTCTATCAACAGAGTTGCGACCTGTTCAATGAAGTGGATCTTCTGGCAGGCCCCACTGTGCCCATCACCGCTTGTAATATTGGGACGGAAGAAGTCCAGATAGGAAATACCCGCATGGGGGTGATCCCTCTCCTCACCCAGCATACCCGACCCTATAATCTCAACGGGTTTCCTGCAATCACGGTTCCCTGCGGTTTTTCAAAAAATGGCTTGCCGATTGGGTTTCAACTTGCCGGAAAACCTTTTGACGAAGCGACGGTGCTGCGAGCCGCCTTCGCTTATGAACAGGCCACGGAATGGCATCGACGAAGGCCGCTGATCCCAAAATAACTTGAATTTCATTTTTGGATGAATTATTTTAACGTTGAATAGACTATTGAAAAGCTCCGGTTTGTTGTCACCCTGAACGAAGTGAAGGGTCCCGATCCATTGAAATCCTGAGATTCTTCGCGGAGTTTATCCTGAGCCATGAAATCAGACTCTTCGCTTCGCTCAGAGTGACAGTGGGCGAAGGGCTCAGAATGACAATCTTGGGACGTTGACACTTTTTCAACAGACTGTGAAGACGTAGCGCGTTTTCACTGTTACCTGTCAGGGAGCAAGACATGGAAGGTTTTTATCTCGTCATAGGCCTCGTGGTCCTTATCGGAATGGTCCTCTTTTTCTTCATGGATCACCGTTGGAGAAAGGCGCTTGAGGAGGTGAGGAAGGATCAATCCTCCCAGCCCATGTGGGCTCTGATGCAACAGCAGATGGAACAACTGAGAGGGCAGACGAAAGAAGGCCTCGACAAGAACATCTCGCAACTTATTGATAACCAAAATGTCATCAATAAGAACTTGAGTGATATCATGGATCGAGTGAACAAGAGTCTTCAAAACTCGAGCGGAGATATTAACAGGCGCCTCGACAACGCAGCGAAGGTGATCGGAGATGTTCAGAGGAATATTGGAGAGCTTTCGACGGCGAGTAAGCAAATCTTCGAGGTTGGCAAAAATATTGCGAGCCTTCAGGAGATCCTGCAGCCGCCCAAGCTGAGAGGGGGGATAGGAGAACAATTTTTGGGGGAATTATTATCCCAGATTCTCCCACCGAAATTCTTCACCCTTCAACACCAGTTCTCCAGTGGGGAAAGGGTTGATGCCGTGGTGAAACTGGGCGAGCGGCTCGTTCCAATCGATTCGAAATTTCCACTTGATAATTTCAGGCGGATCATCGAATGCAAGACCGAAGAGGAGAGGAGGACCAGCCAGAAGGCCTTTACCAGGGACGTGAAAAAGCACATCGACGATATTGCCGGCAAGTACATCGTCCCCAATGAAGGGACCTACGACTTTGCTCTTCTCTATATTCCTGCGGAGAATGTTTATTATGAAACGATTACGAAGGACGAGTCCGTTGGGGAGGAGAAAGGCATTCTCAGTTATGCTTTGAGTAAAAGGGTGATCCCTGTTTCTCCAAACTCCTTCTACGCCTATCTCCAGGTGATCGTTCTTGGATTGAAGGGGCTTGAGATCGAGGAGAATGCCCGTGAAATACAGACACGTTTGGTGAGCTTAGCAAATGATTTGAGGATCTTTCAGAAGGATTTTCAGGTGGTGGGAACACATATCACCAACGCTATGAATAAATTTGAAGAGGCGAGGAGGCGGCTGGACAGGTTCAGTCTCAAGTTTGAGCAGGCTGAAACCCAACCTTCTCTGCCATTCATCGAAAAAGAAATTGAATCAAAAGAATCCTAAAGATGATTCCGGCACGAGAAGAATGCTTGAAGTTGATGGATCAATATGGAATGCTGGAGAATATTATAGACCACTCCATTGAAGTGGCCAACGTGGCGCTTTATCTTTCGACAGAATTGAATGAAAGAGGACAGCGTATTGACCTCTCCTTGGTAGAGGCCGCCTCCCTGCTCCACGACCTGACCAAAACGGAATCGTTCAAGACAAAGGAGGACCATGCCTGGACCGGATCCCAGCTTCTCAAAGAGATGGGTTATGAGAAGGTGGGAGAGGTGGTGGCCCAACATATTTGGCTGTCCCATGAGGTCGATCCTCTCTTCGTATCCGAAGAGGAAGTGGTCAATTATGCTGATAAAAGGGTCATGCACGACCGGATCGTTTCGTTGGAGGAAAGATTCAACGACTTGAGAAACCGATATGGAAGGGATCAAAAGGGGATGGATTTTTTAGGAAGAATGGAGAAGGTGATCCAAGAAATTGAGAACAAGATCTTCTTGATTCTCCAGATCAACCCGAATGACCTCCAGAACCTTCCGAGGAAATAGAGGAGACAGATGGAGACTTCTTTTGAGCAGGGCCCGATTCGTCCTCCCAGCGAAGCCTACAGCCTTCTCATCCGGGTCACACGGAATTGTCCCTGGAACCGGTGTGAGTTCTGTCACACGTACAAGGGGGAGAAATTCAGCCTGAGGTCTGTGGAGGAGGTCAAGAAAGACATCGATGCCGTCAAAGAGATCGTTGCAGAAATAAAGAGCCTTTCGTGGCAATATGGTTTTGGAGGAGAGATCACCGCCCCTTTCGTGAATCTCATGTTGCAGAATCCCCGCCACACTCCCGATGGATTTCGAAGTGCGCTCCTCTGGCGCTATTCGGGTGGGAAGAACGCTTTTCTTCAAGATGGCAACAATCTGGTCCTCAAAACAGACGATCTGGTAGAAATCTTGCGTTATCTAAAAGAGACATTTCCTTCGATTGAACGGATCACCAGTTATGCTCGGGCGAAAACGGCTTCCAAGAAAACCATCGAAGAACTTCAGGCGCTTGGCCAGGCTGGCCTGTCCCGGATCCACATCGGCCTTGAGACAGGATATGATCCCCTTCTCGAATATATGAAAAAGGGGGTGACGGCACAGGAACATGTCGATGCAGGAAGAAAGGTGAAACAGTCCGGGATCTCCCTCTCCGAATATGTGATCCTAGGATTGGGAGGAAGAACGATGTGGAGGGAGCACGCCATCGAAACGGCGAAGGTTCTCAATCAGATCGACCCGGACTTCATTCGTGTTCG
>CAYMJV010000046.1:0-23276 GCA_964390545.1 uncultured Syntrophaceae bacterium
TGAATTTTCATTATTTCAGAATCGATCTTATTGATTTTTTTAACATTTTGAGATACCGTGTGTCAAGGTCTTTTGAAGTGACCAATTATCCGAATGATAACGAATGTGCCGAATTCGGGTTTATTTGTCACGTTCGCTGTAATTCGCTTTATTCGCCCTATGTCAGAAAACCATAAAATTACCAAAGCAGCTTCCATTATCGGAATGGGCACCTTCCTCAGTCGTATGGTGGGCTTCTTAAGGGATATGGTCATTGCCAATTTCTTCGGAACTGGGATGGCGGCAGATGCCTTTTTTGTGGCCTTTAGAATTCCTAACCTCTGGAGACGTTTGGTTGGGGAGGGGTCTTTAACCATCTCCTTCATTCCTGTATATACCGAATATACTACCCAGAGGTCAGAAGAGGACACCAGGGAACTCACGCATATCGCTTTTACCATTGCCGGAGTAGTCTTATTGGCCCTCACCTTGTTGGGCATCCTCTTTTCTCCTTTATTGATACGGATCATCGCCCCGGGGTGGTTTGCTCGATACCCGGAAACATTTTCACTGACGGTAAGACTCAACCAGATTATCTTCCCTTACCTATTTTTTATGGGCCTCTTTGCTCTCTGCATGGGGATCCTGAATTCCCTTCGCCATTTCTTTGCACCCGCTATTGCTCCGACCTTTCTCAACATCTCCATCATTCTCTCCGTCCTCCTCTTTTATTCTGTCTTTGAAAAACCCGTCATGACGCTTGCTCTGGGTGTCCTGGCCGGAGGAATCATCCAGTTCCTCTTTCAGATTCCCTTTTTGAAGAAGAGAGGGGTGAGCTTCCGGTTCAATTTCAATTTTCGCCATCCCGCCATCAAACGGATCGGTTTTCTCATGATCCCAGGGCTCATCGGAACTGCGGTCTATCAACTCAATGTTTTCATTGATACCATTTTCGCCTCTTTCCTCCCGAGAGGAAGTGTGTCTTATCTTTTCTATGCGGATCGATTGATGGAATTTCCTCTGGGTATTTTTGCCATTGCCATCGGCATGGCATCTCTTCCCAGCCTCTCAGGATTAGCTTCTCAGGGAAAGATCGAAGAACTAAAAGAAACTCTCTCTTTTGCTTTCCGCCTTGTCTCTTTTATCAGTATTCCTGCCATGATAGGATTGATTGCCCTAAAAACCCCGATCATCAACCTTCTCTTTCAGAGGGGGATATTCGATTATCTGGCAACGGAAATGACTGCAAAAGCCCTCCTCTGCTATTCGGTTGGCATCTGGGCCATTGCAGGAGCAAGAATCCTGGCCCCTGCCTTCTATTCCCTCCAGGACACTTGGACACCACTCAAGATTGGTCTCATCTGCCTGGTGGCAAATGTCATTCTCATTGCCGTTTTCATCTCCTTCACTCCACTGAAGCATGCGGGCCTTGCCCTGGCCACAAGCCTTTCGTCTATGCTTAACCTCATTCTCCTCTCCCGTAAGCTGGGGCCGAAATTAGGAAGTATGGACATAGGCAAGAACATCCGGTCCCTTCTAAGCATTCTCGTCTGCAGCCTTCCCATGGGTCTTGTAGCCTATCTGATTTGCTCCTTAGGGAATTGGACCACAAGAGGTAACGTCATTGAGAAGGCTCTACTTCTTGGTACTGGAATCGTGGTGGGCCTTGGGGTCTATTTTGTTTGTTCTTACTTAATGAAGAATGAGGAGATGATCTTTTTGATAAAAATGGTGAAAAGGAAGAGATTCTAAATTCCAATCTCCAAATCCCTGCCTACCGGCAGGCAGGCCAAGCTCCAAATAAATTCCAATGGCCAATTACCAAATTCCAAAACTATGGTGAACGACACTAAGAATTGACATCCTGAAAAATGTCATTGCGAACTCTTCGCTTTTTGTCATTCTGAGCGGAGCGAAGAATCTCTTATGGCCTGGCTCAGGGTAAACTCCGTGAAGCAATCCTTGTCCCGAGCGAAGCGAGAGATCTCTTGAGATTGCCACGGGCTTCGCCCTCGCAACGACTTCGTCAGATTGCCACGCCTGCGTGCCGTAACGCCACTTCGGCGTGCAGGCACGTCGCTTCGCTCCTCGCAATGACAGCTTTCTTTTGGCATACACCCTAAGTTTGGATTTTAGGTCATTGGGATTTGGTTATTATTTGGTTATTGGTGCTTGGTATTTGGAGATTGGTGAAAGCTACTTTTTCACCCTTGCCCAGATAAATAGTCCAACTGCCAATCCGATTCCAATCAATTCTAAACCGATGGTTGGAAAGACTAAGGGGAAAGTGGCAGTAATGAGAAAAACGGCTGACATTGTTATCATTGGAGGAGGGATTATCGGCGTCAGCATTGCTTACTATCTGGGAAAGATGGGGGCAAAGAATGTCATCCTCTTTGAAAAGGATCTGATCGGCATGGGCTCGACAGGGCTGTGCGCAGGAGGAATCCGAAGGCAATGGTCCACCGAAGTCAACATGCATTTTGCTTTGAAGGCCTTTGAGGTCTTTCAAGATTTTGAAGAGGAATTTGGGGCTTCTCCCGAGTTTCATCAGATCGGATATCTCTTCCTCGCAAGGGACGAAGAAGAATTAGAATCCTTTAAGAAAAACATAGAACTCCAGAACCGTTTCGGTGTTCCCTCAAAGCTCCTGACCCGTGAGGAAGTAAAGAAAGAGTGGCCTTTCCTGAATCTGGAGGATGTCGTTGGCGGAGCTTTCTGTCATACAGATGGTTATGCAGGACCGAGTGAGGTTACTAATGCAATCGCCAAAGGGGCCAGGCGCCATGGGATCGAAATTGTCGAAAAAGCAGAAGTCATCTCAGTTGAAGTGAGGAGGGGTCGCATTGTATCGGTCACCACAAGAGAGGGACGGGTGGAAACCCACACGGTGGTTAATGCCACAGGTCCTTATGCAGCTCATGTGGGAAAGCTTGCGGGAGTGGAGATCCCGGTAAGCCCGATTCGCCGCCAGCTCTTTGTGACAGACCCCTTTGATAAAATCCCGCCTTCTGTTCCTCTCACGATTGACCACAGCCAAAACTTCTATTTTCGGAGGGAAGGGGAGTGCGTCCTCTTGTCTGGACCACAAGACGACAAGCCTAGTTTCAATCTGACCACGGATTTTGATGCCATGGTTGAGACAGCAGAAAGGGCGACACACCGGGTTCCTGTTTTTGAAGAGGCAAATATCTCCAGAGGCTGGGCAGGGCTTTATGAAATTTCACCTGACAATCATGCCATCCTGGGCAATGTCCCGGAGGTCGAGGGCCTGGTCTTAGCGGTTGGATTCAGCGGGCATGGCTTTCAACATGGCCCTGCAGCCGGGATGGCTATTGCTGAGCTCATCTGGAATGGAAAATCAGAAGTCATCGACATCGCTCCTCTGGCCCTGACGCGTTTTAAAGAGGGAAAGGCGATCAAAGAGTCGCTCACCGCCTTCACTTCGGGCAAAAATAATCCCCTCTCGCCCCCCTTTAGAAAAGGGGGGTTGGGGGGATTTGAAATCTCGTAAAGGAAATAGGATTTGACACATCGTATCATCATTCCAGATGATTTCCCAAGGGCTCTGTCGGGAACAAAAGCAGAAGACAAAGTAAAGACCCTCGGAGAAGTCCAAATCTACCTGGATAAGGCAAATACCCAGGAAGAACTCATCGAAAGGATCAAGGAGGCCGAGGTAGTAATTAACATTCGGGCCTATACAAATTTGAGCGCAGAGGTTCTTGCCTCCTGTCGAGATTTGAGGTTGATATCTGTCTGGGGAACTGGAACGGACAACGTAGATCTGGAATCAGCGCGAAAACTGGGAATTACCGTAACCAACACACCCGGAGCCAATGCCTTATCTGTGGCTGAGCACACCATTGCAATCCTCCTTTCCCTTGCCCGGCAGATTCCTCTTCTGGACCGGGAAGTCCGCTCAGGGAAGTGGCCCAGGGTCGAAATGGTTCAGCTCAGCGGCAAAGTGTTGGGCCTTTTCGGATTGGGAGCGATTGGGAGACATGTCGCAAGGATGGCAAAAGGTCTGGGTATGGATGTGATCGCATGGACTTTTCATCCATCTCCAGAACGGGCAAAGGAAAGCGGTGTTCGATTTGTCTCGAAAGAAGAGTTGCTGCGAAGTTCCGACGTCGTGAGCCTTCACCTCCCGTTAACAGATGAGACACGAGGATTTTTCAAAAAAGAGCATTTCGATTCAATGAAACCGACGGCCTTCTTTGTGAACACGGCTCGCGCGGGATTAATTGAACCAGAAGCGCTTTATAAAGCTCTTCGGTCTAAAAAGATTGCAGGGGCGGCACTTGATGCTTATGACCAGGAACCTCTTCCTCCTGCACATCCGTTAATCACGCTTCCCAATGTTGTGTTCACCCCTCACAATGCAGGGATGACACCCGAGGCCATCATCCATGGACTCATGATGGCCGTGGAAAACGTGGAGGCGTTTTTAGCAGGGAGGGGAATCCATCGAGCCTATGTGGTGGTGAAGGGAAGACGCTAAATTCCGTTCCTCTTCATTCAGGTCTATCTGGCAGAAAATCCGAAATAATTCTTGTTTTAAATGAAGCTCCCCGCCCATCCCGTTAGGACGGGACAGGTAAGACGGGGCTTGCGGGTCACGTTCCGGCCAATGTCTCCAGGATCCCCTTAAGATAGCCGAGGCTGCGGCTGGCGATGGTTTGGGGATCAGGGGTGAAATCAAAGACCTCCACTGAAATATAACCCTTATAGCCATTCTTGAGCAATGTCTTTAGAATGGGAGCGAACTTCGTTTTTCCAAAACCGGGGCCTCTCCCACTCTCATCATTGACATGAATATGGGATAGAACCCTCGAATCGAGCGCTCTAATCAGGGCTTCGTTAACCGATTTCTCCTCGGCGGATGCACTTCGGCAGTCAAAGATGAGTTTAAAATTGGGATGTCGAATCTCCTTGACCAACCGAAGGGCATCTGTCACAGTATTAATGAAGTTGGTGCTTTTTCGCGAAAGAGGCTCGATGCAATAAATCACATTTCTTTTCCGGGCAGTCGCAAGGCACGCCTGAAAAGTCTCTTTAGCTCGCTCCCAGGATTCGTCAAACCTCCATGCTTCCTGAAAGGTCCTCTGGTGCGGGGACCCATGAACGAGGAGTTTTCCTCCAATGTCTGCGCAGAAATGGATGAGTGCTTCAATATATTCTTGAGTTCGAATCCGGATGATCTCGTCAGGATGATTGATGGAGAGACCTTCGGGTTTGGCGAGCAACCAATGAAGCCCAACGATTTCTATTCCACTCTTCTCAGCAGCACGGCGAATGGCCTTCCGCTTTGATGAAGAAATTTCAGTGACAGAGTCTGCAAGCGTATAAGGGGCAATTTCAACTCCATCATACCCTAGTTGAGCAGCGTAATCGAAAACCTTGTCTATGGGCCATCCCTGAAACAGTTCATTACAGATGGAAATTTTCATTCGGAGGCTCTTTATTTTCTCTTTCCGGTTTGTTTTCTTGCTTTTTGTTTCTTTCTGCTGAGCTTCTGGAAAATCGTGAGCATTTCCTTTTGAAAGCTATCATAGGCATTCTTAAATTCAGCGAGTGTCTTCTGGACTGGACCGAATTCCGGCCATTCGGATGGCGTCAGGCCTTTCAGCCCCATCCCTTCCGAAATCCCAACCTCTTTGAATTTCTCCGCCAGTTCAGAATTGATTTCGAAAGCCTTTCTGAAATCGTCTATCCGGTTCAATTGGTCCAGAATTTCTTCGGGAAACGTGTGAGAAATGGATTCCCTATATTCTTCTAAGTTAAATTGGGGACCTGCAGACATCTTTCTCACATTCTCCTGATGGTCCGGAAATTCGGTGTGGACGAGGTTGCGAGAGGAAAGGGTCCAGTAGGTATCAAAAGGCTTCCGCTTGGAGGCAGGGAGGTAGTGAATTCGGTCCAGGATGAAGTGCGCTTGTTCCCGGGTCAAGCCGTAGGTTTTCATTAAATGGGCAGCCCATCGATTCCGATTGGCATCGGAGAAGAAGATCCACCATACCCTTCTCGCCACAAGAGTGCCGGATTTGGCAATGACATCTTCCCAACCTTGAAGCGATTCTTTCGAAGCGACTTCTTTAAGGGCTTCAAAGATAGGATCATCCATCCTCTTTTGACCATGGGCGAATCGGGTGGCAGCCCAGACTCTGTCTCCGTAGGTTTTCGATTTCAAGACCTTATCTTTTGTTCCATTCGCTCCTGAAAGTTTTATGATTTTTTCAGTCGCCTTCGCTTCACCAATCTTTCTCTTCAGTTCCTGAAAGAGCTCTTCCAACTTCACCTCTCTCAAATGGCTTTCCAGGCGTCCACCCATGTTAGTCATATAGAGCTGGGTAGGTTTTATGCCTTTTCGAACCGCCTTTGCCATCCCTTCCATTTCGTCTAGAATGAGGGTCGCTTCCTGGCTGACACTATAATCTACCGTAATATTAGAACCAAAACCAAAGGAATTGATCGTCCGGGTAATGGTTCTGGCCACAGGGGTTGTGGCCGCCACCTTGATGACCATATTGGGTCTTCCTCTCTCTCCATCCATGCGATAACCAGCCAGAAGATAATAATCATAGAGATCCATGTGTTCTGAAGCAGTGGAGAAAGCCAAGAAAACGTCACGGAGGCTTTCCTCGAGGAGGTGGGCCACGTTCGGATTGAGTTGAAAGCTGACCACTCCTCCACCGGATGCCTCCCGAAGATTGAAGAAGATGGGGCGGAACACCTGGAGATTATCCCAGAGGGCCAGAAGCGTAGCATAGAGGGTGATCTCCTCCGCATATTTCGAAGGTCTGGCGGACCATTGTCTAAAATTGGGGTGCTTTCGCACCTCATCACAAAAGATCTCGGTAAGGGCAGGCTCATCCTGATAGGCCCTGGCTGCGAGGACAGGATTCGTCGAGACCTGTTCATAACCGAGATGTCTCAGCCATCTTAAACCGAGGGCATAGTCATTTCCAAACTTACATCTTTTTTCTTTTACCATCTGGTAATAGATATTTCCCTTGATTTCGTTCTCCGCACTCTTCAGGAAATCAACCAGGACTCTCTTTTTAAAATCTAACCCTCCTTCAATCCGAAGAGCTGTTTGAGCCGCCATGCTATTGCCCTTTTGAACTCTTTTCATCGTTGCGAGCCATTTCCTGGTCAACGCCTCAGCAACCGAAAACGATCCTTCTCTGCGTTCCAGGTTTTCCCATTCTTCTAAAACAGCAAGGATATATTGGGTGGACTCGGCCTTCTCTGCCTCAATGAGCCATCGGCTTTCAAGACCATAGAAATTGAGTGCCATTTCGATTAAAGCTTCATAGGCATATTGCCGGAAGTGAATTTTTCTTTCTAAAAATCCTTCTGTATCAGAGCGGATGGGTGTGAAAAGGGGAAAAATGAGATTGAGTTCCCTGATGACCCCACCCACAGTCTTTGACAGGATTCCATTCATCTCAGGAAAAAGAAGATGGTCTGATGCCAGGGTTGTCTGGCCCATTTGGGTTAATTGGAGGATATGGGCCACATGGTCGTCAGTGATGGGTGGTCTTTCTTCGAGAGAAAGCCTCTCAGGGGTACTTGAGTTGACGATTTGGTTGATAGTCTCTTGGTTCAGAGCTTTCATAATTTTTCTCCTAATCTTTCCTCGCCCCTCTTTAGGAAAGAGGGGTATAGCTTTTCCCCCTTAGGAAAAGGGGGATGAAGGGGGATTTTTTTCCACTCCAAGGGAATTCAAATGTTTTCCGATATGCCGCTCAAGAAAGGACCAGTAGTCCTCCTCATATTGAGATAGAATTTGATAAAGTTTATCTTTGAAGAGATACCTTCCACGTCCATCTTTCGCGTTGAGCAGATATCCATAAGTGATATGTAAAAGCTGTCTCGAATCATTCTGGTCTAATAGAGCGAGAAGTTCCTGGTCCTGAAGTTCTTCAAGCTTCGGAATGCGGTTGAGATCTGTGGTTACATGATAGAGTTTGGAAGCCTCACCAAATTTAGACAAGGCCCATCGATGCATCTCCCTGTAAAGGGAAGGGGAAACGGAAGCAATCAGACGGACAGCCTCAAGCCAGCTCGTACCGGCTGTTTTTAGATGGAGCCCTCCCTCTGCCAATTCCCCCATCGGAGGGAAGGCTGAAAACTTATCGCTTCCGGAATGAATCGAGATTTTATAGTTCCCATAATCTTTGGCGATGAGGACGTGCTGGTAGAACTGCCTGCGGAAATCCGCCAAATTCCCGAGATAATCGATTGCCTTCTGGAATTCCCCGATGAAGCGCGGGGCAAGGGCATCGATTTTAACGCCTCTGTGACTCAAGGCGATGATAAAGAAGAGATGATTCTCCGGAGTCGTGGGAAAGGGGGTTTCATCGACAGAGATTTCAAAATCGAAAACATGCCGATTTCCGAATCGTGAAAAGATGAACTGGTAAGCTTCTTCAGTAAAATCAATCGCTTTGTGAAAAAGGAGGATATTCCGTTTTGCACTCTCCTCATCAAAACGAATAGAAAATTCCCCATGACGGCCCTTAAATCTGAATTCCTTATCGAGGAAGAGGTGGAGCAGAACCTCCGCATCTCCTTTGTCAATTTCTTCTTTAAATCGACGGTCCAGCTGATCCTTCGGGTAATCAGAAGCCTCCGGGTTCAGCTTTTCGGAGAGATCGAGAGTAATCATGGAGACAGCAGCATCGAGAGCATTCTTAATCTCCTGAAGAGATTTGAGGTGGTCTCCATCCGCCCCATATCCATCTTGGTAGTTCTCCTGGAAGACCGCCCAGGCGGCATCACTCACAACTTCCTCAAAACTCCTTCCTGTCTGCGTATTTTCACGGACAGATTGCTGGGCCAGGACAGGCCGAACTCCAAATTTTTGAACGGCTCTGATATGGCCTGGAGTGGCCACTCCAAGACGATCGCCGGTTCCTATGGTGATCTTATGTTCCCGGAGGGAAACGGGCTTTGTGTAAGGAAAGAGTTCCATGAGACAGATCGCATTTTGGGGAGAAAGATCACAGATCTTCAGAGTGGATGTATGAGGGTAGCATTTCCCTTGGAAGGGATCTGCCAAGACAGCGTCATTTTCCCCCCATACGACCAATTTCTTGCCTTCAGCCGTTCGAATCAATCCATAGGTTAATCCTTTTCTAGAGGTGAAAGATTTTTGATAAATCTTCTGCAGCTCTATGGGAAAACCTTCAAGAGATTGAAATAGGTCATGGTGGGCAGTCATCCTGTTGGATCCTCCTAAAATACTTCCTCTAGAAGAGCTCTAAAAAAATGCTTTGTGCTCTCTTCATCGGGGATTTCTGGGTCTTTTCAGCAATCTCTCTCAGAACGCACCAGATTATATCCTCAGGTCTTCGCACTGTCAATTCTAACTTGAGATTCTATTGCTTGACATTTCGCACCCTCCAAAATAATAATCAGACAAAACATTGCCTAAGAGAATCTTATATCGATAGGCAGGGTTTTCCAACCCCGCCTAGAGTCAATTTTATGCCAAGGTTAAGGCATATACACATAAAAGAGTACCCCTACGTCACGACGACGGTCACTCTCCAGAGAGAACCTATATTTGCAGACTATAAAGCAGCGGACATTTTGCTGGAGGGTGTCCTGTTTGGGAAGGAGCAACAATGGTATTATCTTTTGTCCTTTGTTATAATGCCTGACCACATGCATCTGATTCTTATTCCCAGGGGTAAGAATATCTCAGAATGTATGAAATCAATTAAGGGTTTTTCAGCAAGAAAGATAAATGCGCTATTGAGGAGGAATGGTTCAATCTGGCAAAGCGGTTTTTACGATTATGTACTCGATAGTGAGGAGAAGGTGTTGACGAGAATGAGATACATAGAAGATAATCCAGTGAGGAAAGGGATGGTAAATCGCTCAGAGGATTATGAGTATAGTTCAGCGAAGTACAGGGGAGAGACGGATTTTCCCACATTTTTTTAATAAAACGGGGCTAGAAAACCCGGGCTATGCAGCCTAGGGCGGGACAGGAATGTCCCGCCTATCGAGACGGGAAAATATTATCTGGTTTAGGTCGTAAGTAAGAAAATGATTAGAGAAGGGGTTGCTATCTTTTTAAATTCACTCTTGGGGATCGAGGAGGTGCCCTTTAATGTTCCTCCAAAGCGGGAGTTTGGCGATTTCTCAAGCGCTATTTGCTTAGCCCTCGCAAAACAGAAAAAGCAGTCTCCGATGAAGATCGCCCAAGAGACGGCTGATCAACTGAGGGGAAAGTCTCTTCCTTATATTCTGGAAATCACAGTGTCACCTCCCGGATACCTTAATTTCAAAGTGGATTGGGTGAGTTTAGCAAGAGATTTGATGACCCAGATTCTCAAAGAAGGAGATCTTTTCGGAAAATCGGCTCCCACGCATAAAGAGAAGGTCTTCATCGAACACACGAGTGTCAATCCCAACAAAGCGATGCACATTGGTCACCTCCGGAATGCTGTGATCGGAGATACGGTGGCCCGGGTTTTGGAATGGCTCAGTTTTCGAACGGAGGTTTGTAATTATATCGACGATACGGGAGTTCAGGTGGTCGATGTGGTGACAGCCTTTCTCTACCTGGATCCTCCCTTTTATGCCGAAGGATTGGCCGATTTCAGGAATTTTTGGTCGAAGGCTCCGGAGAGCCAACCCTTTGATTACTTCTGCTGGGACCTCTATGCCCGTTTCCAGACCGAAGTTGAGAAGCGTCCCCCCCTTCAAGAGAGGAGGGATGAAGTTCTTCATAAGATTGAGGGAGGCACCCATCCCATCTCCGGTTTTGCCAAGGAACTGGCGACAAAAATTGTTCAGGCTCATCTGGAGACTTTGGCCCAACTTTCCATCTTCTATGATCTCCTCAACTGGGAATCCGATATCATCCAGCGGGGTTTCTGGGATGCAACCTTCGAACTCTTGAAAGAAAAGGGGACCCTTCGACTCGAGAAAGAAGGACCCAATGAAGGATGTTGGGTTGTTCCTTTCGGTGGCCTTGTTGAGACAGAGGAAGGAATTAAAAGCCTGGACAAGATTCTCGTTCGATCCAACGGGAGTGTCACCTATACAGGGAAGGACGTGGCTTATCAACTCTGGAAATTCGGACTTCTCAAGAAAGATTTTTTGTATAAGACTTGGGGGCTTCAAGCCAATGGAGAGATGCTCTGGACGACGGCTCCGCAAGGTGAGCCTGCGGATCGGCTTCCCCATCGTTTTGGAAAAGCTGACAGGGTCATCAATGTCATCGATACCCGGCAGAGTTATCCCCAGCAGGTGGTGATTGAATGTCTCCGAAAGACGGGTTTTGAAAAACAAGCCGACCAGTCCGTGCATTTAGCCTATGAAGTTGTCAATCTATCCCAACAGGCGGCACGGATCTTGGGGGTAGAGGATGCCGAAGATAAGAAGTCTTTTGCCATGTCCGGGCGAGCCGGAACCGGAGTGAAGGCAATGGATTTCATAGATAGGGTGAAACAGAAGGTGATCGAAAAGGCGGACCATCCCATGGACAGGATGGCAGCCTCTGCCCTGGCCTCTGCGGCGATTCGATACTATCTACTGAAATTCAGCGTGGAAAGTCAGATTGTTTTCGATTTCGATGAGGCTCTCAAGACCACAGGAGATACGGGGATTTATTTGGAGTATGCCCATGCCCGGGCCTGCAGTATCCTGAGAAAGGCCGAAGAGCGGAAGATCGATCTCCAATGGAGGAAAGATTCCATTCCACCCAAATTGACCGAAACGGAGAGAGACTTGGTGGGCGGTCTGGAGAGATTTCAATCTGTCATTTCAAACGTTGGAAAGAACTTGAGAGTTTCTCAACTGACTGAATACGCCTTTGACCTGGCAACCTGTTTTACCAATTTCTATGAACACCCGGACCCTGGGGAGGCGGTTCAAACCCCATTCATCCATCTTCAGGATCAGGACCTTCAAGGTTTTCGACTGTCTCTAGTCAAGGTCTTTCAAACCGCGATGGCAAACTTGCTCAGGTTGATGGGAATGCCAACGCTTGAAAAGATTTAAAATCCCCCCAACCCCCCTTTAGTAAAGGGGGGAGAGGGGGGATTAGGGGAAGGAGAAAACCATGAATCGTAGAAAGAGGATTTTACCTCGAGGATGGTATCCTTACGAGGACAAGGATTGTAAAAGGGACATTGAATCCTATGTCGAGGGGTGGTCGTTTTCACAACCCCAATCAATTGAAGGCTTGGGAGGGATTGTCCCCCATGCAGGCTGGTATTTTTCCGGGAAGCTCGCCGCCCGGGTATTTTATTCGCTGAAGTTGAAGAGGAGGGCCGATGTGGTCGTTCTTTACGGAGGCCATCTCTCTTCAGAACATCTCCCGCTCATCGTCACAGAAGATAAATGGGAAACCCCCTTCGGGGATATCGAGGTCCACACTGAATTTGTAAAGAGCTTGATGAAAAAGGTCGAAACAAAAAAGGAGAGCCTCCAAAGCGGGGACAATACCATAGAGGTTCAATTGGCAATGGTGAAATACTTTTTCCCGGAGTCGAAACTCCTTGCCCTTCGATCTCCTGCTTCCCCCAGAGCCAAAGAATTGGGAGAAGCGGTAGCTGAGATCGCTCAAAAAGAGGGCATCTCCATTGTTGCTGTTGGATCGACCGACCTGACGCACTACGGTCCAAATTATGGATTCTTATCAAAAGGGATAGGACCAAAGGCTGTCGAGTGGGTGAAGAAAGAGAATGATAGGGGGTTCATCGATCGAGCCTTAGGCATGGATATCGAAGGACTTCTCAGACATGCGGAGGAGAATGATAGTGCCTGTAGCGCAGGCGCCGCAGCTTCTGCCGTGGCCACTTGTAAAGCACTGGGTGCAAAAAAAGGAATCCTTCTTGATTACTACACCAGCCATGAAATCATGCCCGATGACAGCTTTGTGGGATATGGAGGGATCGTGTATTAATTTGAGATTGCGGATCAGATTGCAGATTTTACAATAGGGTGATGGAATAGAATCCACTCACCTTCCAGGAGGAGAAACTTGAATTTCGATTTGACCCCGGAACAGAAGGGGATTCAGAGAGCGGCGGATGAATTTGCAAAAGGGGAATTCGATAAGGACGTCGCCCTAGAACTCGACCGAAATCACCAGTATCCCTTCGATATCCTCAAAAAGGCCTGCAGCCTCGGTTTCATCGGAATCCATTATCCGGAGGAATATGGAGGCCAGGGATATGGAATCCTTGAAAATGCCCTGATCGTTGAGTCCTTCTGCCGGAGGGATTCAGGGATTGGAGTCTGCCTGAGCATCGCCAATTTCTCCTCAGAGGTCATCCTGCGGTTTGGAAACGAAACCCAGAAGAAGAAGTACCTGATTCCGATCACAAAGGGGAAAGCCATCTCTGCTGGCGCGTTCACTGAACCCGATCACGGGAGTGACATCACCAGCCTCCAAACAACGGTTGTCAAGGATGAAAAGGGATATGTGATCAATGGCGTCAAGACCTTCATTTCCAACGGGAGGATTGCCGATTTCGTCATTGTTCTCTGCCAGACGAACTCCGAGGCCAGTCCTCCTTATCGGGGCCAGTCAACTTTCATCGTCGATAAGGGGAGCAAAGGGTTTGAGGTCACGGAACTTGGGGATAAGATGGGCATCCGGATGACTTCGACCACAGAGATGTGCTTCGACCAAGTCCGGATTCCAGAAGAGAACCTCGTCGGTCCTTTGAATAGAGGCTTTTATCAGGTTCTTGAATTCTTCGATGAGAGCCGGGTGATGGTGGCTGCTCAAGGCCTGGGAATGGCTCAGGGAGCGTTCGATCGGGCAATCGATTATGCAAGAAAGAGACAGCAGTTCGGCCAGAGGCTTGTCGATTTTCAGGTCACCCAGCATAAACTGGCTGACATGGCTACCCAAATTGAAGCAGCAAGATGTCTGGTGTACAAAGCGGGGTGGAATTTCGACCAGGGAAGGATCGAGCCAAAATGGACCTCCATGGCAAAGATGGTTGCCGGAAGAGTGGCCGTTGAAGTAGCCCAGGAAGCGATTCAGATTCTCGGAGGCTATGGCTATATGTCGGAGTACGAGGTAGAGCGTTTCTATAGGGATGCAAGAATTACTGAGATCTATGAGGGGACGAGAGAGATTCAGAAAAATGCGATTGCCAGCGCAATTATAGGCAAGATAAAATGATTTTTTCTTAGTAATGGGCTATTTCATAAATCTTGGAGGAGATAAAGATGAGAAAAGTTGCTATCGTTGGAATCGGTCATGGAAAGTTTGGAGTGAGATCGGATGCTTCTCTTCGGGAGCTCGCCTTCGAAGCAGTGAAGGCCTGTTTGGATGATTCAGGCGTCCCGCTTAAAGAGGTGGAGAGCATGGTGACGGGTATCGCGGGGGATGAATTCTCCATTGCCTTGCAGCCCTCTGCACAGGTCCATGACTACATCGGTTTCGATCCGAAGCCAAATTTCCGTGTTGAGGGTGCTTGTGCAACAGGAAGTATGGCTGTGAGAACTGGATGGATGAATGTAGCCTCGGGATTGGCCGACCTGGTTCTGGTCGTTGGCGTTGAGAAGATGACCGAGGTTCCTACCAGTATGGCCACGGACATCATGGGACGAGGGGGAGATGCCACCTGGGAATATCCCTTCGGGACAACCTTCCCCGGTTATTATGCGATGATTGCAAATGCACATATGGCTGAACACGGAACGACAGAAGGGCAGTTGGCCATGGTGGCCGTGAAGAATCACTATTATGGCAGTCTCAATCCCTATGCCCACATGCAGAAGAAGATCGATCTGGAAAAGGCCATGAGCTCCTTTACTGTAGCTCATCCCTTGAAACTCTTTGATTGCAGTCTCATCACGGATGGGGCTGCAGCCATTCTCCTTGCCTCGGAAGAGAAGGCTAAAGCCATCTCGAAAAAACCCGTCTGGTTTGCAGGGCTCAGCCTGGCTACGGATACGATGAGAATCACGGAAAGAGAGTCCCTTACCTCCATCCGAGCCAGCCGGGAAGCCGCCAAAATCGCTTATAAAATGGCAGGTGTCAAACCCTCGGATATCGATGTGGCCACTGTCCATGACTGTTTTACCATTGCAGAGATTGTGGCTTATGAAGATCTCGGCTTTTGTGAAAAAGGGGAGGGTGGAAAACTGATTGAAGCAAAAGAGACCTATGTGGGTGGGAAGATCCCCGTCAATGTTGATGGAGGGTTAAAGTCAAAAGGCCATCCCCTTGGGGCGACGGGCGTTTCCATGGCCGTTGAGATCACCAAGCAATTGAGAGGAGAAGCGGGGGAGCGGCAAGTAAAGAATGCGGAGATTGGCCTCACCCATAATGTCGGAGGAACTGGCCAGGTAGTGGCCATCCATATCTTCAGGAGGGAGTAAGATGGAATTTAAGAATTTTTCTCTTGCGATTAATCAGACCAAGGTATCCCGATTTGCAAATGATCTTGCCGCAGGTAAGATCATGTCAACTTCCTGTAAGAAATGCGGGAAGAAATATTATCCACCCCGGGCAGACTGTTCAGCCTGTATGAACAGTGAGATGGAGTGGAGCCCTTTAAACGGGGAAGGAAAACTGGTGACCTTTACTAAGATTTATGTTCCTCCGGAACATTTTGCAGTCCGGCAGCCTCTCATGCCTTTCTCAAGTGTTCAATTTGAGCCCTGTCCCGTTGGAATCATCGAGGTAGAGACTGGTCTAAGAATCATGGGATGGATGCCCAAGATCGATCTGAAAAAGATTAAGATCGGGATGAAACTGAAGGCGGTTCCCCAGGTTCTTCTGGATGGTAAGGTAACCATAGTATTGGAAATAATTTAACATAATTTCAGATTTTAGATTGCAGATTGTACCTGCCCGCCGGTAGGCAGGGATTGAAAAATCTCAAATCTTTAATCTAAAATCTTAAGGGAACCTCTATTAATTATCAATTTGTCACTCCCGCGCAGGCGGGAGTCCAGTGATGTCAAGAGCTTCTGGATTCCTGCTTTCGCAGGAATGACATTTTTGGAGGTAGCCTTAAACTTTTGAATCGTATTCAGTGGTCTGCTAATAGCGGTTTCTACCGCCGCCATATCCTCCTGGTCGCCCTTTACGCCCACCTTGTCCTCCGGGTTTTACGCGGTCGGTCCTGGGACGTGCCTCGCTTACATTGATAGAGCGACCAAGGAGCTCTTTTCCATTCAGGTTCTCAATGGCAGCCTGAGCCTCGGAACGCTCGGGCATTTCAATGAAACCAAAGCCCCGAGGTTGACCACTGTACTTGTCTTTGACGATCGTGGCTGAACTGACTTGGCCGAAGCCGGAAAAGAGTTTCTGAAGGTCTTCCTCTGATGCATCAAATGACAGATTGCCCACATAAATGTTCATAGTCGCTCTCCTTTTTAGTATTCAACGAAACTTTTCAACTTCTCGGCCCGTCTAGAGTGTTTCAATTTCCTTAAGGCCTTTGCTTCGATCTGCCGAATCCGCTCCCGGGTGACATGAAAGTCCCGGCCTACTTCCTCAAGGGTATGATCGTGGTTCTCGCCGATCCCGAACCGCATCCTCAGAATCTTCTCCTCCCTTTTGTTCAGGGTGGAAAGAACTTTCTGGGTCTGCTTTACCAGATTTGAATTGATCGCCGCATCCTGGGGGGAGAGGCTCTTTTCATCCTCGATAAAATCCTCCAATCGGCTATCCTCTTCCTCACCGATCGGGGTCTCAAGAGAGATGGGTTTCTTGGTAATCCTTAGAATTTTCTGCAAATGCTCAAGAGACACTCCCATTTTTTTGGCAATCTCCTCCGTGGTGGGCTCTCTCCCAATTTGCTGAACCAGAAGGCGAGAGACTCGATTCAGTTTGTTGATGACCTCGACCATGTGGACCGGAAGGCGTATGGTACGGGCTTGATCAGCTATCGCCCTTGTGATGGCCTGCCGAATCCACCACGTCGCATACGTACCAAACTTGTAACCACGCTGGTATTCGAACTTATCTACCGCCCTCATCAAGCCCATATTCCCTTCCTGGATTAGATCCAAGAACTGGAGCCCGCGATTCACGTATCGCTTGGCAATGGAGATCACCAATCTCAGGTTCGCTTTGATCAATTCGTTCTTCGCCTGTTTGGCTCTGGCCTCGCCCGCCTCGATAGCCCTCAGGGCTTCCTTCAGCTGGACCGAAGAAAGCCCGCACTCTGCCTCCACGCAACTTACTTTTCTTCTGAGATGACGGGCGATGCGGCTCATCTCCGCCAGCTTCTGGCTCTTGAGCTTGGAACGAGCGGAGAAAAAAGACTTTCCGTTCATCCTCTTCCCGTTCCTGGGCAAGCGCCTTTTGGCTTCCTGAAGCGAGAGGAGCAACTTCTCATATTTCCTCAGTTCCCTTTCATCGATTCGTATCTGAATTTCCCGCTCCTTCAACTTCTGGACGATTCGATTCACCTGATAATCTTTCAACTTTATCTGCTTGAGGAGATTAAAGATCTCAACCTGTTTCTCTATAATCCGTTTCCGAATCGCCTTTTTTGAAATCCCATTTTCGCGGGCCTTTAGCTTCTTTTGGAGAAGACGGATGTGTTCCCCCCCTCTTTGAATCTTATTGATCAGGCTGAGGACCCTTTTCTTTTGATTATCTTCCTCCAGTGCGCTTGCCTCTTCATCGTCGATCTCATCGGTCACCTCTCTGATCCTGACCCTAGCGGCGCGTAAATCACCCCCAAGAGTAATCACCTCCATCACAGTGATCGGGCAGTTAAAGATAACGCTGATCACCTCCTGCTGGCCGCTTTCAATCTTTCTGGCAATCTCCATCTCACCTTCGCGGGTCAAGAGAGGAAAGGATCCCATCTCCTTTAGGTAAATTCGTACAGGATCGGGTGTCTTCCTGAAAAATTCCAGTTCGTTCTCAGCGACGTCTTCCTCTTCTTTCGTCAGGGCAGATTCATTCCCACTTTCCAGTTTCAATCCGGGAAATTCGCCCAATACGTCGATATCCAACTCTTCTGGCAAAGTCAAGGTTTCCAAGGTTTGCTCGTGTCGGGAAGATCTTCTCGCAGTCCCCACTCTCAAATCTCTCTCTATTAAATAAGAAACCGCAAAGGAGTTGTTTGGAGTCTTTTGCGGTTTTCTCCGTCTTGTGCCTTAATTGACTCTCTGCAACTAAATAAAATTTCTTATACCCTATTTGTTGACGAATGGCAAGAAAAAATATAAGCCTTTGAATCTATTGGGATTATCTGCCCTCCTAGGCAAAAAGCCAGCCCTGATTCCAAAAAACCTTTCCTGCGCGAAGCGTTCCGCCGACGGTTCGGGCAGACAGTTTGAAACATCACTCCATGTCACGGAAAACCAACTAATTTCACTCTGGAGTCACATCAATTTCCACAGCGTTTTTTCTTGACATTATGTTTCCTTAGGTTTAAAATTACATCAATGAATTTATAATCGTAACTCCTGGAGGTGGTCATATGACAAATTCTTTTAGTTCAAAGACAGTATCAAGAATCATTGGTATTCCTACCAGGGTGATTGACTATTGGGACCGGACAAATTTTATTAAACCTTCCATCAGCGAAGCTTCCGGTTATGGTTCGGTAAGGCTTTATTCTTTCACAGATCTCATTCAGTTTAAGGTGGCAAAGTTTTTGCGGGACCGGGGTTTGTCCCTTCAGAAGATTAGAAAGAGCCTTAATTACCTCAGAAAACATCTTCCCGAAGTGGAAAAACCCCTTGCCCAGTTGAGATTCTTGACGGATGGGGAAACAATCTTTGTTCTGACAAATAAGGATAGAGAGATGATCGACACACTTAAGAAGGGTCAATACGTTTTGGCAATTGCCATTGAAGAGCTAATCAACGACCTGCGCGGGAAGACCTCCAAGATCGCAAGGGAAAGAACCTACATGGTCAAGGTCTTCAAGAGAGAATTCAAAGTGATTCTTCATCCGGATCTCGAGGATGGCGGTTATTGGGTTGAATGTCCAGAGCTTCCCGGATGCTCATCTCAGGGAGATAGCGTTGAGGAAGTCTTAGATATGATTAAGGACGCAATCAAGGGTCATCTTGAAGTACAGGAAGAGCTCAAAAAGGAAAAAAGTCTGAAAAGAAAGGCTGCGTAAATGGCAGGCCTTCATAACCTTAAACCGGAGAAAGTGATCCGCGCTTTTGAAGAAGCAGGATGGGTCAGCAGACGACAGAGAGGAAGTCATGTGAAACTGACAAAGGAGGGAAACCCAAACATTCTTTCAATTCCAGTCCACAAAGGGAAAACGATTAAAATCGGGCTTTTAAAGGATCAGATAAAGAAATCTGGTTTAACAGAGGAGGAATTTCTGGCACTGATTTAGGCACCCATTGGAGATGTTAGCGAACAATAAAGGGCACGAACGGAAGAACAGATAAAAAATCGAAAATACTTAATTACTTATGCCTGACCCTCTGGCCTGACGAGAACAGGGAGAAACGGAAATAACGGGGCTTTTAGCAATGTGGTGGAGTACTTTCTGGTTTTGAAAATCGAATATAGAAAGGAGTAGATATGGACCCAATTATACCAGGTGCTATCGTAGCGGTTGTTACTGCACTTGCTGGATATTATGCCGGACGTTTTAAGACATTTAGGGGAAACAGAAAGCATACGAGGAAATAATTCCCGTAGTCTTAAAAGTGGCTTATCATCCGGAAGCTGAGGATGAAGGGGAGTTTAACAAAGCTCTCGGTAAGTTGTGGCTTTATGGTAGCAGAAGTGTGGCTTTGAAAATGGATTACGCTATCTCCATAATGATCAAAGGCTCACGGGGGAATATCACAACGGCCCTCCAGGAGGCGGTAGTGGAGATGAGAAAGGATATACAACTTCCTTATGTGAGGAGAGTTAAGCCTCAAGAAGTTAAACATATATATAGCCGAATAGCATCGATTGATCTTCCAACGGACCTTAAGGGGAAGACAGAAACGAGGTAAGTTGAATGGGAGTCTATCTTACAAGAGAAAGCTGGTACATCGATTTCTATGAAGATGGGAAGCGTTACACGGGAAGAAAAGGGCAGGTTGACAGTCACCGTTGAAGGTGCTAAGAAAGTCTCTAAGAAGGGGCTAACAAAGGTATGGAAGAAAAAGTTATTAGGAGGTTGAATAGATTAAAAAAGACAGGAGTCCTTAGAGACTATGCCATTGGTGGTGCCCATGCTGTGGCATATTATCTTGAACCTGTCAAAACCCTTGATCTTGACATTTTTCTATTTGTAGAGTCAGACGAGGATTTTTATATCTTTCGCACCTATTTCAAAAAGGCAGGTTTTAAAATTCGGGGCACTCATGTGGTCATTGACGATATACCCGTCCATTTTCTACCTGGTTCACTCCATCCATTTATCAACGAGGCAGTCAAAAAAGCAAAAAGGATTAGAGTCAGAAATATTCCCACTAAGGTTCTAACCGTAGAATATCTGATTGTTTCGCTTCTCATGGCGTTCCGGTTGAAAGACAAGATGGTAATTCCTGATCTCTTAGAAATGGCAAATATGACAAAGTTGAATGAAATTATTGAGAGGTTTGCTGATGAAGAGACTCCTTTGGATAAAAGACTACAGAGAATTCTGGAAAGTCTTTAGTCAACAGAGAATGAGAGAAAGAAGGAAATTAAGGTCTCTTTCCTTTAGAAAAAAACTTGAAATGATGCGAATTAAAAAGGTTGCATAATTTTCATTTGGAAGAAGGATGAAGCGACCAAAACCATTAAATGAAGGGACATGAATGGCGAGATCCCCGTGAAGTCGGAAGAAGCCGGAATGTTTGACAGTGCTACTTGCACTATGGTAAGAAGTTTTCATAGGAATTGAGATGATGGGTTCGTGGAATGTCGGCCTATACGCAACATTCCATCATTCCGTGTGTTCAATGGGGGCGATTAGCTCAGTTGGATAGAGCGTTGGTCTCCGGAACCAAAGGTCGTGGGTTCGATCCCCGCATCGCCCGCCATCTTTTTTCCCTATAGGTTACACCTATGAAAGAATGGATTGGCCCTTGTCTGTCTCTCCTTTTGAACCTTTTCCTGATCTCCATTCTCGGTTTCTATCAAGATTCTCAAAGGGCAACAGAAAAAAAAGAGGAGGGCCAGATTGTCCTGACGCAGTATAGGGAAGGGAGAGAAAAAGGGGGAGGGAAAGACACCTTTCTGATCGATCTTCTGAAAGAATTGAAACAGACGGTTGATGGCTGGCTTAAGTCTATCAATGAAGAGATAGAGGACGAAGATGTTACGCGCTTTAAGGTCCGTTTCTTGGAAATCTTAAGAAGTATCCTGGAATGGGTGAAAGAGAAGATCGATTCATGGCTGGAAACTTCAGAAAAGGACATGAGGGAGAAAGGAGGGCCCCTCCGGGAAATCCATCAGAAACTAAGTGCTTCCTCAGGATTAGGATGAGAGAAGAAAAAGTATTTATCCCATCGAAAGGAGTTCAATTGGAGGGCCTCTTAAGTATTCAGGAGGCCTTTTCAATGAAGCGGGGTGTAATTCTTTGCCACCCCCATCCCCAATACGGTGGGGATATGCATAACCTCGTGATTTCAACGGCTGTGGATGCGGCCTCTCAAGAGGGGTTCTCTACACTTCGGTTTAACTTTAGAGGCGTAGGGAGAAGTGGAGGTTCCTACAGCGAAGGGGTCGAAGAAAGGGAAGATGTGAAGGCCGCTATTGACTACCTCTTTTCGGCCCTCGGCCATTCGAACTCGCCCTTTACCCTTTTGGGATATTCCTTTGGGGCATGGGTCGCCCTCCCAGTGGGTATACAGGATAACCGGATCAAAGGGATGGTGGCCATTGCCCCTCCTCTTGGACTCTATGACTTTGGATTTTTGGAGGGAAGCAAGAAGATAAAACTCCTCATGGCTGGAGATCAAGACTTATTCTGCCCGATGGCTCTATTGGAAAGTTGGTTTGAAAGGCTTGAAGAACCCAAATCTCTAGCCATGATTGAAGGAGCGGATCACTTCTTCTTTGCCCATCACCGGCTGCTCATTGAGCCCTTGAGAGCATTCTTTAAGGTAATTTCTTAGCCTTAACCTCAACCTTAGCCTTCTGAATCGGCCTCCTGAAGTTAGTATTTGATGCTCCTTTTTGCTCCGAACTCCCGACTCCGAACTCCGCACTATTTATTCAGGATCCTCTGGAAGGCCCAGCTCCATCGATAAAAAAGATGGCGAAGGGAATAGGTCCGCAATGCCTTTGTCATCGTCTTCCTCATTTCTTCATCCCTCTCAGCATAGGCCTGGAAGAACCGAAAGCGATCCGTCCTCGTAACCGGTAGTCCAAGGCGCTTCCACTTCTCCACAGAACGATTGAGGCGGAGAAGGTTTTTTTTCTTCTCGTCAGCGCTCAACACCTCTTTCTGATAGGAACGATCAAAATCGATGAGAAAGAGTTGTTCTCCAGACACCAAAATATTCTTAAGCTGGAGATCCCCATGAAAGAAACCAGCTTCGTGAAATTGACGAACGAGGAGACCAACAGAACGGATGGTTCTTCGTTTATGGAGAAGTCTTTCAAGGGAAGGGTGAGACCCAATCTCCTGAAAGTATTGAATCAGATCTTTGGCACCTGAGATCTCCAATGAAAGGAGATAGGCTTTGTAGAATAGGAGAAGGACAGATCGATGAATAGCGCCGATGGGTTGAATGGTTGGAATCCCGCAGGAAAGAATTTTCTCTGTCAATGCGAGTTCCTGGATGGATCTTGTTCCGAAGAGGTAAAGGTCACGTGTAAGAACCCTAAAGAGCCCCCCGTGCGAATACAGACGGACCACCATCCTCTTCTCGTCCTTCAGAGGGACGGATGGGTGAGGAGTTCTGCCAAGCAGATATTTTGACGTTTCACGGTGTGCCTGGAGAAATGCTTCTATATCTTCAATCCCTTGCTCAAGAAGATCATCTCGATATTCCTCCTTCAGGACAAGAAAGACCTTGTCTTTCTTAATCGGGAAATAAGAGCGAGGAATGTCAATATTTTTGAACATTTTCGATTAAGTTAATGGAAACCCAATGGTTTGTCAACCAACAATGTCGAATGAGAAGCTTCCCGCCCAGGAGACTGTGTCGTCATGGGCTGGAAGTGAAGGGGGAACAGACGAACGGACTCCAAAGCTTTAGAACGCGGAGCATTATTAGGTTTATGGTTAAGTGTCCCTTGTGCTCGAAACGTAGTCTTTTCATACTCTTGAGGCCTTTGAATCCATACGCCTGGAGGTTCCGCCCTGCCTTCGCCGAAGCGGCTTCGCGCAGGCAGGTCTAAAGCTTTTTCATCCGCCCGTCCGTTCCCCTTTGGAGAT
>CAYMJV010000047.1:0-23179 GCA_964390545.1 uncultured Syntrophaceae bacterium
ATTTTATATAATTTGTAGGGTGCGTTCCCCGAACGCACCGCTGGAGGCATGATCGGGGATCATGCCCTACAAAACCGTCGTGCAATAAAATATGTTTATATTAGATTTCAAATCCCTCCATCCCGCCCCTGCCTACCGGCAGGCAGGCTTTTCTAAAGGGGGGTGAGGGGGGATTATCAATCTCCAGAAAATGCAATGCAGGACAAGAATGTCCTGCCTATCGAAACTGGGGGAAAGCCTATATGGATAAGAGTGAAGTGTTGCAGAATAGTTTTTAAGGAAGGAGGTTTGGGATGGCACTATCATTTCCAAGCATAGAATGGGTAGAAGAATTTAAAAGACAGATCAACCTGAGCGATGGATACAAAAAAGCAGGGGCTACCTGGACTGCTGGTCCTGTTGCTTTAGTCACTTCAGCGAAACCGGAGATTGGCCTGAATGAAGATGTTGGCATCTGGCTCGATCTTCATCAGGGGGTTTGCAGGGATGCTAAGATGGTTCCCGTTACAGAAGCCCAAAAGGCTCCCTTCTGTATCACGGGTGATTATGCCCGGTGGAAGCAGGTCATCAATAAAGAACTGGAACCGGTGAAAGGCATGATGCAGGGAAAGCTCAAGCTAAAAGGGGACCTCCCGACCATCGTTCGCTATGTCAAAGCCTCCCAGGAACTGGTTGAGTGCACAACCAAGATCGAGACGAAATTCCTGGATGAGTAGCCCCCTCACCCTCCCCTCTCCCCGCTGGGGAGAGGGATGGGGTGAGGGGCGATTGCGCTGAGTGTTATCAGATTTAATACGTTTGCATTAGTTGCCTTTGGAGAGGAGAATGGAGCCATGCCTTACGATTCCAGCCTCAATTTTGTCTTTTGGAGCCCCACCAAGGTGGTCTTTGGTGAGAACACTGCCCTGGATGTGGCTATTGAAGTAGAGAACCTGAAATGCAAGAAGGCCCTGATCGTTACCGATAAAGATCTTGTCTCGAATACGGACCTTCCAGAGAGGATAAGAAACACCCTCGGGAGTTTATGCGTGGGGATTTACTCTGATGTGGAACCTGACTCTGGCATCCATATCGTCAATCAGGGGGCCAAATTCGGAGCAGGGCGTGGGGCCGATTGTCTCGTCAGTGTTGGCGGAGGCAGTGCCATCGATACGGCGAAGGGGATGGCAATCCTTATGAAAGAGGGAGGGAGACTTCAGGATTATGCAGGGTTTCAAGTCCTCACCAGACCTCAGACCCCACACATTGTGATTCCAACAACTGCAGGGACGGGAAGCGAAGCCACTTATATTGCGGTGATCAAAGATCATCAGGAGGGGAGAAAGTTGCTCTTCGGGGATTACAATATCCTCCCCAATGTTGCCATCCTCGATCCGAGAATGACGGAAGGATTGCCTCCAAAGCTGACGGCGGCAACTGGAATGGATGCCATGTGCCATGCCATCGAAGCGTTATATTCCTTGCAGAGGGAGCCGATCGCCGATGGTCTGGCTCTTCATGCGATCAGGCTGATTAAGGAGTTTCTTCCCAGAGCTGTCGAAAATGGAAAGGATATGATGGCGAGGGGGCAGATGCTCATCGCAGCTAACATGGCAGGGAGCGCATTCTCCAATGCCCAGGTAGGACTGGTCCATGCCCTGGCCCATTCTGTGGGGGCCGTATTTGGAGTGCACCACGGACTGGCGAATAGCATCCTTCTTCCTGCTTGTCTCAGGTACAATGCCGATGCGTGCGATGATGTCTGTCTAAATGTCCTTTCAGCCCTGGGAGTGGGACCTGAAGGAATCCAGGCTGGTAAGGCGGGGGAGATCGTTGCGGATAAGATCACTGAATTCACTAAGAAGTTAGGTCTTCCTCAGAGACTGAGAGATGTTGGAGTTCCGGAGGCAGGGCTTAAGGAATGTTCGGAGCTCGCCCTTTCCGACGGAGCGATTGTCTACAACCCGAAGTTCATCTCCGAGTCAGCTGAAGTCTTAAAGGTCTATCAGGAGGCCTGGTGAGAGAAGAGCCTGTGATACTCCTTGATGAGGGGGCGAAGGATGTGGGTCTTGCGGATATGGTATTTCATCTCATCCGTCAGAACCTTGAGCAGAAGCCCCATAAACTTAGGAGCTTCCAGGCTCTCAAATCGAATGTCGTGATCGTAGCGAGCGACATTGAGATTACGATCACCCTCGCTTTTCGCAACGGGAAACTCACGATCTACAATGGCATCGTTGGAGAGGCCGATCTCAAGATCGTCACGGATCACGACGTGATCTTGCAGCTTAGTCTCATCAACATCTGCCTGGGCCTACCAAATTATTTTGATGAGACGGGTAGGGATATCCTGAAAAACCTTCTCCTTGGAAAACTCAAGATCGAAGGCATGTTGAAGCATCCCCTCCAATTAACCCACCTCACCAAGATTTTTTCGGTGAATTGAGAGGCGATACTTAGAAAAATCGCCCACGTCTCTTTGTTATCTCAGAGGAAAACGAGAACCGTCCCCGAAAACGTCCTGATGCAAGCCCGGGTCCCTTTTACCCCGTTAGAAATAATGCCCCGCTGGAATTTCTAACGGGGTATACTGAACTTCTGAGCTTCATATTGGCTGCGTGGATCATGGGAGGGATCAGTTTCCTCCTCTCTCTCTTGTCCTCGGATGCTGGCCCATGGAATTTCTGTTCATCCGCGGCCTCGCCACTCGACTGAAGGAATCAGCAACCCTTCAATAACGGTTGAAGGCCATTTACTTCTGAAACCAGGATTATTAGGAAAAGGAGGGAAACGCTAAGAAAGTAGTCCTAAGCCGCATCCTCTTGAGGAACCTGCTATAATGCCGGGGCCACCCGAGCCAAGAAGCTGGTGGTGTAAATTGGCACTAAAAGCCCTTGACCATCGCCATTTGAAACAACAACCCTCAATTGAGATTTACACATCTTTCTGGTAGACTGACAGCAGGGTTACCGAACTCAAGAACAAATTCTCTTGTTCAGAGTCCCGGGATGAAGTCCTTAAGACTTGCCCAAGGCAATACTGGTTGCGCTATGCTTGATATTCACCTTCGAAATGAGGACCAAAGAGTTATCAATGCCATCTACGACCACTTTCGACTAACCGGTAAGTGGCCAGGAATTCGAACACTTAGAAAAGAATTGGGAAGAGCGGTCGTGGACTCTGTAATAAAGCGAAATAAACCAGCACTTGTGGAGATGTTTAAAGATAACATGGTTGAATATTACAAGCTGACTTTTCATGGTTTTCTTGTCTGTCCAAAAGGCAATGACGATATTCAAATGCTACTGCGTTACCTGGATTTCTTGAAAAATAGGTTTGAAGAAAATCCTGAAACTCGTGAGATAACCTCAACAGAGGTTGAAAAAGCATTAGAGCTGTCAAAAGATCAATCAAGGAGACTCTCGGCCCTAATTCAAGTTGGAAATTTGTGGGGTGGAGGAGCTTCTTTCGGGAGCGATGGATGGAGCGTTGGCGTGGTCAGTGACATCGAAGATCTTATAGATTTTAAAAGTGCTGAAGAATATTTGAAAAACCGGCTCAAGAAAGAAGAACAAAGACAAAAAGAAATTAAAAAGAGATACTCAAAAATGGATAAATCCCCAATACTTTCTTGGCTTTCTTTTAACGTTAACTTATGGCTTGGCTCTTACATTGCATTCCTCTTTTCCCGAAAGAGTTTACCAATAGCAGTATTCATAATCCTTTGGTTCGCCCTTTATTCAACGAGCAAGGTCTGTGAGGATGTTTTTGAAAAGAGAGTTCCATTCTTCTCCAGCGAGAAGGTGCTGGAAAAGGCAGTCTGGTGGATCGCCACCGTCGGTATTTCTTTTCTTGCAGGTGTGATCCTAAAGAATTTATCGCATTAGCAGTGGCAGGAAGAGGGAGTTGAAATTATGGACGAAACTACGAAACAAGTATTGGCATCTATTATCGAACTTGCGATCTTCAAGGATAGCAGGAAGATAACGACCCCTTGGGCTGGATTGCGGCTACGCGCAACATTTAGGGAAGATGAAGATTACTTGCTCCGATCTGAATTGGATAACCTTAGGGACGGCGAGAAGGTCATAGATAGTTGGACCAAGGAAGGAGACTCAGTATCAATTACAATTTCTCAGAGCCAAGAAATACCAATCGCAAGCTCAAGCGAAAAAGATGCAGTATCTGATCGTGCAATAAGGAGAGCCTTAATATTTAAACTCTATGAAGAGTATCGTAGGTCTGGTAACCTTTGCGCTCAGTATCCATTAGTACAGCTAAGTGACATATTGGAGACGTCACAGGAGGAAATACGAAGGCACATAGACTACCTGGAAAATGAATATTATCTGGAATATAAAGTAATGAATGGAGGAATGGGAACATCAGACATCCTCCACCATGGAATAAAGCTATGCGAGTCCAAATCAGAACTGTTTAGCGTACTTGGCACGATACAGGTTTCGACCAAGAAGAAGGATGAAGATATGCCAGAAACAAATGAAGACGCCAGAAGGAGAGTCTTCGTTGTACATGGGAGGGACGAGAAGGCTCGAAAAGCGGTGTTCGCTTTCCTCCGATCGATAAGCTTAGAACCCATTGAGTGGTCAGAGGCTATAACGTATACCGAGACAGGAGCCCCATACATAGGTGACATATTGGATCACGCATTCAAAAAGGCCCAAGCAGTTGTAGTCCTAATTACCGGCGACGATATTTCGAAGTTGAGCTCCCAATACCTCAAATCTGACGATCCTACGTACGAACGCGAATTCACGCCACAACCAAGGCCTAATGTATTATTTGAAGCCGGATTAGCTTTTGGCAGGCATCCGGATCGGACGATTTTGGTTGAGCTTGGGCCAACTCGTCCCTTTAGTGATATTGCCGGGCGTCATATAGTTAGAATTAGTAATGACGCAAAAGCGAGACAGGAACTGGTGGCCCGATTGAAAACAGCAGGGTGTAATGTCAAAACTGAAGCGAAGATTGACTGGCTTCATGAGGGAGATTTTGATGCAGCCCAAAGGGAACATCACGAGAATATGAGAAAGGAAACACAAGGTTTTGAAACCCTATCTTATACCAAGACAATCGCCTCCTTAGGGAAATGGGAAAACCAAATCCTCAAGTTCATCGTAGAAAGAAGTGACAAAGGTTTTACGGCCGATGAGTTATCAAACCATTTCAACCTCCCAATAGTGAGGCTGCAATACCACTTAGACCAGCTTGTAAGTGTAGAGTACCTACACACATTATTATCTGTTGGGGGGCGCACCATTTACAAATTAACACAAAAGGGACGCGCTTACGTCGTCGAAAATTTGGATGATCAGTGCGAGAAGATAGTGTACGACATCATCAATGCGGTTAAGAAGATGAGAGGGATAGCGAAGAAACCCACTGCAAGGGAAATCGCCACGATCATAGGAGTCAACGTAGACATTGTCTTAAGCCACCTTAGAAGCATGCATGACGCTGCTCTCATAACGTTTTATACGGCAGAAGGCCTCATGCCTGATAGCGAGCTCATCTTGGGTGAAAAAAGTTTTGCTCCGCCTTTCATCTGAAACTAATGATCATTCCAAGGCCCTGCAAGGCTTTCAAGGCTTTAGGGTCAGGTACATTTTCTTAAAGTGCCTTTTGCAGTATGATTTTGTCCCTTCATGGCACGGCCATTACAAATTGAACAATCCGGGACAGTCTATCACATCACCAGCAGAGTGAAGGAAAAAATCGAAGAGGCGGTGGAAAGATAAGTAGGATCATGCGGGAAAGAAGGGGAAGAAAATAGACCTGGCCCTTTCAAGTGACTCTTTCGTCAACTTGAGTATTCTACCCCATGAAATCCTCAGGCGAGTAAATATAATCCTTGAGCTTCGCAAAGCTCGCCTCTAAAAACCCGTTCATTCTAGGATCCAAGATGACTTGCCTGTCATATAAGACAGCAAAACATCCGTTCTGGCTCCAGGATGCCCTCCGGAAATTACGAGACCGTGGTTTTCCTGATCCGACCAACATCTGTTTGAATACTTCTGGGTTATCTTCCAACCGCCATCTATAACCGACAGCATTGATAAATTCTGAGAGGGACTGGGCGCGGACAAGGTGCGTTGCTGCAATCTCTTGGTTGTCCTCGACAGCATCGATGAATTTCGAAAACTCTTCGCTGGACTTCTGAAGCCGAAATATCAAGGTTTTGATTGAATGCTTTTTCTCAATTTCTGCCCGCGTAAGTTTCTCAAGTTGTTTCTCTGCGTCTTTGAGGCGTCTGATTTCTTGATCCTTTTCCTCGTTCATATTCTTGAGTTCGACAATGACATTGTCTTTGGTCTGTGAAACAATAGCCCTATAGTTTTCGAGATCTTTGGGAAGGTCGGAGATCAAGTTCTTATAAATGTCTCCCACCTTTTCGGTTTCAGATATACGCTTTTCCATTACCAATAGGGTTTTCTCCTGCGCTTGGATAGTGGTTTCTAGATTGCTAATTCGGTTCTTGAGTCCTTTAATGTAATAGTAAAGAAAAAAGATGATCCCTCCACCTTCAAGAATCCCTGTAATAACGGTGGTAATCTGTTCTGAATTCATGAGCCTTCCCCCTTCATGTCCTAAATTCTTTTATGTCGCCCCCTACCTTCCCCGGGATTTTAGCCTAACATATCAGGAAATATAGGCAAGATAAAGGGCTGACAATAGCCGAGAAGAAAGCTGGTGGGGTCGGACCAAGCCATGTTATTGAGAATTCATGGGATATCATCCCTGAAAAGCCTTTCTTGAAGCCTTAAACTGCCATTTTCATGGTCAAAAATGGCGGTGCAAGAGTCCCCTGCAGCCTGCGGTTGGCCTTCTTCTTAGAAGATCTTTTTTCCTGGCAAAAATGGTGTTCTAAGCCCCAAAACAGACCAATTTCCTGGATCATTCCTTCAGCAGTTCAGGTAGTTGTCTTGGTCCGACCCCACCAGACCGCCAGGCTGAGCTGCTTCCATGTTAGCCAACCTGTACCTTTTTGGGCCGTGCCGTGCCCGCATACCCTCCCTCGATAAATAAGATTGACAGGTCAAATTAATATGACTATAATGGTTATAAAAAGGAGAATTATGAAAACGGCTGCTGTGTCCGAACTCAAAGCCCGTCTCAGCGAATATTTGAATCAGGTTAAAGCGGGGATGGAGGTATTGATCACCGATCGTGGGAAACCTGTCGCCCGCCTCGTACCTGTTTCCCGAAACAAGGACCTCAAAGAATCCTTGGTTCGGATGGAAAAACAGGGGCTCATCAGACTTGGACCGGGTAAGCTCCCGAAGGATTTCTGGAAGATTCCTAGACCAGAGGATCCTGAGGGCCTGGTGCTGAAGGCCCTCCTTGAAGAACGGGAGGCCGGAAGATGAAATTCTGGGATTCATCTGCGATTATTCCTTTATGCCTGAAAGAGAAAACGTCAGAAGCAATGAAAGGTTTGATGAAAGACGATGAGGATATCGTGGTCTGGTGGACTACGCGTATCGAGTGCCTGTCAGCACTTTCGAGGAGACAGAGGGAAGGTGTGCTTCCATCGGCTGATGAAGGAAAAGCGAGGACTGTGCTTTCCGCGCTCGCAGCGACATGGTCAGAGGTTCAGCCCACCGAGACTGTGCGGTTGCGGGCAGAGCGGCTTCTTTCAATTCATCCTCTGAGGGCTGCGGATGCTTTGCAGCTTGCGTCAGCTCTCATCTGGGCACAAGAAACACCCCGGGGTCTCGATTTTGTCTGCCTCGATCAAAATCTGCGTGAAGCAGCTCTCAAAGAAGGCTTTTCTGTTCAACCCCCCGATTAAGTGTTGAGATTCTTGAGATATCATTCCTAAAATGCCTCTTTCGAAGCCCTAAACTGCCATTTTTGCGGTCAAGAATGACAGTGCAAAATCAGGATGTTCCCCACAGCGTGCAGGTGACCTTCTTGCTCAATCTCTTATGACGCGGCCGTTACGGTGTTGAATTCCCCGGACCAGCCCATTACGTCACCAGTGGGGAGGACGAGTAGATCGAAGAGGCGGAGGCCTTTGCTCTTCACCATTATAGTCTCTTAATTCTGGAAATCAGGACAGTATAAAGTGTGGGTCAGGGGATCTGAAACTTGCTTGGTTCCACGAGAGGTTTCCGCATAGAAATTAACATGTAATTTCATTGCTCCGGTTTGCTTGCAAAAGAGCAAGAAAGAATGTTAACAATGGGAAAAGATTCAATGAGGGGGTAGCCATGAAAAGCAGGAAAATTGCCAGAAGCAAATCTGGAAAGTCGGTAAACAAGGGTGGAACTTCTGCCCTGCGGGAATTTCCGAAGAAAATCCGCAAAAAGGAGAAAGATAGGATCCGTCTTACCGTGAATGGGGAACCCCATGAGCTGAAGATCGGAAATAAACCTAACGAAACGGACCCGTCGCATACGCTGGCCCATACGCTCAGGGAGACCCTCGGTCTTACCGGCACAAAGGTATCATGCGATAACGGCGCGTGTGGATGTTGTACGGTGCTTATGGATAATAAGGCAGTACTTTCCTGCATGACGCTGACCGTTGAGTGTGATGGGAAGAAGATAACAACGATCGAAGGCTTGAAAGATCCAAAAACAGAAAAGATCGATCCTCTCCAGCAGGCATTTATCGACTATACAGCTTTTCAGTGCGGGTTTTGTACTCCAGGCATCATCATGAGTGCAAAAGCGCTTCTTCATGAGAATCCTTCCCCTACCGAAGAAGATGTGAAGGAAGCTCTCTCGGGTAACTTCTGCAGGTGTATCAGTCACTACCATGTGGTAAAGGCCGTTATGGCAGCGTCCAGAGAGGTGAGGTGAGGAAAATGACTAACACGTACCGATATATAGGCAAAGCGATGCCCCGAAAAGACGCGATGGATATTGTCACGGGCGGAGCGAGATTTCTTAACGATATTAAGATGCTGAATATGCTCTACGGAAAGGTGTTGAGAAGTCCCCACCCCCATGCTCTTATCAAGAGGATTGATAAAAGCAAGGCTCAGCAGCTTGAAGGAGTTAAAGCAGTACTTACCTGGGAGGACGTTCCCGATTGGAAAGGGGGGACGCCCCGCTATACCCGCATCCTCGACCATAAGGTGCGGTATGTAGGTGACGCCGTGGCCCTTGTTGCCGCCACAAGCGAAGAGATAGCCAGACAGGCCCTCAGGCTGATCGATGTGGAGTACGAGGTCTTACCCGCTGTCTTTGAGATGGAAGAGGCGTTAAAGCCAGACGCTCCGCAATTGTATGAGGAGTTCCCCGGGAACGTCGTAACGCCCGGGTTTCCTTTTTTTGGATCCAAGAGCCTGAAGGAAGTGGCTATGGGTGATGTCGAAAAGGGATTCCAAGAGGCTGATGTCATCACAGAAGGGACCTTTGGCTACGAGAACATTCCGAACCCTCTGCCCCCCGAGGCTCCGGGGGCAATCGCCGTGTGGGAGGAACCGAACAGGGTGACTCTTTGGGTGTCCAATCAGGCTTCATACATGGACAAGATCACCCTCTTCCATGCGATGGGGAGGAAAGTTGAAGTGAGAAGCATAGGCGGTCCCTGTGGCGGCAGTTACGGGTCAAAGTTCATGTCCTGGCAGGTCCAGTGCTATGCAGCGCTCCTAAGTAAGGCAACGGGCAAGCCGGTAAAACTCGTCTTCACCAAGGAAGAACATCTGGCGGCATTCACGATGCGGATTGCATCGCGTATGAAGGCCAGGGTGGGCATGAAGAAGGACGGGACCGTGACGGCTGTGTCAGGCACGTGGCTAATCGACACGGGCTACTATTCCATGACAACTCAGTCCCAGGTCGCTGTGGGCTGTGGTGAAGTTCAGATCGCAGTCCGATGCCCCAACTGGGATTTGAAGCCTGTGATTGTCTGCACCAACCGGAACGCCTCAGGCATCGTGAGAGGCTTTGGCGGCCAGGAACTGAAGTGTACACTGATACCGCTTTTGAGCCTGGCCATGGAGAAACTGGACATCGACCCATTTCAGTTTCTCAAAAAGAATTTCGTCAAGCCCGGTGAGGGGTACTTCTGGCGTGACGGCATCTGGTATACCTACCGGGGCGTGGACTATTCAAAGGCCATGGAGAAGGGCGCGGAGCGATTCGGTTGGAAGGAAAAGTGGAAGGGATGGTTGAAACCCACTGCTGTGGACGGCACAAAAAGGAGAGGCATCGGCGTGGGTGTCCACGGAAATGCTGATATTGGCGAGGACGCCTCGGAGGCAAATGTTCGGCTTCACCCGGACGGAACGGCCATGCTCTTCTCGTGCGTCACAGAGCACGGCACAGGACAGAGGAGCAACTTGATCAAGATGGTTGCCGAAGTGTTGCAACTGCCCATCGAACGGGTCTCCGTGACACCCTCTGATTCATTGATCAACCCCTACGAGTTCGGTCCTGCAGGCTCTAGGGGAACCTACGCCATCGGAAGTGCCGCAATTGCAGCGGCCGAGGACGCCAAAAGAAAACTCTTTGAGCTTATGGCTCCCAGGCTCCAGGCAGAGCCTTCTGAACTGGATACAAAGGATGGGGTAATTTTCATCAAGAGTAAACCGGAAAAGAAGATCCCTTGGAAGGCAATGAGTGTTGACCGTACGATCACTGGCTACGGACGGTTTGAGCCTGATTATACACTGACGAATTGCATGATGACATTTGTGGAGGTTGAGGTCGATACGGAAAGCGGGAAAGTGACCTTGCAAGATGTTGTCAACGCGACAGACGTTGGCCAGGTGATCGATCCTCCTGGCCTCGAGGGGCAGCTCAACGGGTGCCTCGGGTCCGGGGGAATTGACAGTGCCCTCTTCGAAGAAACGATCCTTGACCGTTCTTCCGGACACATGCTCAACGCCAACATGATCGACTACAAATGGCGGACCTTTTCTGAGCTTCCGCCCATTGGCAATGTGGTTCTCGAAACGCCTTTTCCCAGTCACCGTTTCCATGCCGTAGGAGTTGGCGAGATAGCCACATCACCAGGCCCGGTGGCAGTGCTCATGGCTGTTTCGAATGCCATCGGCATCTGGCTGCACGAATATCCGGCGACACCGGAGAGGGTGCTCAAGGCGCTGGGCAAGGTAAGGCCCGGGAGCCGGAAGGGAGGTGCGGCATGAGATCTTTCAAACACATCAATGCCCGTACAGCTGATGAAGCAAGTGCCCTTCTCAGGAAGTACAAGGGCAAAGCCATGCTCAATGCAGGAGGGACGGACCTGCTCTCAATCCTCAAGGGAGAATATCTTACAAGCTATCCTGAAGCCGTTATTAATGTCAAAACCATATCCGATCTTGATTACATTAAGGAGGAGGGCAAGGTATTAAAGATAGGCGCTCTGACGAAGCTCTCCGACATCGCGAAATCTTCCCTTCTTAAGAGGAGTTGTAAGGTGCTTGTTGAAGCAGCCTGTTCCGTGGCCACCCCCCAGGTCCGCAACACGGCTACCATTGGCGGTAATCTGTGTCAGGATGTGCGCTGCTGGTACTACAGGTATCCAGACCACATCGGCGGACGCATCGTGTGCCTGCGCAAGGGCGGAAAGATCTGCAATGCCCTGACCGGGGATAATCGATATCATTCTATATTCGGTACCGCCAGTGTCGCTGCTTATCCCTGTTCTTCAAATTGCCCGGCTCATACGGACATCCCCTCCTTTCTGAGCAGGATCAGCAACGGCAATCTCAAGGGAGCAGCACGGATATTACTGGACTTCAATCCAATCCCGGCCATCACCGGCCGGGTATGCCCCATCTTCTGCGAGCCCGAGTGTTATCGGAGCGAATTCGATGAACCCGTAGCCGTAAAGTGTGTTGAGCGATCTTTGGGTGATACCATTCTGGAAAGGATGGGCGAGATCTTTACACCGCCGAAGACGAAGTCCGGCAGAAGCATTGCCATCATTGGTTCTGGACCGGCGGGACTGGCCGCGGCCTATTACCTCAGAAGGTCAGGCCACCAGGTCACCATATTTGAGAGGCTACCAGAAGCGGGCGGCATGCTTCTTTACAGCATCCCGCCGTATCGTTTGCCAAAGGATGTGGTTAGAAAGCAGATTCAAGCGTTCAAGGGTATGGGGATCAAGTTTGAGGTTGGCGTCAATGTGGGCAAGGATGTTGGCATCGCCAAACTGATGGGCCGCTTCGATGCAGTCTTTCTTGCCAGCGGAGCCTGGAAAGAGAGGTCGCTTGGGATAAAGGGGGAGAAAATCGCCCTGTCCGGCCTCGAGTTCTTGAACAGGGTAAATGCCGGCGCCAGAGAAATACCGGGTAAGAAGATAGCGGTAATCGGTGGCGGCAATGAGGCTGTGGATGTCGCCCGGACATTGCTAAGGCTGGGTGGAGAGCCAGTGGTGATCTACCGGCGTAGTCAAGCAGAGATGCCGGCATTAATGGATGAAGTGAAAAAGGCGGAGGAGGAAGGGATCGAATTTGAGTTTCTCACGCTGCCAACAGGAGCGTCTGAGGCGAATGGCAAGATAATCCTTAGATGTGTACGAATGCGACTTGGTTCCCGGGATGCGTCGGGCCGGCCACGGCCCATACCGATAAAGAGCTCAGATTTTAGCTCTACGGTTGACGCGGTCATCAAAGCGGTTGGTGAAGAGCCGGATAAGTCGATACTCCCTTCGGCGTTTCGGCAGAAATCACTTAAAAAGTCACCTTCGGCACATTTGATGGGGAAAAACCTCTTCGCAGGGGGCGACTTCATCACAGGTCCGTCCACTGTTGTCCAGGCAGTGGCCTCGGGCAGGGAAGCAGCCTCCCTGATAGAACGATCGTTTAAAGGCCGTCAACCGTCTGCTGACGCAGGAGGAGCGGAGCCGACCTTTAGGAGTGCGACTCTCGAGACAGCACCCCGGGTCCGAATTCCCGAGGTCGCTGTATCCGAGCGTGTCAGGGGCGTGGATGTTGAAGATACATTGGGTCTCAGTTTAAGCGAAATTGAAATAGAGGCAAGCCGGTGTTTCAATTGTGGATGCTTAGCGGTGAACCCCTCCGATATCGGCATTGCATTGACTGCTTTAGACGTAAAGATCGTTACTTCAAAGAGGACGGTTGATGCTCAGACCTTCTTTACTGCTGACGCGACAAAATCAACACTCCTTGACCCGGACGAGGTGGTTACGGAAATTCAAATTCCGAAGCCACAGGAAGGGGCCCGACAGAAATACCTGAAATTCACCTTAAGAACCCCTATCGATTTTCCTATTGTGAGCGTCGCATCGGTCATCACGACCGAAAGAGGAGTGTGCGTGGACGCGCGGATTGCCCTTGGGGCCGTAGCCCCGGGACCTGTTCGGGCAAAGACAGCCGAGGGAGTGATCATTGGGCGACCCATCGACGAGCATCTGGCAGCTGAGGCAGCAGAGCAGGCCATAGCCGGTGCACAGCCCCTCAGCATGAATGCATACAAGGTGGAGATCGCAAAAACGCTCGTGAAGAGGGCCATCTTAAGCTGAAATTAAATGATCCGATCGTTACCAATACAAACGTGGTAAATAAAATGACGTCACCCCCACCCTAACCCTCCCCCTTGAGGGGGAGGGGAGGATGGGGGGAAATATTTTAACACCGCAGGTTGTCATTGCGAGCCCGAAGGGTCACAAGTGATGACCCTGTATTTAAAGGAAGAGAAAAAAGATTAGTAGGGCCATTTATCTTTCCAGGGCCGTGCTTCCTCAAAGGCTGCCGCCGCTCTTAAAACCGTGAGATCCTCGAAACGCCTACCTATGATCTGGAGACCGATAGGTAAAGCATCTGCTGTCCAGGCACAGGGCAAAGAGGCCGCCGGCTGGCCAGTTAAATTAAATGGATAAGTAAAGCCGAGGTAATTCAAAGGATGGACCTTCTGCCCGGCAACCTCCCTGGGCCAATCAATGCCCACCGGAAAGGGGGGAAGCGGCAGCGTGGGGGTCAGGAGCAAATCATATTTCGCAAAGAAAGGCTGCAGCCTCTCCCAAAGAATATGACATCGGTTTACAGCCTGCACGTAATCGACAGCGGTGGCCTTGAGACCAATTTCAGTTAATCTCACCAGCCCCGGATCTAGGCGGTCTTTCCATTTTTTCAGTTGACCTCCAATGGCGCCCGCGCAATCAGCAGCAAAAAGGAGTTGAAAGGCATCATGCATCAATGGGAAGTGCGGCGTAGCCTCTTCTACCTCGCAACCCATTTTTGAAAAAACCTGGGCTGCACCCTCAGCAGCTTCTCGGACTACCGGATCAACCACGACATGGCCCAGGTCCTTGCTCCAAGCAATGCGCAGACCCCGAACCCCCTTTTTCATTTCTTCTCGATAATTGAGCTTTTCTCCCGGCAAGGATAAAGGATCGCGGTCGTCGGGCCCAGCCATCACCTCCATCATCATGGCCGCATCTTCCACGGTGCGGGTCAAGGGCCCGTGATGGGTCACGCGTCGGTCCAGAGTCTCCCAGCCCGGAAGCAAGGGATATAAGGGTATCCTTCCCCTGGATGGCTTGAGGCCAAAGATTCCGCAGAAACTTGCTGGAGCCCTGATGGATCCTCCGCCATCACTTCCCACGGCCAGGGGCCCTATGCCGGAGGCGACTGCTGCTCCCGCACCGCCACTCGAACCGGCTGGAGTCATCTCCAAGTTCCAGGGGTTGCGGGTGATTCCCCAAAGGAGGCTGTCAGTTACGGCCTTATAACCGTACTCACACGAATTCGTTTTGCCAATTATGATAGCTCCGGCTGCCTTAAGCCTCTCAACTACGACATCGTCCTGATCCGGAATAAAGTTTTCGTGCATTTTGGAGGCAAAGGTTGTGCGGATACCTTTGGTGAAAATCAAATCTTTAATGGACACGGGAAGGCCGAAGAGTAGCCCTTGGCTCTTCTCCTTGACAATTTCTTTATCGGCTTGCCGCGCTTCGGCCATCGCTGAATCCTGGGTGATTGTGCAGAAGGCGTTGAGGTTGGGATTAAGCTTCTCAATCCGGGCCAGGATAACTGCCATGATCTCAGAGGGTTTAACTTCTTTGGCGTCAATCATCCGCCTCAATTCCAATCCGCATAATCTCCAAAGTTCAGCCAAGGGAATCCTCCTGATTACTTCAGATGCCTGAAGTGTTTATCAAAAAATTTCATTGAAATGATAAGAACTCGCCTTTGGGTGAGTTAAACATATGAAAAAAGAGTTGTATTGCAAGACAAAAAAGACTATCGAGGATTACGGATTCAAATCAAGAATGCTTTATGAAAATGTCTGTTTGTCTGTTTGTGGAGTTCAAAAAGGAGTCCTTGGGTTCCAAAGAAAATTTCATCCACCTACCAGATCTGTTGCTTCCACCAAATCGTTGCTCAACGATGACATCTTGAGCCAAGGATTACTGCTAGAAATCATGTACTAGAATTGAAATATATGAAGATCAAATCCAAACATCTCCGGTGGGTCATTAACATCCCTGACACGGTAGGTTATGTTATCCCTCTAAGTTTGGAAGCCTCATTCGTACTATCCGGCAAAGAATCAAGGGAATAGAAAAAGTAACATTGAGCGTCCACTGTCATAAGAATTATTTTCAAGTAGGGCCGTTATTGGATTTCAGTTACTTCTAATCCAATGATGCAGACTACTTAATCTTGCCCAGCGCTTTAAGGACTTTGTCCGGAGTGAACGGATAGTCCATTATTCTCACGCCGATAGCGTTGTAAACAGCCATAAGTACGGCACTGGGGCCGGGAGAGGTGGATATCTCGCCAACACCAACCGCATGAAAACGGTGGCTGGGTATAGGTTTATCCATAGTTATGTTATCAAAATGAGGCAGGTCGTTGAAGGTCCGCCATTTATAATCAATCATGTTGGAATTGACCATTCGCCCGGTACTGGGGTCCAGCATACCACCTTCGAATATCGCTGTGTCCAGGCCTGCGGCTCCCAGGGCGCCGTGTAACTGGCCTTCCAGGGAGGCGGGAGAGATTACCTGACCGCATCCGGCGCTGTTGAGGACGTTTACGAGTTTAACCTTACCTGTCGCAGTATCAACTTCGACCTCGACGAATGTCATAAGAAAATTGCTCAGCGTGAAATCCTCGTTAAAACGGCCCTTACCCAGGACGGTGCTCGTTATGCCAGTTGCTTTACGCCAGGGTATCCTGTTTTTGGGATTTTTAATCTCAAATATATATCCGTCTTCAGTATCGAGCTCTTCGGGTTTGAGTTTCATCACCGAAGCCGCCATTTCCAGAAGCTGGCGCCGGGCATCCTCAGCTGCCTGTATTACAGCTGTACCTACGGTAAAAGTGCCCCGTGAACCTACCAGGGCCATCTCGAACGGATTACCGTCTGTATCCGGAAAACTCATATTGACATCGTCCAGGGGGAGCTGCAGCACCTCGGCAGCCATCTTACACAAGCTGCTGCGCTGGCCTTGCCCTGCCTCTGAAACCGCAACCAAAACGAGAGCACGGCCATCCGGAGTCAGTTTTACCCATGTTTCTGAGTTGTCTTCACCGACGTCCGCGTTGCAGTGGATGCCCAGACCCACCCCCCGCCGCTTGTTACCATCGACAGACGTTGGTTTACCCCATCCCTTCCATTTTTCTTTCCAACCAAATTTGGCTGCGCCATTATCAATGGCCGGAGAGAAATCTACTCCCCGATAAACGTACTTTATGCCGTTCCGCCAGAAGTATTCATCGCCTGCCCTGACGAAGTTCTTTTTGAAGAAGTCTACCGGGTTAACGCCAACCTTTTCCATTGCCATGCCCATTATGGGCAGAATCGAGCTTTCCAGTTCCTGGCCGCCGTAGCCCCGGACAATGCCGGTGGGCGCCCGGTTAGTGACGACCAGCTTGGAGCGGAGGTTCCAGTTAGGACAACGCAAGGCTAGCTGAAGCTCACCGCAGCCTACAGCAATCTCATGTGGTCCTGCTTCCGAACCCGAGCCGGTATTGACAAACCAATCTCCGGTTACAGCCGTGACCGTGCCGTCCTTTTTGATACCAACACGGGCATTAATGCGGCATGACAATCGTAATGAGTAGGCAGCCAGGTGCTCCTCTTTTGTGTAATAAATCTTGACCGGTCGTCTGGTTGCCTTCGATAGTTCAGCGGCAAAGCCGATTGGCGTCAGGTTGGCATTTTTCGTGCCGTAGCTGCCGCCGCACTGTGTGGCGATAAATTGCGTGTTTGCCATACGGAAGAAAGGTTGAGCCAGGTATTTGTTCAGACCAAGTGATTGAGTTGCCACGTAGGCTACCAGTTTATCCGGATTTTCCCAGTATGCAACAACACCGGGCGGTTCCGGGGGCAATGGATTGGGAAAACACTCATAAAATCCCGTGCCCTCAATTATTTCATCAGCCTCGGCAAAGCCTTTGTCAACATCTCCCTTGACTACATTTTGCAAAAGCTTGGAAATCTGGGGAATAATGTTGTTCGGGTACTGGTCGTATAGCTGTGGCTGACCCGGTTTAATGGCCTCTTTGACGTCGTAGCAAGCCGGCAGCGGCTCGTATTCCACCTCGATAAGCTCAACCGCTTCGTCAGCAATTTCGGCAGTATCCGCGGCTACCAGCGCAACAGCATCACCGACAAAACGCACCTTTTTATCCAGGAGCTTCATGTGATTGGGGATACCCCAGATAGCATCTGTTACATCTTTATATGTCAGTACCGCGTGGACACCGGGCAGGGCTGCCGCCCGGCCGACATCTATTCTTTTAATGTTGGCATGGGGGAGGGGACTCCTGAGCACTTTGCCGATTAGCATATTTGGCAAACGCACATCGTCCAGGTATTGTGCTTTTCCCGTGACGATATCTCTCGCGTCTTTACGTGGCGTATCTTTTCCAATATAACGGTAGTTATTTGCCATACTTCCCACCTTTGATTACAGCAGTGACAGCTTTCAAAACTTCGTAATGTGAAATGCAGCGGCAGAAATTGCCGGAAAGGGCTTGCTTGATTTCGTCCTCCGTAGGTTTGGGATTTTTGTCTAACAAGGCTTTAACAGTCATAATGATGCCGGGGGTACAAAAACCGCACTGGAAGGCGGTGTGGTCAATAAAGGACTGTTGCAGTGGGTGCAGCTGGCCTGTTTTGGGGTCTTCCAGCCCTTCGATAGTAGTCACGCTTATACCGTCACACTCTACAGTAAGCATTGTGCATGACAGGACGGCTTTACCGTCAAGTATTACGGTACAGGCACCGCAGGCTCCCCGGTCGCAGGAAATCTTTGTACCGAGCAGACCCAAATTATTTCGCAGCGTCTCTGCTAACGTATCCGATGAAATGATGTCTTTCCCGATCATCAGTCCATAGGGTTTACCGTTAACTACTAGGTTTACTGTCGTTTTCTCCGGCATTGTTACCTCATTTCCCAGATGTTCCAAGGATTACAATGGCACGCTGAACCATTTCCCTGGCAATAGGAATTTTATAGCTGTTTTTCTCTAGCGGTAATGCATCTTGAAGAGCAGCCTCTGCCGCAGCAGCGGCCTGTTTATCGTCGAGCGCCCGCCCGACTAACACTTTTTCCGCTGCGGTAGCCCGTAACGGACGCGGGGCAACCGCACCTAACACTATACGCGCATCCTGACAGATACCATTCTCTATAGAAACAACGGAAGCAACACTCACCAGGGCAAAATCTATCGCCTCACGCAACCGGAATTTAACGAATGTCTGCCTGGCACCATCACGTAGTGCGGGCACCTGGATTTCTGTAACAATATCCCCTTCTTCGAGTGCATTAGGGAAGGAGGCGAAGAATTCTGCAACGGGTATAGCCCTGGTCCCCCTTGCGCCGACAATCTTCACTCTGGCATTCAAAGCCTCAAGAGCTACTCCGGTATCGGAAGCATTAACGGACACGCAACCGCAATTAGAACACCTGTTTGCCTCGGTCTTAATCTGGTTCAAACCAAAACCGGGAGTGTCTTCAACGTCTATTGTTCGTTTATTTACCGGAATTCTGGATGCCTTCAATTTCTTTGTTTTCTTGTAATATTCAGCGTTGAATTTCAATAATGGCCCGGCCGCGTTTCCCTTATCATTTCCGGCTTTCTTTAGATATGCGTCCATGGCAATTGCCGCCCTCTTCCCGGCAGCGATTGCTTCTATCACTGTTGCAGGGCCGTGTGAAACCGCTCCACCAGCGAAGACGCCGGGTACATTGGTTGCCTGGGTTTCATGGTCGGCTACAATCAGACCGCTGCTGGTGTTGACAACTCCTTCGGCAAATTTTAGGTCGGTCGCATATCCGACCGCCATAAATACGACGTCAGCTTCAACAGTAGTCTTGACATTCTCGTCGTAGGTTGGAGCAAAGCGCCCTGATTTGTCATAGACTGAGGTACAGCGGATGAGTTCCATCCCGACTACTTTTCCATTAGATTTGAGTACTTTGTGCGGCCCCCAGGAGGGCATAATCTTTATATTTTCTTCTTCAGCCTGCTCAATTTCCCAGGGGAGTGCCGGCATCTCTTCTCTCTTTTCCAGACATGCCATCGTAGCCTCTTCAGCACCCAGGCGCAACGAACTGATGGCTACATCAATAGCCGCATTGCCTCCTCCTATGACCAATACCTTCTTACCGAGGGCTTTTTTGATTCCCTTTTGAACATTAGCCAGAAATTCCAGTCCGAATACGACCGATTCCTCGCCGTCCAATCCGATAGATATCGGATTCCAGGCACCGGTGCCAATAAAGACGGCATCATAGTCTTTCTTGAGATTATTGAGGGTGGCGTCCTTACCAATATCAACTTTGAGACTGAATTCAATCCCGATATTCTCAAGCATTTTTACCGTGCGTGTTACGATATCTTTCGGTAGTCTGTACGATGGAATCACATACCTTAGTAGTCCTCCGGCTTCTTCCATCCGGTCGAAGACAGTAATGCGATGCCCCGCTAACCTGAGGTAGTAAGCTGCGGCAAGGCCAGCCGGACCGGAGCCGATTATTGCTACCTTCTTGCCCGTGCTTTCCCCGGGTTTTTCAATGACTTCATCCGCTCTATCCAGAATATAGTCGCCAACGAATCTCTCAATATCCCTGATTGATAAAGACTCATCGAAATTACCACGGTTGCATGATTGTTCACAGAAATGCGGGCAAACCCGGCCGGTTATGGCTGGAATCGGGTTATTCTGAAGAAGGACCCTGGCTGCTTCAAAGAGGTTACCCTCTCTAATTTGACTCAGGTAGGTAGATATGATTACGTGGCCGGGACAGGCTGACTGGCAGGAGGTTTCAGCAAACCTCAGCCCTCCGAATATCGAATGGTACTGGTTCTCCCTGGTCAGGGCATAGCACTCTATACCACCTTTCAGATAGCAGTTAATGCGTCCGCCTATCTGGTTTGGGGACCGGTAGTACCAGCAACGCACATCCTGGCACAAGTTGCCACCGAGAGTACCCATTGTACGGATGTGCGGAGTCGCCACTGCTTCCGCCGCCTCGGCGAGTATCTTATACTTTTCCCTGATTATGGGAGAGCTGGCGATATCCTCCAGCTTAGTCAGGGCACCTATCTTGAGTCCTCTGGCATCCTCTTTAATATAATCCAGATTGGGGATTGTCTTAATATTGATTACGGTCTCGGGATATTCAGGAAGAATTCTATCTTTCAATATGCCGAGTAGGTCGGTTCCACCAGCAATCAACTTAGCCTTGCCTTTGCTCTGTAGCTTGATTGCTCCATTGATTGTCTTAGCGTCTATATGTTTAAAAGATTTCATTTTACCTCTCTCAGAGTTGAGAAACTTGGTGCTATTTTAGCACTGTTGAACCGTGTTTGCAAAAACCTGTTGTACTAGTCATTGAAGATAGGATAACAGATATTCAAGAATGTGTGCACTTCCGCTCAGGTGACTCCATTACAACCTCTTTTTTTACCCTTCATATTCCATCTTTTTTAGGGCATTTTACTTTTCATCGGAATGTTCAATATTCTTCACCAACCGCTGTTTTGTTCAATAGATAATTCTATGTTTTGTCATAGCTCCATATCAAGTCTGTTGCTTAATGGAGCTGACACTCTGAAGCTCTTGATACACTAGGGGATAGTGTATATTTTGTACTGAGATAACGGTCTACTGCCTTGTGTTAATCAAGGATAGCTTATTAATCTTTCCCTTTTTATACCTTTGAAGAAGTTGAAGAAAACAGCTCGATATGATACTATCGGCCGTGGTTCACCTCACAGATGCGCAAACGTGCTTTCGGCAGGAGAACTCCGCCTGTTTGCGTAATTTAATACATTGTCTTATGCCCAACTCAGGTTTTAATGTTGATAATTTGATTTAACTCGCTTTAGAATCGGTTGAAATTATCAAAAGAGGGAGTTGTATGTCAAGAAGAAAAATTTACGAGATATGGGGGGGTTCTCAAATCGTATGGGGATACCGGGACAAAGAGCTTTCGGAGTGGAATTAGGGTGACCAAAGACAGGGCTTTCATCCTCCCAATCTGATAAAAGGGGGTTTTTGCCCCCACCTGTGCAAGCAGACCAACTCCTTGTCCCATCTATCCAAACAAGATCCACTGTGTTCGATTTTTCGTTGTGTTCTGGGAGGTGCAGAATGAAAATCCTTGGTTTGAATGGAAGCGAGAGGAAACTTGGGAATACAGAGATCCTCGTCAAAGAGGCATTGATGGGGGCTGAGGAGGAAGGGGCTTACGTTGAAATGCTTAGACTGACCAACTACAAGGTATTGCCCTGTGATGGCCTGGCTCCGTGTGTTTTTGGGAATTCGCGATGTAACCTGAAGGACGACTTTAACTTCATCATCGACAAGATATTTGAGAATGATGGGCTTGTTCTGGGAACTCCCTGTTACATCTTGGAGAGCGCAGCGATTATCAAACAATTCATTGACAGGGCATTTTCCATTAATTTCCGGTCTAAAGCGAGAGGGAAACCCGCTGTGATTATCGTCCCGTATGCGACGAGGGGTTGGACCCCCTATGCTTTTCTACAACCCAACATGCTGCTCCTTTTCCTAGGTATGGAGGTTATCGATCGAGCGCTGATACATACCCAAGCCATCAATGAAGTGGTGCTCTATGATAAGGCTTTGGCCAAGGCACGAAACATGGGTAAGGAGCTGGCGAAAGCCGTGAAAACAGGGGACACCTCTTACCATGGAGAGCCTGGAATCTGCCCCATCTGTCAGGACAGGGTCCTTCGGATTCTACGAGACAATGAGACAGTAGAGTGTGGCGTTTGTGGAATAAGAGGCAAGATCCTTATTGAAGGCGGAAAGATTAAGGTTCGGTTCGACAAAGATACTATCTTGAAACATCGTTTTACTGAGGAAAACATCTATCGGCACTTCACGTATCACATTAAACCTTCCCGAGACTACTTTACCAGAACGAGAGACATCACAAAGGAGAGAAGGGAACAGTACCGTGATTATCTCAAGCCAGCTCCCTAGCGAAGGACTGTTATGAAAGCCTTGGGAGGGGCTTGCCCTCACCCATCCCCTCTCCCCACTGGGGAGAGGGAGGGGGTGAGGGGAACATTTCGTTAAGTCATTCTTGAGACGCAAAACCGAGAGGTGACGGTGATGCAGACTCTTACGGGAAAGTTGAGATGGTATCCTGGCGATGCTTTAGTTGAAATAAGACAGGAAGACCTGGAAAAAATCGCAAATCAATGCGGTGTGCATATTATTGTCAATGAAGTAAAGGCAAAAGATTTGTTTACCGAAGGGAAAATGGTTCTAGAGGAAACTGGAAATAAATCCTTGGAAGAGGTGACCCAAACCGTCATCACGATATTAGCATCCACGGAACATGCCTTTAAGGAATGTCTTCTGAGCATTATAGATAAGTACAGAGCTCCCCGGAGCGTCTATTCCACGTGGGGCAGCGATGAACGAGCCAAGGAGATTTTTCAAGAGGTGGCCGATCAATGGGATGGTTGGTTCTAAGGTTGAGATTGCAAGAATCGGGACGGCTTCCCTCTTTTATTGGGAATACGCCTAGGGACCTCTTGCCTCAGTTGACGAAATTCCTCCAGCCGGTTACGATCTACTTTATCCATTGGAAACCTCCTGTCTAAGAATTTGAGTTTGGTCGTGCTTACTCTTATCTCTTAACAGGAGGTTTCTTTTTGGGTAGACTGGTGTTATATTTTTTCCATTTCAAAATTGGGAGTTTACCCTTTATCCGTAACTATATATAACGTTGTTGACTAAGTGGAGTTAATCAAGTC
>CAYMJV010000048.1:0-22995 GCA_964390545.1 uncultured Syntrophaceae bacterium
CCATTGCATGGGGACTAACCAAAGTCGGCTTCACACCTTCAGCCCTTGCTGCTACGGCAGGGGCTTCTTCAGGTGCCTCCTCCAGTTCCCCTACCACTCCTACGGATTTAGGCTTCGGAGGGGGCACTGCCAGGGCTTCACCCTTCTCCCCAATGACGACGATCACCTGGCCAACCTTCACAATCTCCTTCTCTTTGGCGAGTATCTTTAAAATAACTCCCGTCCTTGGTGAAGGAATTTCAGCAAGAGCTTTGTCCGTTTCCACTTCTACGAGGGGTTGTCCCTCCTTGATCTCGTCGCCTTCCTTGACGAGCCAGCGAACAATTTCACCTTCGGTGAGTCCTTCACCAATGTCCGGAAACTTAAATTCAAAAGGCATACTTCCTCCGGAAAAGGTTTAGGTTTAGGTTAAGAAAGAATTTACGTCTCCCCCAACCTTAACCTTAGCCTTAACCTATGATTTGAATTTTTTGTCTACCCCAACCTAACCTTCAGCCTGATATTTAATTATTCTTCTCTCAACCTCAGCCTTAACCTTAACCTCTTTTTGATCTTTCGATCAAAAAGACATGACTTTCTTTACTGCCATCACAATCCTCTTGGGATTGGGAAGATAATAATGTTCGGTCTTCAACAAAGGCACAGGGATATCGAAACCGGTCACCCTCTCAACGGGCGCCTGGAGAGAGAGCAGGGCTTTCTCGTTGATCAGGGCAATGATCTCAGCGCCCAGGCCGCAGGTCTTTGGCGCTTCATGAACGATGACCCCTCGTCCGGTTTTTCTTATAGAGGCAATGATGGTGTCAATGTCAATAGGTGAAATCGTCCTGAGATCGATGATCTCCAGCTCGATTTTATCTCCTTTCAACTGCTCGGCAGCATTCAAGACTTCTCTCACCATTGCTCCCCAGGCGATGACGGTCACATCGTTTCCTTCCTGAACCAGCCTCGCTTGGCCGAGGGGGATGGTATAATCCCCTTCGGGGACTTCCTCACGAATCGCTCGGTAGATCCGCTTAGGTTCCATGAAGATCACAGGGTCTGGATCACGGATGGAGGAGACTAAAAGCCCCTTGGCTTCATTCGGAGTCGAAGGGATGACAACTTTTATTCCGGGGATATGGGCCAAGATGGCTTCGGGGCTATCGGAGTGATGCTCGGGAGCATGAATGCCACCTCCATAAGGTGTCCGAATCACCAGAGGACAGGTGAATCTTCCTCTCGATCGATTTCGAATACGACTGATGTGATTGTTGATCTGATCGAGGCACGGATAGAGAAACCCTTCGAATTGGATCTCTGCGATTGGAAGCAGGCCGTAAACAGCCAGGCCAAATGCGGTGCCGACGATTCCTGATTCAGCCAATGGAGTATCGACCACCCGATCGGCTCCAAATCTCTCCTGGAGCCCATCCGTAACCCGAAAGACACCACCTTCCTTTCCGACATCCTCGCCCAAGACAATAATTCGGGAATCTCTTTCCATCTCCTCTCGAAGAGCAAGATTGATGGCCTCAACCATATTCAGCTTAGCCATAACCAGAACCTCTCTCAATTTCAAATTTCAAGTCTCAGATTTCACATCTAACATCTTTTACTCTTTGCCCTATGCCCTCTGCTCTATGCTCTTAGAGGGTGGACTTCAGATACTCCAGTTGCTCTTTCAATGGCGGCGTCATCTCAGCAAAAACATATTTGAATATATCTTCTACTGTTGGAGGTGGAACGGCTTCGGCATCCTTCACCGCCTGATCGATCTCCTTCTGGGCCTGTTCCGTTACCCGCTGTTCAACCTCTTCGCTCCAGAGACCCTTTCCTTTGAGATAGAGTCTCAGGCGGACCAATGGGTCCAACGGTTTCCAGGGATCGATTTCTTTCTCCTCACGATATTTGGTAGGATCGTCTGCTGTCGTGTGAGGTCCGAACCGGAACGTCACCCCTTCAATCAAGGTGGGCCCTTCTCCGGAGCGGGCTTTCTCCACGGCTTCCCTGGTCACCCTCATAACGCCAAAGAGGTCGTTTCCATCCACCTGAATCCCATCGAATCCATAAGCAATCGCTTTTTGAGCAAGTGTTTTTGAGGCAGTCTGCATTGACCTTGGAACAGAGATGGCATATTGATTGTTCTGGCAGAAAAAAATCACGGGCGCTTTAAAGACCCCTGCAAAATTCATGGCTTCGTGAAAATCGCCTTCTGATGTCGCCCCATCTCCGAAGTAAACGATAGCAACCACCTTATCACCTTTAAGTTTCGCTCCCCAAGCCGCTCCCACAGCGTGAAGGGTTTGGCTTCCTACAGGGATTGAAACCGGCATGAAATTAATCTCTTCGGGTGCCCGGCTTCCCATTTCATCCCCCATCCAATAGAGAAGAAAATTCTTCAAGGGTATCCCCATGATCAATGAAGCTCCTATTTCTCTAAAAGCAGGAAATACCCAATCGCCCTTTTGGAGCACCGATGCACTTCCGACCTGACAAGCTTCCTGGCCCCAAATAGGGGCATACGTTCCAAACCTTCCCTGCCGTTGAAGGCTCAGGCACCTTTGATCGGCCAATCTGATGAAGACCATCTTTTGATAAAAGGCCACGATCTCCTGATCGGTCAAAGGAGGCTTCGCTCCCGGCTCGAGCGTCCCATCTGGTTTGAGAATCTGAAACATCTTTCCCTTCAAAGGATGATAATCCTCCATCAAACCCATAACACACTCCTTAATAATGGAATGGTGGAATATTGGAATAATGGATAAGAATCTTTAGTTTCAGTTATACCCATCATTCCATTCTTCCATTCTTCCAGTATTCCATGGGTTCTATTCCATGGCCCACTTCTTCAATCGCTCGTAGTCTGCAGAGCCACAAATCCATTTCCCGGTCTTCTTATTAAAGAAGAAAGGAACGCCACCACAGTAACCTTTGTCGTATTCCCTCATAAGCTTCGCATTCGCTTCGTTATGCCAAACTTCGAGTTTCTCAATCTTTAACCCCGCTTCATCCTCCAACCTCTCCACGAGAGGATCCATCTTGTGGCAGTGCGGTCACTCTGCTCCTGTGAATTCTACCAAATAGGATTCTTCAATCGCCATTTCCTCTCCTCCTTTCATAACCATAAAACTCTCCTCCCTTGGCAGGAGGGGATTCACCCTGTTAGATAGAACATTTTTTGAGTAGCAGGACGAAACACATAACCTCATCTAACAGGGTAAAGGGGAAGGGGATGGTTCGACAAGCTCACCATGAATTCACCCTGAGCATGCCAAAGGTTCACCCCCACCCCTGAACCATGTTAGGTTCAGGGCTTTGCCCTGCATCCTGCGTGGTGCAGGGCCGCACCTCGGCTGCAAGTCGTACCGACCTCCCCCCTGCCTACCGGCAGGCAGGCATTAAAGGGGGAGGGAACTATTTATTAAGGATTCATTCTTCTTGATCAACACTGCCTTTCCGATCAACCTTGCAATGGGAAAATAAAGGATGATCAAAACGATTACAGGAAGGACGGACGGGATCAGGGCATCTGATCTGAACCCCTCAACAAAATAAGCAATCATAAGCAGAATCGCAGTAAAGTTATGGACACATATCATCCCCAGGTTGGCAGGAGCCATTTTGACGGGCTCCTGATAATATGTTCTCAAAATGGAAATGGTCTTATACGCGATGGGAAGAGTCAAGAATGAAATCAGTCCCAGAATGGGAATCTTCTTTAATATTATCCCGACCAATATCGCACCATAAGCAGAGAGGAGGCTCGTCGTGAATAACCAGACTCCTGCCTTTCTTCCGAAACGGGCCACTAGATTCAGCTTCCCTCCCTCGCGATCTTCAAGATAATCTGGAATTTCATTGATGGTAATCATCGAAAAGAGCATGATTCCAAAAGGAAGCGTTCCCCAGAAAGCCTCCCAGGAGATTTCCTGAGCTTGAACGTAATACGCTCCAAGGCCAATTCCTGGACCAAAACAGAGAAGCTGGGCAATCTCGCCAACTCCTCTATAACCGAATTGAATAGGGGGAGCCGTGTAAAAGAAGGCACAGAAAAAACCGAAGACCAAAAGGACAAGCACAAAAGGCCCTCTCGTAACTCCTAGAAAAAGACCGATGGCGATCGCGATCACGTAGAAGGCGGTGAAAACCTGACGCATATGCTTGGGCTGGATGAGACCTGCGGAAAGCGTTCCACTCCCACCGGCGTAAGGGTTCCTCCCCTCTGCTGCAAATGCGTCGACGAGATGGCGGAAATCATAGTAGTCGTCGGTCATGTTCAAAGCCAGATGATTGAGGATCAGGCCCAGCATCACCAGAAGAAAGTATTCCGGATGGAACTGCCTGTCAGTCGTCCAGGCAATCATCCCACCCAAAATCCCTGGCATAAAACTGGCAGAGGCATAGTGGAACCGAAAAGCCCCCCACCATATTTTCCAACGTTCTAAACTCATTCTTTTTTCGGTCGACCTTTAAAAATGTAATCCAGACTGAATCGACCCGGACCCATTCCAAGGAGGATGAGGCATCCTCCAAACATACTTACATTCTTCATTAAATGAATGATCTGACTTGGATCTTCAAAATTCGTATGGAAAATAATAGTCGTTGGAATCAAAAAGAGGAGCAGCAGCAGAGCACCCAGTCGGGTATAGTATCCCAAGATGGCAAAGATACTGCCCGCCAATTCGAAGATGATCGCACCAAACAGGAAGTAAGCCGTATAAGGCATACCATAGTTGGCCATGTATTGTGCGGTCCCTTCGAAATTTTGAATCTTTGAAATCCCTGAATGAAGAAAAATCAATACCAAAAGGATCCTTCCTACTAAACTCGCCAAAGATTTCAGCCATTCCATAGATTTGTCCCCCTTTCTAATCCCCCTTTGCCCCCCTTTACAAAAGGGGGGTCGGGGGGGATTACACCAACTTAAGATCCTTATACTTTTTCACATGTTCCACCAACCCCCCATCACTTAATATCCTCTTCATCACCGCAGGAAGGGGTGAAAAGGAGAGGGTTTCATTCCGTGTATAATTAACGATCTTCTCCTCTTCAGGGAGGAGTTCTATTTCATCTCCTTCCCGAAACCAATCGGTATCGCAAATGATTGCTGGAAGACCATTGTTAAAACAGTTCCGGTAGAAGATCCTTGCAAAGCTTTTGGCGAGAACGGCCTGGATCCCATTAAGTTTGATCACCAGAGCTGCGTGCTCCCGGCTGGAACCCAATCCAAAGTTCTGTCCAGCGACGATGAAGTCGCCCGAAGAAACCATTTCAGAAAACCCCGGCCTTTCATACTCGAGCATATGTTTTGAAAGCTCAGGGAGGTTCGACCTCAGATAGAAATAGCGACCCGGAATGATGTGGTCCGTGCTGATAGCATCTCCAAATTTCCATACTTTCCCCTTCATGGGTTTACTCCTCAACCCCTCACCCCGCCCCTCTCCCCTGAGGGGAGAGGGATAGGGTGAGGGGGCCTTCTCCTCAGAGGTATCTTCTTGGGTCCGCAATTTTCCCTTCGATGGCCGTAGCAGCGGCTACGGCCGGAGATCCTAGATAGATAAAGGATTTCGGGCTTCCCATCCTTCCTTTAAAATTTCTTGGCTGTGTGGCCAGACAGACTTCTCCATCTCCGAGAACGCCTTCATGAAGCCCCACGCAGGCTCCACATCCCGGGGAGGTGATGAGAGCTCCTGCGTCAACGAAGATTTCTATCGTTCCATCTTTAAGGGCTTCTCTGTAAACCAGGTGTGAGCCCGGTGTGACAATCAATCGGGTCTTTGGAGCAATTGTCCTCCCCTTCAGGATCTGGGCGGCAATATGGAGGTCCTCCAGCCTGCCGTTGCAGGAAGTTCCAAGGTAGACCTGATCAACCTTTACCTCTCCGATTTCATCGATGGTCTTCGTATGATCCACCTGATGGGGACAGGCAATCGTAGGTTTCAGTTCTTTAGCATTGATCTTCACCGTTGTCTCGTAGGTGGCATCAGCATCCGATGCCATCTGTCTAAAATCCTCGTGTCTTCCCATCCGACCTAACCAGCCTCGGGTCACTTCATCAGAAGGGAAAAGTCCCACCTTGGCCCCCGCCTCCACCGCCATGTTAGCAATGGTCATCCTGCCCGCCATTTCGAGGTTCTCGATGGTTTCCCCAACAAATTCCAGAGCCTTATAGGTCGCTCCCGCTGCTCCAATCTTTCCAATCAGATGAAGGATGATGTCTTTCCCATAAACCCCCGCAGGGAGTTTCCCTTCAACAACCACCCGAAGGGTTTCAGGAACTCTTAACCAGACTTTTCCCAAGGCAATGGCCACGGCCGCATCTGTCGACCCCACGCCTGTCGCAAAGGCTCCCAAGGCCCCACCTGTGCAGGTATGGGAATCTGCTCCAATCACCACCGTTCCGGGCCTCACCCATTTTTCGGCCACCACCTGGTGAGAGATGCCAAAACCAATATCTGAAACCTGAATTCCGGTCCGATTCGCAAAATCCCTTAAAAAGGCGTGATCGTTACTGAGCTCGAACCTCGGGCTCGGAGAGGCGTGGTCAAAGAAGAAGATTGTTCTCTGAGGATGATAAACCTTCTCAAAACCCATCTCCTGGATCTTTCGAACAGCTAGAGGGCCTGTCCCGTCCTGAGTATAAGCCAAATCGACTTGAACGATAGCGATCTCCCCTGCTCGGACTTCTTTCCCGGCATGTTCACTCAAAATCTTCTCGGCCAGTGTCATTCCCATATTCGTTTTTTCTAAATCCCTTATTCCCCCTCACATGAAAAATTGACCTCTAAACTATTTTTATAGCATAAATTCCATTGCCGTTCATATTGAATTTTTAAAATGATGTTGACACATTGAAATAGAAATGTCATCCTAAAATGCCAAGTGAAAAGCCATAACCCTCCAACATAAAAAAGGGGAGTGAGGGAAATAGAAAGGAGGAAAAGATGAAGGTAAGGGTGGATGAAGAAACCTGTGTGGGAGATGAAACGTGTGTTCAAGTGTGTCCTGAAATTTTCGAGATGAAGGGAGATGTGGCGGTCGCAAAGGCGGAGGCAGTGCCGAAAGACCTTGAGGCAAAGTGCAAAGAGGCGGCCGAGGCCTGTCCTGTGGAAGCCATCACCGTTGAAGAATAGATTTATTCGCTACAGTACCGCCCCCTGATAAGAAATCTGAGGGGATGACAGTTTTTAGCTTTCCACTCTTGAGCATGACCGTTGTTCTTAATCGATTGGAGCATGTCGATCGCTCATGCCAGAGAGTAAAGAATGGACTCATCTTAGTAAAATTAAGCTAAGGTGCTTCCCCTCTCCACCTCCTGAAGCATCTGTCGAGCGATGATCATCCTCATGATCTGAGCTGATCCTTCATAAATCTGGATCACCTTTGCATCCCTCATGAGCTTTTCTACAGGATGCCATTTGGTATATCCCATGCCACCGTAGATTTGAACTGCATCCGTTGTTACTCGCATCGCCATATCGGCTGCAAAGGCCTTGGCCATGGCCGCTTCTTTCGAATTCCGGATTCCCTGATCCGCCAGCCAGGCCGCTTTCCAGATAAGCAACCTTGCCGCCTCAATATCCTTGGCCATATCGGCCAGCATGAATTGGATCGATTGATGCTGGGCGATTGGAACTCCAAACTGAATTCGTTTCTTGGCATACTGGGTCGCCAGTTCCATGGCGGTTCGGGCCAGCCCCACGGCTCCAATTCCAATCATTGGCCGCGTGATGTCTAAGGCTGCCATCGCCTTTTTGAATCCCTCTCCCTCCCCTCCCAACAGGTTCTCCTTGGGGACTTTAACATTCTTAAACGTCACCGCCGTTGTGTTCGACGCCCTCTGACCCATCTTATCGATGGGCTCCCCGTGGCTCACCCCTTCTAAGTTCGAAGGAACGATCAGGCTGATGATCCCTTTATGTTTTTTCTGGGGATCGGTGGTGGCAAAAGCGAGATAGAAGTCAGCGTAGCCACCATTGGTGATCCACATCTTCGTTCCGTTGAGTAGATAGTGATCCCCCTCAAAAACAGCAGTTGTCTTCATGGAAGCAGGATCGGACCCAACAGTTAATTCGCTTAAACAATAGGAGGCGAGGGTGTACCTAGAGCAAAAAGGTCTGAGAAACCTTTCCCTTTGATCCTCTGTTCCAAACTTGATGATGGGATAGAGAGCAAGCGTGCTGACGAAAATCGAAACATAAATCCCCATACAGCCTGCAGCCAGCTCTTCCGAAAGGATGCAAGTATCGAGAATGCCAAATCCTCCACCGCCATACTTCTTCGGGACTAAGGGGGTTAAGAATCCTTCCTGGTGGGCCTTCTTCATTACATCAACCGGAAAGGTCCCATCCCGATCGTGCTGGGCTGCCACCGGCTGGATCACCTCTTTTGAAAAACGCCTTGCCCCTTCCTGTAAAGCTTTTTGTTCTTGGATCAACTCAAATCCAATCATCTCTTTTCTCCATATTGATAGAACCCTCTGCCCGTCTTCACGCCCAGATATCCGGCCTCCACATATTTGACGAGCAGAGGACAGGGCCGATATTTATCTCCAAAGGCCTCCTGAAGAACACTCATAACGGAAAGGACGGTATCCAGTCCCACAAAATCTGAAAGCTCCAGGGGTCCCATGGGATGGTTTGCTCCCATCTTCATGATCGCATCAATATCTTCTGCCTTTCCTACACCTTCATAAAGAGCATAGATGCCTTCATTCATGAAACTGAAGATTAACCGGCTCGAGATGAAGCCTGGAAAATCATTCGCTTCCAGGGGTGTCTTGCCCAGATTCAGGCTAAGTTCACGAGTGATGCGAAAGGTTTCATCCGAGGTGGCCAGGCCTCGGATGATCTCGATCAATTTCATCACCGGCACGGGATTGAAAAAATGCATCCCGATCACACGATCGGGTCTCTGGGTGGCTGAGGCGATTCGGGTAATAGAAATGGAAGAGGTGTTACTGGCAAGGATCGTCTCCTTGGGAGTCACTTCGTCGAGCTTCTTAAATACCTCCCATTTCAAAGGAACGTTCTCGACAGCGGCTTCAATGACAAAATCACAATTTCTAAAATCCTCCATCTTGATGGTTGTTGACAGTTTTTGGAGCATGGCTTCCTTTTCGTCAGCTGTCATTTTACCCTTCTGGACCCGTTTGTCGAAATCTGCGATGATTCTCAACCTTCCCTTTTGCACTGTCTCCACAGTCACGTCTCTTATCAGAACATGGAATCCAGAGTTCAAAACCGCCTCCGCTATCCCACTCCCCATCTGCCCAGCACCTACCACACCGATCAACTTGATCTCCATTTCCAACACCCCCTTTTCTCAAGTCCAAAGAAGCATTTTTAGATACCTTTGAGTCTCCGGGAAAATCCCTCCTTCCCTCCCCTGCCTGCCGGCAGGCAGGCTTTACAAAAGGTCCCGCCTTTCGCGGGATTTGGCAAAGAGGGGCTAGGGTAGATTTTCGGGAGAATATGTCTAATCAATTACGAGTCCCTTAATATCTTCAGTTAACCTCGAATAGCTAGGAAGATAAATAAGGTAAATGCTGTAGTTTCAGGCCGGAATCACTGTATTTTTACGCTGGAAGGACGAAATCCATTGAAACCCAACTTCTGCAAATGAAGAAGAAACAAAAAGGCCCATCGGATCTATTTTAAAGGTGGGATAGATTCGATGGGCCTGAGAGTTGTTAGAATCTTAGACCTAAAAACCTATACCGGAAAGACGAAATATTTATAGCCTGTGAGGGACATTAATATATTCGAAGATTTAAGGGATCGCTCTAGGCTACCTTTACACTCTCTATATCATCTTCTACCAATAACAGAAAAGCCTGCTCAGGAGGCAGGCTTTTCTGCATCTACTCCAAGGTTACAAAAAACCTTAGAAGATTTTTGGTATAATCACCTTCACAACAAACATTACAAAGAAGAACCCGAAGAAGATAAGGTTCAGTATGAGGACGATCTCTCTCCATAAGGCTGGTCGAAATTCCTTTGGAAGGACCTTCCTGTTCAGACGAATGGTGGCAACCGCTGAGAGGGCCATTGTAAAGTTGGCGATATTAGCACTGACAGCGAAGATGATCAAGGGAAGTGCGATATTCATAAAGAGAGCACCCCAGACGACAAAGACGATCAGCAAGAAATAATAGATCTTCCGAATATCCTCTTTTGAAAATTTTCTGAGACCTGGTGAAGCAAACCATAGCATATCTGTGGATTGACGAACGACCAGGTCCACATTGCTGATGGCTGTAGAATAGAGAATCCAGAACCCGAAGAAGAGAGCCAGGAACCAGCCAAAATTGCCAAGTTTTAGTATTAAACCACTGGCCGCAGAGGCAGCAATCCCCCAGCTCGCAAGGGTTGATCCCCTTGGAAGCACCGCAACATAAAGGATGCCTGGTAAGAACATTCCTATCATGGCCCCAAACCAAAAAACACCCCACTGATCGATGTTGAGAAGCTTCCACCAGCCTTTCCAGCTCGACAGATTCTTTTCCGTGGTGGGGGGAATTTTCCCAAAAGCTGAGACATGTACCACTTTCCCACCAATGGCAGCAGGAATGTAGCCCACTTTTCCGCCCATTCCATAGCCTTTGTCCCTGTACCAGTTCGTGATGCAGTTATTGCCAAACCCTCCGTAAGCGGAATAACCGACGAGTGCGCCGAGAAGGAGCACATCGACACCCTCTGGGATGTAACCAAAAGTGACAAATCCTTTCAAGCCTTCGAGCCAGACCGAACCTGGGACAATGAAGATATCGAGTATCAATAGCCCTCCGAGAACAACGATCATCATAATCCAGTTGGCCCACTCGAGGGTCCGTTCAATTTTCCGCCCCAATGAGACAAGGACGGCACATGAGACAAATAATATAAAACCCCATATGACGACCGTTCCCTTATCTGCAACTCCGGGAATTTTGCCTATCCCGAAAGCCACCACAGCGGTTGCCGCGGCGAGGATCCATCCTGGCAGGCCCCGCTCGCAGAATCCAACGATTGTGAAGAGCCAACCCCAAAATGCCTTCCCGGGCTTAAGTCTCATAAAACCGACGGTGATCGGCTCTCCGGTATAGAGCGTATAACGGGTCATTTCGAGGTTGAGAAAAACCTGTAGTAAAGCAGAAATGGTTGTGATCCAAAGGAGCGCAAGACCCCATTTCACAAACAAAGAAGGACCGACGAGCCATTCACCACCACCGATGGTCCCACCGAGAGCAATGACGGCTGGTCCCAGGATCGCAAAAAGTTTCTTTGCACTAAGATCCCGAGGGGGTTCCGGCAGATCGGTCACCTCAAACTGAGGTCCACAACCTGCTATGTCCAGTTTCTTCTTTTCTTCCATATCATTCCTCCTTCCTCTTTTTCTCCTCAAGCTCAAACAATGAAAGCAACTGAACCAATCACGTTACTTCTTTTGGAAACACCACACATCGGGTTTCCTAAAAAGATTAAACACCTCCTTTCGTGAAAGATTCCAATTAGATCAGTTGTCCCTGTTACCCCCTTTGAATAAGTGGTCAAAAGAAAAGCCCCGCTCTCTAAAGAAAAAGGGGCTTAAACTCTTTTCCAGATCATCTACCTCCCTCCTTGAGGAAGAGTGAGTGACGGAAACTTCAAAGAATTAACCCAAAGTCTATTAAATTTCTTATTGTGAAGTCAACATATTTTTACGAAATTATTGTCAAGGCACTTTTGGGATTCCAGAATTGACCATCTTCGAAAACCTCTCCACATTGAAATCCAACTTATCCGCCAGGGAAATTAATTTGGGCGAAAAAGGCTTCCCCTTACCCTCTCCCCACCAGCTCTCTTCAAGGCCCAAGACATATTCCTTCAGTATCTCGTCCATCGAATCCTGGACTTCTTCCTTCGGGATTTCAAGACCCCATTTTTCAGCCTGATCGAGGAGCAGGATCAATGCTTCAATCTGTTCCTCTTGGCTCCCCAGATCAAGACCTTCTTTTAATCCACGAAGACGTCCCATACTCTCCTTCAGCATGTCCTTTAGAACCAGAATGGTTTCTTCCTTCCTTAGATGGTAGCCAAGGCGCTTGGCCTCATCGATGATCTTATCGATGTCACCCTTTCGAAGGGCTCCTTTCAAATCTCTTCTCAAATCCTTCACCGCCTTCAGCAATTGATCGCTCAGCGTCACCTCTGCAGCCACACGAATCTCATAAGGGATCTCGAACCCTTCTCTGGCCAGGGCCTCCACAGTTTGTTTGCTTCGGTCATACAGCTCCGCATAAATCTTGAGGTATTCCTTTAAATCCTTTTCAATCAGTTTTTGAAAGATTGCCTGCTTTTCTTCCTTAAGAACATCTCGAAGGGTGAAGATACGATTTCCGAGAAGGGAAGTGAGGGTTTTCTCCATCTCCTCCTCGCCCTTCTCGAGGGTTTCGGTCCCTTTCTCCCTTAGAGTATTAAAAAGGATTCCACCATCATATTCTGAGACCCATGTCCGAAAGATATCTTTCGTGGAAGGAATCAACCCAAAGAGAAACTCCTTGGTCTCCGAGATGATCTCAGAGGTCACCCTTACCTGCCCCAGGACCAGAAGGCGATCATCTCTTTTCATTTTCTCATATTTCAAAACCTCAGTTCGATAGGAGAAAATCTTTCTTTCCTTCTCCTCCCCGGCAAAGAAGGAAGAAACGGCAAAATGGTTTACGACTTTCTCTAAAGTCACCGATGAGGGTTTCACAAGGGTTTGATAAACTTGTTTTCCATCTCCCATTTCAGGAAGATTGCTCTTCGCTCGGGATAAATATTCTACAAATTTTTCCTCAACTCCCTGACCGGTCAATTCTTCCGCCAATTGAATGGCTCTGGAGGCATACTTAAGGATTTGAACGGTCTCCAGTCCAGAGAGATCAGCAAAGAACCAGCCGCAACTCGTATACATAAGCAACGCGTGCCTCTCCATCTCCAACAGCCTGAGTCCCTTAATCCTTCCCTTTTCGTCCAGAGTTTTCGTAGCAAACGTTTCTAAAAATCTCCTTACTCCTTGAGGAGACCGATCCAGAATCACTTCAATATACCCATTTCTTGCCTCCCAAACATCTCTGAAGATCTTTTCTCCCTCCTTTTCATAGAGGGAAGCGAGTTCGTCCCTTAAAAAGTCAAGGGCCTCTCGGAGGGGCTTTCTCCATTTCTGATTCCATCCTCCTCTCCCTCCAGTGCTGCACCCACAATCCTCCTTCCATCGTCCTACTCCATGCATACAGCTCCACGAGGTTCCCTTTCCTTTCGGCCCTTCGTCAATCTCCACTTCATAAACAGGAGGAACCCTCTTTAGGAAAGCACCATAATTGATGATTTCAAACTCCCGTGAAGGGAGACCCTCTTTCAGTGCATAGGCTAGAGCCATATCACCGAACTTCTTGTGGTGCCCGTAGGTCTCCCCATCGGTGGCGATATGAATCAACTGGGGTTTCTTCTTCGACGGCTGGTAAGCTCTTGCAAATTGCTCGCAGAAGGCATTGCCATCTCTTAAAAGATCTCCAAAACTGACGTCACGAGAGATCATTCCCTCGTAAAAGAAGATGTCGATGAAATGATCGGTTCGTTTCTTCCCTGATGCATCCCTGATGAAACATCGGTAGGGTTGCGTAGGATCAATTCGTCCCTGAGACACATCGGCCCACTTCTTGCCTCCGAAAGGTCTTACTCTCAGGGCCTGAAAGGGACTCAGGATGAGATATTGCATTCCGTATTTGGCCAATACCTGAAGCGTGGGATAATTCACAGCCGTCTCAGGAAGCCACATCGCATCCGGCTTCCGATGAAATCGTTTGTCAAAATCGGCGATTCCCCAGAACACCTCTGTCTCTTTGTCCCTCTCGTTGGCCAGAGGCATGATGATATGGTTATAGACCTGGGCCATAGCATTTCCATGACCGAAGCGTTTGAGGCCTTCCCGATCTGCCTCGATCACCTTCTGATAGATGAGAGGGGATTTCTCTTCTAACCAGGAAAGGAGAGTGGGACCGAAATTGAAACTGATGGAGGAGTAATTGTTGTGAATATCGAGAATCCGCCTTCTTCCATCGACTACCCGGGCATAGGCATTGGGACGATAGCATTCGAAGGCAATTCGTTCATTCCAATCGTGAAAGGGATGGGCGCTCTCTTCGGTCTCAATGGCTTCGAGCCAGGGATTCTCCCGCGGGGGCTGGTAGAAGTGGCCGTGGATCGTTACAAATGCGTCTTTCATCTTTTCCCTTTGGCATCGTAGATTCGTTTCTTAATTTGGCCTATCTGCTTGGTCACAGGGATCTCCTTGGGACAGACTTCTGTACATTTCCATAAAGTCTGACAACCCCATGCTCCATCCTTATGGTCGAGTAAGGCGATCCTTTCTTCGGATGCTTCATCCCTTGAATCGAAGAGGTATCGGAAGGCCCGGACGAGTGCAGCGGGTCCTACATAGGCCTCCGTTTCTTTATTCTGATTAACGGGACAAGAGGCTGTGCAGCATGCGCAGAGAATGCATCGGATAGCCTCTTCAAAGAGGTGCTGTTTCTCAGGGGACTGTATCCGTTCCTGTTCTGGCGGAGATGTTCTTGTAATAAGATAGGGTTTGATGGAACGATATCTTTCAAAGAAAGGGGCAAGATCTACAACGAGATCCTTAATCACTTTAAATACGGGAAGAGGTTCGATCAGGACTTCTTCATTGAAATCTCTCACCAACTTCTGGCAGGGGAGGCCACAGATGCCGTTGATCCTCATCCCGTCTGATCCACAGACGCCATGGCCACAGGACCAGCGAAAGGATAAGGTGGAATCTTGTTCCCATCGGATTCGATTCAGACAGTCGAGAAGCCGTTCCATGGGAGCAGCCTCGACGTCGAACGACTGGTAGTAAGGCTCCTTGTCCTTTTGGGGATCGAAACGGAAGACCTTTAATCTGATGGACATCTATCCCCTCATAATCCCCCTCACCCCATCCCTCTCCCACCAGGGGAGAGGGAGTTATAATATCAATTTGACCACATATCCCCTCCCCCTTGATGGGGGAGGGTAAGGGTGGGGGTAAAATTATTCTTTCAATTAATAAACTCTGACTTCCGGTTGGAATTGTGTAATCTTCACCGGTTTATATCTCACCTCCGGACCTTTCGGGGTGTGAAAGACGAGCGTATGTTTCAGGTAATCACCATCCGCTCTTTGGGGAAAATCTTCCCTGAAGTGAGCTCCCCGGCTCTCCTTTCGATGAAGGGCGCTAAGAAGGATGACCTCCGAGAGAAAAAGTTGATGGCCCAGCTCCGTCGCCTCCATCAATTCGAAATTAAAGCCTTTCCCTTTGTTCATCACTTCAATATTCCGATACCGGTCTCTTAGAGACCGAATTTCTTCAATCCCTCTCTTCAGACCTTCTTCATTCCGGAAGACTGAACCATATTCCATCATCACTTCCTGCATCCTCTTTCCAATCGGATCGATCTTCTCACGGCCCCTTTGTTTCAACAATTGAGTCAGTTTTTCTTCTGGAGGTTTCAAGGAATCCTTTTTAAGAGAAGGCGGGTCAAGTTGCGCAATCTCCTCCTTCATGGCCATGCCGCTTCTTCTTCCAAAGACAAGCAGATCGAGAAGAGAGTTGCAGCCCAGGCGATTGGCCCCATGGACAGAGACACAAGCACACTCCCCTGCTGCATATAATCCGGGGACGATCGAACCCTTCTCGTCGGCCAGGACCCTGCCATTCACATCGCTAGGAATACCTCCCATGATGTAATGACAGGTGGTTTGGACGGGAATGGGCTCGTGGGCAGGATCGATCCCTAAATAAATCCTGACGAAGGAAGCAATCTCCCAGAGCCTCTCCGAAATCTTCTCTTTCCCTAGATGGGTGAGGTCGAGATGGACATAATCCTTTCCGGCGATTCCCCTTCCCTCCCGAACCTCGGTGAGAATGGCCCGGGAGACCACATCTCTCGCCGCAAGATCTTTCACGGTGGGAGCATAGCGTTCCATGAACCGTTCGCCCAGTCTGTTTCTCAAAATTCCCCCTTCGCCTCTTGCTGCCTCGCTCACCAGGATTCCCAGCGGGTAAAGACCCGTGGGATGAAACTGGACAAATTCCATATCTTCCAACGGAATCCCCTGCTGGTAGACCAGATCGAACATCTCTCCAGTCGTTGCATTACTGTTAGAGGTGGTCTTATAGATTTTTCCACACCCCCCCGTGGCTAAGAGGATGGCCTTGCTCTGAAGTAGGTGAAGCTCTCCTGCGGCGAGATCATAAATCACCACTCCCGCACATCTTCCCTTTTCGAAGACGAGGGAGAGAACATAACATTCTGAATAGAATTTCACTTGATGTCGAAGACATTGATCGTAGAGGGTGTCGAGGACGACCCTTCCGGTATGGTCGGCGGCATAGCAGGCCCTCTTCACCGGTCCTTTTCCGTAATCCCGTGTATGGCCTCCGAAGTTTCGTTGCGCAATCTTTCCCTCAGGGGTCCGGCTGAAGGGGACACCCATATGCTCCAATTCATAAATGGCTCTGGGCGCATCTTTAACCAGGATCTCGATGGCATCCTGGTCACCGAGATAGTCACTCCCCTTCACCGTATCAAAGAAATGCCATTCCCAGTGATCCTCTTCTTCATTGCCAAGGGGAGCGGTGATTCCTCCCTGGGCAGCGCCTGAGTGGGAACGGGTGGGGAAGACTTTACTGACGACCGCCACATTCGTTTGGTCTGCGCACTCCACAGCAGCTCTAAGACCGGCCAGCCCTGCTCCTATAATGACAATATCGTGTTTTGAGATCATGAGGGTCGTTTCTCAACAGGAACATATTCGCAGGCTTGGGGCCCGCAGTAAGTCCCCACATAGTCTGAATCGGGTCGGTAGAGTTCCGGTTTCGGTTGGGCCTCGGCAAACTTCTCTTCGATGACGTGGGCTGCCCAACCCGAAATCCGAGAGATAGCGAAAACAGGAGTGAAGAGGTCCGTGGGGATGCCCATCATGTGATAGACCGAAGCGCTATAGAAATCGACATTGGGATAAATCTCCTTCCCTTTTATTTTTCTAAACTCTTCTTTGGTAGCGCCTTCAATAGCCTTTGTCAGTTCCAACCAATGCCGCTCTCCTGTTCGCTCAGCCAGGCGTTGGGATATCCCTCTCAGGATGGTCGCCCTCGGGTCTTCGGTATGATAGACCGCATGGCCCATCCCCATGATCTTTCCTCCTGCCTGGAGTTTTTCAGATACCAAGGATTTCACCCGGTCCATCTCTCCAATTTTAAGGAGCATCTTCATGACTTCGCTGTTCGCTCCCCCATGAAGCTCTCCTGAAAGAGCACCAAGGGCAGCAGCGATCGAGGCATAGAGATGGGCATGAGTAGAAGCCACCTCTCTCCCCGCAAAGGTGGAAGCATTAAAGGAATGCTCGGCATGGAGGATAAGACAGATATCGAAATCCCGGGCCGTCTCCGGATCAGGAACTTTTCCGGACAAGAGATATAAGAAGTTTCCTGCGTGGGTCAGTTTGGGACGAGGACGAATCGGTTTCAGGCCCTTCCGAATGCGATCCCATGAAGCAACTATATTAGGCAACTTAGCAATAAGCCAGGCTGCCTTTCTAAGATTGGCTTCCCTGGTCTCTTCATGAAGCTCGGGATCATAACTCGCCAACATGGGAATGGAGGCCTGGAGAACATCCATGGGATGGGCGGACGGAGGTAATTTCTTCATCAATGCAATGACGGCCGAAGGGATACCCCTTTCCGAAGCCAGAATCTTTTGAAACCCTTTCAGCTCTTCTTTCGTTGGCAACCGGTCATTGAGAAGGAGAAAGGAAACCTCTTCAAAGGTGGAATGGGAGACAAGATCGCAAATGTTAAACCCTCGGTAAATCAAAATTCCTTTTTCTCCGTCCACATCAGAAATCCGTGTGTCAGCGACTTTCACCCCCCGGAGCCCGATATTCTTAGCATCTATTGTTTTCTCTTCCATCCAAATGACTCCCTAAGACATTGAAGTCTCAAATCCCCCCTCGCCCCCCTTTACGAAAGGGGGGCGAGGGGGGATTATGAATCTTCATCGGTTGGATTCCGAATTCCGCATTCCGCCCCACACCATGTAAGGTGCGGGGCAGCCCTGAACTCAATGTAGTTCAGGGCGCACTCTGAAGCACTCCTTCGTATAATTGAGTAATCCGCCTGCCAGTAGAATCTCGACCTCTCTTTGATTCAACCCATGGGAGACTTCAAAAGTTCTCTGCTTTATAATATTTTCAATCTTGAGAGAGCCATTCACCCTGAGGTCGTTTCGAAGATGGCTGATTCGGAGTCGATCTCCTGGCTGAATGTTTTCAAACTCATTCGGGTCCTTGAAAACCAGGGGAAGAATCCCAAAATTGATCAGATTAGAACGATGGATGCGCGCATACGACTTCGCCAAGATAGCCTTGATCCCAAGGGTCATGGGAGCCATCGCCGCATGTTCCCGGCTCGAGCCCTGTCCGTAATTTTCTCCTCCGACCACGAATCCTCCCCCCATCTCTCTCGCCCTTTTTGCAAAACCGGGATCCACCCACTCAAAGACATATTCTGAAATGGCCGGGATATTGGACCGAAGAGGAAGGACCTTGGCACCCGCAGGTAAAATATGATCGGTCGTAATATTGTCTCCCACTTTCAGAAGAACAGAACCTTCGAGAGAATCTTCTATGGCACCTCGGGTCGGCAAAGGGCGGATATTCGGTCCCTGTTCGATCACCACCTTTTCTGGGTTTGAGGAAGCAGGAAGGATCATGCTGTCGTCGGTGAGAAATCGTTTGGGCATGAGGATGCGCGGAGGTCTCGGGCCCAATTTCCGAGGATCTGTGATCACCCCTTTTAAGGCGCAGGCAGCAGCCACATAGGGACTGGCAAGGTATACCTGATCCTCTGGTGTCCCGCTCCGTCCTGAAAAATTGCGGTTCATCGTCCGGATGGAGATCGCATGGGAGGGAGGCGCCTGCCCCATTCCAATGCATGGGCCACAGGCTGATTCGAGAATGCGCGCTCCTGCGCTAATGAGATCGCTCAAAGCCCCTTTTCGCGCAATCATCTCATAGACCTGTTTTGATCCGGGTGTGATGGTGAGGCTCACTTCTCGATGGATTTTCTTCCCATTTAGAATTCTAGCTACACCCATGAGATCCATGTAGGAAGAGTTATTACAACTCCCTATGCAAATCTGTTTGACCGCCTGTCCGGCCACCTCTTTCACCGGGCAGACATTGTCCGGGCTGAAAGGTTGAGCGACGAGGGGTTCCAAGGCACGGAGATCGATCTCAATCACCTGGTCGTATTCCGCATCTGGATCGGGCTCAAGAGGAATCCAGTCTCTCCTTCTACCCTGGGCTTTAAGAAATTCAAGCGTTCTCTCGTCACTCGGAAAGACCGTGCTCGTCGCTCCCAGCTCCGCTCCCAGATTAGCAATCGTCGCCCTTTCGGGAATAGATAAACCTTTTACCCCTGGTCCTCCAAACTCTAAGATCTTTCCAACACCCCCCTTCACCGTTAAACGCCTCAGGAGTTCCAGGATGATATCTTTGGAAGCCACCCATGGAGGAAGTTTCCCTTTCAACTTTATGAAAACCACTTCCGGCATTTTGAGATGGTAAGGTTCCCCCGCCATGGCCACCGCGACATCGAGCCCTCCGGCTCCTATGGCAATCATTGCCATGGCCCCTGCATTGGGGGTGTGGCTGTCAGCCCCGAGAAGTGTCTCCCCTGGTTTCGCAAACCGTTCCAAATGAACCTGATGACAGATTCCATTTCCGGGTCTGGAAAACAGAATTCCGTATTTAGATGCGAAGGTTTGTAAGAAACGGTGGTCATCCGCATTCTCAAATCCTGTCTGAAGCATGTTATGATCGACATAAGTAACCGAAAGCTGGGTCCTGACTTTTGGAACGCCCAAAGCCTCGAATTGAAGATACGTCATCGTCCCGGTGGCATCCTGCGTGAGGGTTTGATCGATGGAAATGGCAATATCCTCACGAGGGTTCAAACTGCCCCCGGCCCGATGAGACTCGACAATCTTCTGAACAAGATTCTTGCCCATCGAACTCCTTTTAAAAAATCATAAACGAAGGTTCTTTTATTTGTCAATGAAATTGGGAGGTTGATAATTCAATTCATTTTCAATAGAATGTTTTTAGGAGACAGGAGGCTACCCTATGACGGCTTTGTCTAAGGAATATCGGATTGAAAAAGATTCCATGGGTCCCGTTAAGGTTCCTAAAGAGGCTTATTATGGGGCTCAGACCCAGAGGGCCGTTGAAAATTTCCCCATCAGTGGCTGGCGATTCCAGAGGGAAATGATTCATGCCCTTGGACTTATCAAATTGGCCTCTGCGAAGACGAACTTCAATCTGGGGCTTATGGAAAGAAGGATGGCAAGAGCCATTGAGAAAGCTTCAGAGGAAGTCATGCAGGGAAGATGGGACGACCAGTTCGTTGTCGACATCTATCAAACGGGCTCCGGAACCTCCACCAACATGAATGCCAATGAAGTCATCGCCAATCGGGCCAACGAAATCTTAGGGGGTCAAAAGGGGATTTACAAACCGGTTCATCCGAATGACCATGTCAATCTCGGACAATCGAGCAATGATGTCTTTCCCTCTGTCATCCATATCGCTGCTATAAATCTTCTCCAAAAGCAAATGATACCTGGACTAAAAAACCTTTACCATGCATTAAGAACAAAGGGAAAAGAGTTCCGCCCGATCCTTAAAATTGGACGAACTCATCTCCAAGATGCGACCCCCATCCGATTGGCCCAAGAATTTGGAGGATATGCCCGCCAGGTCCAATTAGGCATCCGCAGAATTCAAAAAGCGATGGAATCCCTTTACGAACTTCCTTTGGGAGGAACAGCAGTTGGAACAGGAATCAACACGCATCCCTTTTTTGCAAAAAAAGCCATCTCCATGCTCAATGAAAGGACAGGGGAGCGATTCCATGAGGCCGTTGACCATTTTGAAGCTCAAGGAGCCAAGGATGCCCTGGTGGAGATGAGCGGAGCCCTGAAAACGGTTGCTGTCAGTTTGATTAAAATTGCAAACGATATCCGATGGATGGGCTCCGGTCCCCGTTGTGGCATTGGTGAAATACGGCTCCCAGAAACCCAACCTGGCTCTTCCATCATGCCTGGCAAGGTCAATCCTGTCATTCCAGAATCCCTGGTCCAGGTCTGCGCCCAGGCAATTGGCAACGACTCAGCCATCACTCTGGGAGGCCTCGGTGGCCATTTCGAACTCAATATGATGATGCCGTTGATCGCGCATAATCTCCTCCAATCCATTCGCCTCCTTTCTAACGCCACCCATAGTTTCTCTCTGAGATGCATCAAAGGACTGGAGGCGGACCGGGAACGATGTGAGGAGATGATCGAAAAGAGCCTGGCCCTCGCTACGGCTCTCACGCCGAAGATTGGGTATGACAATGCGGCCAGAGTGGCCAAAAAGGCTTATGAAAATCGGAAGACAATCCGCCAGGTGGCGCTGGAAGAAAAACTCTTTTCAAAAGAGGAATTAGAGCATCTTCTCGATCCCCGATCCATGACTGCCCCGATGAAGACGGCCAAGAAGAGAAAATGAAGCTGAGGAGTGATTCATAAACGGACTGTTCAAAACCAACGTTTTCGTGTCACCCTGAGCAGAGCGAAGGGTCTCAAGTCCTGGAAAAAGCTAGATTCTTCGCGGAGTTTATCCTGAGCCATGAAATCAGACTCTTCGCTTCGCTCAGAGTGACAGTGAGCGAAGGGCTCAGAATGACCATTTACTTCTTTTTTGGCTTTTTCAACAGACTGTAGAATCTTGACAAGATGATTGGAAATGACCATCTTTAAATCGGGAAGCAGCAATAGGCCTTGACATATTTGGAAATAAAAGAAAGGGGCGTGATCAATAATGTATTTTATTACGATATCCGAAATGTCTGGTACCCATGGTGAAAAGATTGCAAGGCAGGTAGCCAAGAAATTGGGCTACACCTTCTATGGCGAGGAGGAATTGTTCAAGGTCGCAGATGAAATGGGGTTTCTCGACGATGTCAAAAAATTGAATGAAAAGGGCCCTACTTTACTTGAAAGATTCTTTAGCGAAAGGCCAAAAATCTATCTCAACCGGTTGCAGTCCGTCATCTTTGAGGTGGCGAAAAAGGGCGATGCCGTATTTTTCGGAAGAGGAAGCCAGCTTTTGCTCCATTCCTTCGATTGCGCCTTTCATGTCCTGCTGACGGGCTCCATGGACAAGAGGGTCCAGAGGGTGATGGAAGAAAAGCATGTGAGCCAGGAAATGGCTGAGCAGATGATCCACCGATCCGACCACGACAAAAGAGGATTCGTTAGATTCGCCTTTGATGAAGACTGGCTCAATCCACAACTCTATGACTTGCTTCTAAATGTGGATAAGTTAAGCTTCGATTCGGCCGTAAAAATCGTCGTTGATGCAGCCAAATCGGATGAGATCAAAGCATGCGGGAGAGACTCCGTAAGACTACTTGGAAAACTTTCCCTTCAACGAAAAGTCGAGTCCGCTCTCCTAGAAGCTGGTGTCGTGAACCCCCATCTTTTTGTGAGCGTAGAGAACTCCAATACGGTTCGTCTTTATGGGATGGTAAATTCGTCGGAGGAAAAGGAAGCGGTCGAAAGAGTGGTCAAGGGAATCAAAGACACCAAGAAGATTGAGAATGATCTGGTGGTCTTCAAGGGCTCAATGGGTGCCTGAAAAGAAATGACCGGAAGGCAGATCGATGAGGGCAGTTTCGATTTATCGCCCTTGTTTCAGGGTTTCCTAAGTTCTCGATTCTGTTAGATGCTGAATCAATACTGAAACGAGTTCAGCACAAGGTTCAGCATGACATTTCTCCTGGTTTTCGACTTTTTGCGAATTCACCAATATTCCATTATTCCAATTGCGGTTTCGTTTTCTCTTTATTCCATCGATAGGCAAAGAGAGCGATTCCTCCAATGATCATAAAAAAAGTGAG
>CAYMJV010000049.1:0-22697 GCA_964390545.1 uncultured Syntrophaceae bacterium
TGCTTGTGGCTCCGGATAGCCTTGCCACCTTTCCATCCAGAACATCGAAGACGCATGCTAGGAGGATAGCGGCCGCTGCAAAGAAAAATTTTTCTTGAAAGACAGAGACGATCGCCCAAAATCCACAGAAGAGGTTTCCTGTGGTAAAGAGATTGGGAAGGATGTAAACACCTCTCCTCATTCGACTGGGTGTTTTTTTCTTTCTCATACCCGATACCCGATGATCGACTCCCCTCCCTTCACATGCTGTCCAATTCTCACGATGGCTTTCACCTCTGTGGGAAGGTAGAGATCGACCCTCGATCCGAAACGGATCAAGCCAAAGATTTCTCCCCTCCTCAAGGTATCGTCTGCCTTGGCATAGCAGACAATCCTTCTCGCCACAAAACCTGCGATCTGGATTAAGAGGATTCTTAGCCGATCCTCTGTCTCCAAGATCATAGCATTCTGCTCATTGAGGAGGGACGATTTCTCCACGTTGGCTACCAGAAATCGGCCCGGGAGATAACTTCTCTGGAGAACCTTTCCAGAAGCAGGAGCCCGGTTCAGGTGGACATCGAATATGGACATGAAGATGCTCACCTTTAAGACCTTCTTTTTTAGGAACCGATCTTCTTCGCACTCTCCCACATGGATGATCTTCCCGTCGGCGGGAGAGAGGATAATATTCTCAAGAGATGGAATCTTTCTCTTAGGATCCCTGAAAAAGAAAGCAATAAATAGTGTACTGAAAATCCCCAAAAAAGTCAACAAAATCCAGCCCATCGCAAGAAAGAATACTGTGATCAGAGCAAAGGGGATCAGAAAGGGGAACCCTTCTTTAGCGATAGGCCAGCGCTTTCGATTCATCAATCTTTCTTCTCCTTAAGCCAACTCATCATGGAATGTGAGTTATCTGCAATGGATGCGATCAGATTAAGAAGGTTCCGTCGTAATTTTACTCCCCCGGATCATAGCCACATGGCCTGTCCTGACCAATTCTTTTATCCCGAGGGGTTTGAGCAAAGCGAGAAGGGCGTCTATCTTCTTCTCATCTCCCGTGACTTCGATGGTATAGGTTTTCGAACCCACATCAATCACTTTTCCCCGGAAGATGTCGGCGATCCTCAAAATCTCTTCCCGTGTCTCGGCAGTCGCTGAAACCTTCACCAGGACCATTTCCCTCTCCACGAAGTCTTTTTCGACGAGGTCCACCACTTTAATGACACAGACCAATTTGTTAAGTTGCTTGGTGACTTGTTCGATGATCTGGTCATCTCCTCGGGTGACAATGGTCATCGTGGAGACGGTGGGATCGAGAGTTTCAGCCACACTGAGGCTTTCGATATTAAACCCTCTGCCACTGAAGAGTCCCGCGACTCGGGCGAGAACTCCAAACTCATTTTCAACTAAAAGGGTGATCACATGACGCATAGTATTAAGGTTAAAGGTTTGAGGATCGCTCGCCCTGTGGAATAAAGGACTTGCTGTTATCTTGCCCCTCATTGGGGTCTTTTACTCACCAACCACTCTACTATGGGTCTCAACTCATCTTCCACGGGGCAAGCTTGAGGTTTGAGGCAAAAAGATTTTTAACCTCTAACCTCGAGTCCCGCTTTGCGGGACGCTCCTCCAACCTAAAGCGAAGCGCGCCTCCAACGGCCTTTCATATCAATCGCATCTGGTTCAAAGGTTCTCCAGCGGGAACCATCGGGTAAACATTCTCTTCCGGATCGACCACAAAATCGATGATGACGGGCTTCTTGGTGGAGAAGGCCTGCTGCAAGATGGGGACAACCTCCTCGGGCCTCGTGGCCCTCAACCCGACGGCCCCATAAGCCTCGGCCAATTTAACGAAGTCAGGTGAAATCCCTTCCAAAGATACAGAGGCGTAGCGTTTTCCGTAGAAGAATTCCTGCCATTGCCTCACCATTCCTAGATACCGATTGTTCAGGATGGCCACCTTGACGGGTAATTGATATTGGACGACTGTGGCCAATTCTTGAGAATTCATCTGAAAACTTCCGTCCCCGGCAATGTCGATGACCAGTTTGTCCGGAAAAGCCACCTGGGCTCCCATCGCTGCGGGAAAACCATAACCCATCGTTCCCAATCCTCCTGAGGTGAGGAGCGTTCTCGGTTTGATGAAATGATAATACTGGGCTGTCCACATCTGGTTTTGGCCCACCTCGGTGGTGATGATCGCTTCCCCTTTCGTCAGTTCATAGATCTTTTCCACGACATATTGAGGCTTGATAATCTCCCCCTGTTGGTAATTCATATCATGAATATTCTTCCATCGTTCTATGTATTGATACCATTTGCCGAGACCCAATCTAAAAGAATCTGTGTCCTCCTCTCCGACAAGGGAGAGGATTTTGGAAAGAACATTTTTGCAGTCCCCTACGATGGGCAAATCGACCTTCACATTTTTACTGATCGAAGTGGGGTCGATATCGATATGGATGATCTTCGCGTGGGGAGCAAAGGATTCGATCTTCCCGGTCACCCGATCGTCGAAACGAGCTCCAATAGCGAGGAGGAGATCCGATTCCATCACGGCCATATTGGCCCGATAAGTTCCGTGCATTCCCAACATGCCCAAAGAGAGAGGATGGTTTCCCGGAAAACAGCCCAGACCCATCAAGGTCATCGTCACAGGCATGCCCATTTTTTCGGCAAAAAGGGTGAGTTCCTTCGCGGCATTGGATAAGATGATTCCACCCCCTGCGTAGAGGACAGGCCTTTTGGACTTCAGGATCAAGTCGACGGCCCTCTTGATTTGCCCGGGATGTCCCTCATAAGTGGGCTGGTATCCACGAACGAAGACCTTTTCAGGGTATTTGAATTCCGTAGAGCTGACCATGACATCTTTGGGGAGGTCAACTAAGACAGGTCCTGGTCTTCCATGGCGAGCGATATAAAAGGCCTTTTTCAGGGTAGTTCCCAAGTCTTTGATATCCTTTACCAGATAGTTATGCTTGGTGCAGGGACGAGTAATGCCGATGATATCGGCCTCTTGAAAAGCATCGTTTCCAATGAGAAGGGTAGGGATTTGCCCGGTAAGGACGAGGATGGGGATGGAATCCATATAGGCTGTGGCAATTCCGGTAACCGTATTCGTGGCACCCGGGCCGGAAGTCACCACGGCCACCCCTACTTTCCCTGTGGCCCTTGCATATCCGTCTGCGGCATGGACAGCAGCCTGCTCATGACGAACCAATATCTGCCTGAAGGGGGCATTGATAAACTCATCAAAAAGGGGAAGAACCGCACCCCCCGGATAATAGAAGAGGGTATCGACTCCTTCCTTCTTCAAACATTCAATGATGATCTGAGAACCGGTTTTCTTCATTGCAAATCCGAAATCCGAATATCGAAATTCGAAACAAATCCGAATTTTCAAATTTCGAAACTCTTATTGTTTACTCATTCGGATTTTGAACATTTGTGCTTGTTTCGAGTTTCGTGCTTCGAGTTTAGTATTTCCCCTTTAGGGGCGGTATTTCATCAAAATCTTTTCCATCTGGTCTTTAACGGCCAATTTCTTCTTCTTGAGGATTTTGATCTCCATCTCATCCTGAGGAGTGAGATAGGGTTTATTTTCCAGTTCTTCCAATTGCTTCGCGAGCTGAATATGAGTCTGTTTCGCCTTCAAAAACCCTTCATCCTCTTTCATCAACCTTTCGATCAATACTTCTTCCTTCATCCCCATCTCCGCCCCCCTTACTTACGTAAATCAGAAATCCTAATTCCTGAATTCTAAACAAACCCAAAATCCCCGGTCTCCTTCTCTCCTATCGGATAGAAAATCCGGCCGACTCCTTGCAAGGAGTTGAAATTACAATTAATTATTAAACAATAATATATTAAGCCGTAATTTGTCAATCAGGCTGTTTCTCTTGCCACTTTATTTCAGCTTCTGAAAGCCGGACATAGAGAGGGGTAAATGCAGCCAGATCTAAGACCTCTCCCCGCAGCAGGAGTTCTACCCCCAGTCTTGCCACTGCAGACCCATGAGGAATATGGAGAGCGGCGGGCGAAAAAAGGGCGAATAATTTGAGTGAATTCCGGAGATCCTCTCCATAGGTTTTTACTCCGTCCCCCAAAAAAATCGTTGGCTCTTTTAACATTCCGGAAAGGACTTCTGGTCTAATGGCCTGATATTGTGATAGCCTTTTCAGACGGTTGAACCCCTCATAGCGGTAAAACGCTGAATAAACCTCTCCCTTTCTGGCATTGATGATCGGGCAGATGAGATAAGGGGTGGGAGAGACCTGAGAAGCCAACACATCGAGAGTGGAAACGCCCACCACTGGTTTTTGGACAGCATAGGCTAGCCCTTTCACCGTGCTCACCCCGATTCTCACTCCCGTAAAGGAACCCGGGCCGATGGAAATGGCAAGACCATCCAGATCTGTTAAGGCACAGCGGCCTTTTCTGAGAACGAGATCGATGGCGTCAAGGAGTCTTTCAGAATGGGTGACTGAAAGGTTGAGGAGATATTCCGAAATGACGCTTTCATCGTGGATCAGCCCGATGCTGCCGCAGGTAGTTGATGTATCAATTCCCAGAACCTTCATTCTATGATCTGACCCTTCAGAAAAAATAACGCATCACATCATTGCGGATAGCAAAAAGCATCAGGAGGATGATGAAGACCAACCCGATCTGCTGGGCTATTTCCATCTTCTTGATGCTGATGGGCCTCCGTAACACTGCCTCCAGAGCCAGGAAGAGGAAGTGGCCTCCGTCGAGGATGGGAATGGGGAAGAGATTGATGATTCCGAGATTGATGCTAATGATGGCCGTGAAGAGGGCCAGACTCAAAATCCCTTTCCTGGCCTGTTCCCCAGCCAATTTAGCAATCATGATGGGGCTGCCGATCTCTTTGGCAGGAATCACCCGCTGGATCAGTTTCACAATCCCTAAGACGGTCAACTTAATCCCATTCCAGGTCTGAACGAATCCAGTCCCGATGGCTAAGAAAGGGTTTACTTTCTTAACAATCACTTCTTCCACAGGTGTGATTCCGATGACAAAGGTTTGAATCTCCTCCCCAAAGATATTCTTTTGTGTGGTCGGCTTTGGGGTTACCCTGATCTCGGAAATTTCACTCTCCCTTTTCACCTTAAGGTGGAGTTCTTTCCCTTTGCTACCTCGTATGATCTTAGAGAGGTCCTCCCATTTGGAGACTTCTTCTCCATTAATGGAGAGGACGAGATCCCCTTTTCTTAAGCCTGCCTCTTCGGCCGGCAAGCCAGCAGAGACTTCTCCAATCTTGGGGGTGAGGGAAGAAGGAATGCCAATCCATAGATTGACGAGGGAGAAAAGAAGAGCGGCAAGAAAGAAATTGAAAAAGGGACCTGCGCTGATGATCAAAGCCCGCTTCCATATGGGCTGCAATGAGAAGGAACGGCCGCGATCTTCTTCTTTCACTTCCTCTTCAGGGTTTTCTCCAATGAGTTTTACATACCCTCCTAATGGGACAGCGCAGATCTTATACTCGGTTTCTCCGATCTTTCTTCCGATGAGTTTTGCGCCGAATCCCAAAGCGAAGGTGAGGACCCCCACGCCCAATCTCTTGGCCAGTAAAAAATGGCCGAGTTCGTGGACGAAGACGAGAATTCCCAAAACGATGATGGTTGACAAAATGGTGACTAACACAATTTTCTCCCTTCTGAAAGAATAGCCCTTGCCCTTTCCCTAGCCCAATGGTCAGCTTTCAGAATATCCTCAATGGTATGAATCTTCTTAACCTCATGTTGCTCCATCACTCGCCGGAGGAGCAGAGGAATATCCGTAAATTTGATCAACCCTTCCAAAAAGGCATTCACGGCCACTTCATTGGTGGCATTGAGAATGGCAGGCATCGTTTCTCCGATTTGAATCGATTGATAGGCCAATTGAAGACAAGGAAATCTCTCCGGATCGGGGGTAAAGAAAGTGAGACCTCCCGACTGAACGAGATCAAGAGGAGGCAGGTTCAAAGGTAACCGTTGTGGAAAGGAAAGAGCGTAAGAGATGGGAATCCTCATATCGGTGATACCCATCTGGGCAACGATGGAACCATCAATGTATTCCACCATGGAGTGAACCACACTCTGGGGATGGATCTGGACAACGATCTTTTCGACCGGGATATCAAAAAGCCAGTGAGCCTCGATGACCTCGAGCCCCTTGTTCATGAGGGAGGCGGAATCGATCGTGATCTTCTTTCCCATCTCCCAGTGAGGATGGTTAAGGGCTTCCTTCACCGTCACCTCCTGGAGTCTAGAGAGGGGAACATTGAGGAAAGGACCTCCCGAGGCGGTAAGGATAAGCCGATGAACATGCTCCTTCTGATGGCCGAGCAAAGCTTGAAAGATAGCGCTGTGCTCACTGTCCACCGGGAGGATCTGGGCATTGTTCTTTTTCGCCTCCTCGATCACAATCTCCCCAGCCATGACTAAAGGTTCCTTGTTGGCAAGGGCAATGGCCTTTCCGGTTTTGACCGCCGAGAGGGTTGGAATAAGACCAACGGCCCCGACGATGGCGGAAACGACCTGATCGACCTCTGGATGAGTGGCCACCTGGATGAGGCCCTCTACTCCATGAACAATTTGAGCTGGGATGTGCGGGAGGTCCCTACGAAGGGCGTCGGACAATTCTTTATTGAGAACTGAGACAACCTTTGGTCGAAACTGTAGGATCTGCTCTTTGAGAAGTTGGATATTGACCCCGGCTGAAAGGCCGACCACTTCAAATCGTTCAGGGAATTGATGAACGATATGGAGGGTATTGACTCCAATCGAACCTGTGGACCCCAGGACGGCCAAGCGCTTCATCGAGTCTCCTTCAAGAAATAGAGGAGGAAGTAATGGAGAAAAGGAGCGGAGAAGAGGAAGCTGTCCATTCGATCCAACATCCCTCCATGACCGGGAATGAGGGATCCTGAATCCTTCACCTGAGCACTTCGCTTCAACATGGACTCCGTGAAGTCTCCCAGCTGGCCCAAGATCGTGAGACTGATGGCAAGGAGAATACAGAGTCCCACGTCCATCCGGGGAATGAAAAAATGGGAATAGACCAAGGCCACCAGAATCGATCCACCAATGGCGCCGCCCAATCCTTCGTAAGTTTTATTCGGGCTGATCTTGGGATAGAGCTTATGTTTTCCGAAGAGAGAACCACTGAGAAAAGCAAAAATATCTCCAGCCCAGACTGTTACAATTAAGAGAAGGACCCAAACCCTTCCTTCGGCCATGTTCCTAATGAGAGAGACATGAGGAAAAAGAAACCCAATATAGAGAATTCCAAAGAGGAGGATGCCCATACTGGAGATGGTCGATGGAAGGTTTTGTGAAATAGCCAGGAAGAGCAGAGAGAGCAACAGGAGGAGAAGAACAAAGAAGGGTAAAATGGCTTTGATGTCCCCGTGGATGACGAGGAAGGAGAGGATCAAGCCCAGTCCGATGCCCGTAAGGCGTTCGATCCCTTTGGAGGTTGGAAGGGCAAGGGTGTAAAATTCACGGAGACCGAAGAACGTGGCCAAGAGAACCATCAAAGAGAGAACAGCGGGAGGACCGATAATGATCAAAAAGAGGATGGGTGGGACGAGAAGACTTCCCATGAGTATCTTCTTTTTTGAGATTTCTTTCAAGGTTACCTCTTTGATTTCGGAATTCGGATTGCGGATTTCGGAATTTTATCCCGCATTCTGCATTCAGCAATCCGCATTCGGTCCATTCTTATAACCCGTTTAGTTGCTCGCTGGTGAGGCCGAACCTCCTCTCCCTCGATTGATAATCCGCAATCGCCTTCAGAAGCTCCTCCCGATTGAAGTCCGGCCAAAGGGTTTCTGTCACATACAACTCCGTGTAAGCAATCTGCCAGAGAAGGAAATTGGAAATCCGAAATTCCCCGCTGGTCCGTATGAGAAGATCTGGATCCGGAAGTCCCCAGGTCCAAAGATATTGGGAGAAGCGTTGCTCGGTAAGCTCCTCTGGCTTCATTTTCCCTTCCCGGAGATCGGAGATGATCCCCTTGGCTGCATGGAGTATTTCTGCCCGACCACCATAGCTCAGCGCCAGGTTAAGGATCATCCCATCGCAATGTTCCGTCTTCTTAATCGTCTCTTGAAGGGTACCCCTGACATCGGAGGGAAGGTCTTCTAATCTGCCGATGGCACAAAGACGGATATTGTTTTCAATCATCTCCTCACGCTCTTTGAGAAGATATTTCTTCAGCAGTCCTATTAAGGCGGTCACTTCATCCTTTGGCCTCCTCAAATTTTCCGTGGAGAGGGCGTAAAGGGTTAAAACCTTGATTCCCAATTCCCGGCACGCGGTGACGACTTCCCTGACCGCGTCAGCCCCTCTGATGTGACCGCTGATTCGGTTGAGTAACTTCTTCTTGGCCCAACGGCCATTTCCATCCATGATGATGGCAATATGTGTGGGTAGTTTATCCTTGTCGATCTCTTCCATAGGTATTCCCCAAACCACAGAAATCGTCAATCAAAAGGTCGGGGCAGCGATGCCAAACTGCCTTCCTAACCTTAACCCAGATCCCATTTTCATGGTTTGCGCTTGCCTGCAGGCAGAGGCGAAGTACCCTTCATGAAGGATTGCCAAAAAATATCAAGATATTATTAATTCAAGTTACCATATTCAATAGTGATTTTCAATCAACAAGGGTGGGAAAAACAGGAAATCAAGGAAGGCATAGATAATGATGAGGGGAGGAAGTGAAAGTTCCATCCTCCCATCCACCTTTACCCCGTTAGAAGGCCTCGCTGCTTGCGGTGGGGATGAAGGTAATTCCCTTTTGGGAGGGAACACGGAGTTTAACGCCCCGTGTGAGCCTTCCGGATAGAGGGTCAAAGGTCTTGGCTTCTAACGGGGTTTATTTTTCAACAATTGCCTCTACGGGGCAGACCTCGGAACAACTGCCACATTCTGTACATTTCTCTTCATTAATCACATAGGGTTCCCCCTCTTCAATGGCTTCCGCAGGACATTCCTCAGCACAGGTTCCACAAGCGACACACTCTTCCGTAATGACGTAGGCCACCACCATCACCCCCTTTATGTTTAGATTTCAAGAATCTCTTTCTCCTTGGCCGCGAGGACTTCATCCACCTTCTTAATATATTTATCAGTAGAGACCTGGACCTTCTCCATCCACTGGTGGAGCTGATCCTGAGAGATCTTCTTATCCTTTTCCAACACCTTCAACTCGTCGTTTGCCTCCCGCCGGATATTGCGAACAGACACCTTCGCTCCTTCGGACATCTTTTTGACCACCTTAACCAATTCCTTCCGGCGTTCCTCGGTTAATCTTGGAATGGTGATACGAATGATCTTCCCGTCACTGGCAGGAGTTACCCCGAGCTCCGATTTGAGGATGGCCTTTTCAATCTCCCCGATGACGGAGGTGTCCCAGGGTTGAATGGTGATGAGCCTGGGTTCCGGGACGGCCAAAGTGGCCATCTGGTTTAAAGGAGTGGGTGTGCCATAATAATCGACTCGGATATCGTCGAAGAGCGCTAGGGAAGCCCTGCCTGTCCTCACCTTATTGAGGTCTGCCTTGAAGGACGAAAGGGTCTTCTCCATTTTGGCCTCTACCTCTTTTACCACTTTCTCATCCATGGCTCATCCCCTTACTTTTGTTCCCACCTTCTCTCCCAAAACGACTCGTTTGATGTTCCCTTTCTTTTTCAAACTGAAAACGATGATCGGGATTCGATGATCCATGCAGAGGGAGATCGCAGTGGTATCCATGACTTTGAGCTGTTTCTTCAGGACATCGAGATAGGAGAGTTCGTCAAATTTTTTGGCCCGCTTATTGATGAGCGGGTCCGAATCATAGACGCCATCGACCTTGGTAGCCTTCAGGATCACCTCGGCCCCGATTTCCATGGCCCGAAGGGATGCCGTCGTATCCGTGGTGAAATAGGGGTTTCCCGTTCCCCCTGCGAAGATGACGACCCGACCCTTCTCAAGATGCCGCATGGCCCTTCGCCGAATATAAGGTTCTGCAACCTCGCGCATCTCGATGGCGGTCTGGACTCGAGTTTGTACATCGATCTTTTCCAGAGCATCCTGGAGGGCAATCCCGTTCATGACCGTGGCCAACATCCCCATCGTATCTGCAGAGGCTCGGTCCATCCCCTTTGAACTCGCTGCAATCCCCCGAAAGATATTCCCACCCCCGATGACGATCGCAATCTCCACCCCCAGGGCTTTGACCTCTTTAATTTCTCGAGCGATCTGTTGGAGGACGGCTGGATCGATTCCATACTCTCCCCCTCCGGTCAAGATCTCTCCACTGATCTTCAGAAGGATCCTTTGATAATGGGTTCTCTTCATGGGAGGGCGCAATGTCGATGTAAAATGCAAATCTCAAATTGCAGAATCAACTCAATCCTTTTTCTCACCGATTTGCATTTTCTATTTCTGCCTACCGAAGGCAGATGGCACATTGAAGTTTTCAATGATCTTTAGCTTAAGCCGCCAAAGAAAAGTGGGCAGGTCAGGATTAAGATTGTAACCCTTCACCCAGTTGAAATCGGGCAAACCGACGGATGGCAATATTCTCTCTAATCTTGGCGATCATCGCATCGAGGACTTCCTTGATCGTCAGATCGGAGTCTTTAATGTAGGTCTGTTCTAAGAGGCAAACTTCGGAATAGAACCTCTCTATTTTGCCTTCGGCGATCTTATCAATCACCTTTTCCGGTTTTCCAGCCTCCAGGGCTTGGCTCCTGTAGATCCTTCTCTCCTTTTCCAAAACGTCTGCAGGGACGTCCTCTCTTCGGATGTATTGGGGATTGGCGGCAGCAATTTGCATGGCAATATTTTTTACGAAGGTTTGAAAGTCTTCGGTCTTGGCCACGAAATCGGTTTCACAATTGATTTCCACCAATACCCCCATCTTCCCTCCCGCATGGATATAGGAGGCGACCAGACCGTCCGTCGCAATACGTCCAGCCTTCTTGGCCGCAGTGGCCAGTCCCTTTCGGCGGAGGTATTCGATGGCTCCTTCGATGTCTCCTTTTGCCTCTTGGAGGGCGGCCTTACAATCGATGATTCCGGCTCCTGTCCTTTGTCTCAAATCTTTTACCTGTTCAATCGAGATTTCCATTCGGTCCTATTCCTCCTTTTCTTCCTCCGCCGACCCTTGTTCTACCTGAATCTCTCCTTTGGATGAAACCGGGGGAGCCGTCTCTTTTTCGGCCTTGGCCCCTTCTGTCTGGAGCTGTTTTTCATAGAGCTGCCGTCCCTCCATTACGGCATCCGCCATTTTTGTAGCAAAAAGCTGGATGGCCCGGATGGCATCATCATTGCCCGGGATGACATAATCGACCTCTTCAGGATTACAATTAGTGTCCACGATACCAATCGAGGGGACGCCGAGCTTTCTCGCTTCTCTAATGGCAATCTTTTCCTTTTTAGGATCTACGATAAAAATGGCTCCCGGAAGGTGATCCATATTCTTGATCCCTCCCAGGGATTTCTCCAATTTACTTCTCTCTTTTTCTAATTCCAGAACCTCTTTCTTGGGAAGAACATTGTAAATCTCTTGGCCTTTCATGGCCTCCAATTTCTTCAACCGATCAATGGATCGTTTGATCGTCTGGAAGTTGGTCAACATTCCTCCCAGCCAACGGTGATTGACATAGAACATCCCACAGCGACCGGCCTGCTCACTGATCGTTTCCTGAGCCTGTTTTTTCGTCCCCACAAAGAGGACATACTCGCCTTTTGCTGCCACATCCCGAACAAATTGATAGGCCTCTTTGAAAAACTGGACGGTTTTCTGGAGATCGATAATATAAATACCGTTCCTCGCCCCAAAGATATAGGGCTTCATCTTGGGATCCCAGCGTTTTGTCTCATGGCCGAAATGGACTCCAGCCTCCAGCAGTTCTTTCATGGTTACATTCGACATGGACCACCCCGTTTCTTTTCCATTTTTTCTTCTTATTGATAGAGATAAGTTAACCCTTCGGCTCTCCAGCGTAAACATCGGAGATTGCTCAGGGTTGACCCTGAGGAAGCCCTCGTCCTTACTCCATAAAGCAGGGCTTGGGCGCAGTCGAAGGGTCAAATAGAATTCAGTTAACATATGATAAGAGATTTTTCAAGAGAAAAAATTCTCGAATTTGGCGAAGCGAATCTATAAAGGTAAGAAAGCCAGTAATGGTTTTTAATGCCTTGAAATCATTAGAGAAATGTCGTGATTCACCTATCCATCCTGACGAAGGGTCCGAATCGAAGGGTCTCTCCTCCTATAATTCTAATAAATTCATGGTGTTAATTTTTATTGCCTGGTTATCTTCCCTGTGTTATGAGAGGAAGAATGGGATTCTAGGGAAGTGGAGATTGTAGATGATTGAAACGGTTCAGGTGAAAACCTCTGCAAAAACAGATCTTATTGATATTACTCGATCAGTTGAGGAAGCTGTCCGAAAATCAGGCGTAAAGGATGGAATCTGCTGGGTATACGTCCCCCACACAACGGCTGCCGTCACGATTAATGAGAATGCCGACCCCAGTGTCTCAAAGGACATTCTCATGCAGCTCAATAAGATCGTCCCATTTCAAGATCGGTACCAGCATTTGGAAGGGAATTCACCCGCCCACATCAAAGCCAGCCTAATCGGTTCTTCGGTTACTGTCTTTGTAGAGTCCGGGACATTAGTCTTGGGAACGTGGCAGGGAATTTTTTTCTGCGAATTTGACGGACCCCGAAACCGTCAGGTTTTTGTCAAAGTGATAAAAAGAGAGCTCTGAAAGACTGCAAGACGCTCCCTTCATCGGAGATTTCGCCACTTTTTCAGAAATCTCAAAAACAGAGGGATAGGGATGGTCAAAGAGACTTTATTCAGGAAGGTTGAAAAGGTACTGGAAAAGGAGCCCCGCCTGATCCATCTCCGTCCTCAGGGAAAGGTTGTCTTTGTCGGGGATACCCATGGTGACCTGGAGGCTACCCGCGAAGTGGCCCGGCGCTATCTTAGAGAAGCGTATCGAATTGTTTTCCTCGGGGACTATGTGGATCGGGGAAATCAATCGGAAGAAAACATTCACTTCCTGCTCCAACTCAAATGTAAACATCCGGAGGACGTTTTCCTTCTTGCAGGGAACCACGAAGGGTATATGGTGAAAGAATTTTACCCGGTTAGTTTTTGGAGATCTCTTCCTCAAAAAGAACGGGAAGCCTATGGCCTCCTCTTTTCCAAATTCCCATTAGCCGCCACCTCGCCCAATGGGATCCTTGCCCTTCATGGCGGATTGCCTGAGTTAGAAACCCTTGAGGACTTCAATGGCATTGAATGGGGAGATGAGAATTGGAATCGGATTGTCTGGGGAGATTTTGTGGAGATCGATGTCGAGGTCATGGAGGACTGGGGTGGTAGACCCCAATATGGAAGGCAATATTTTGGAAGGGTGATGGATCGGTATCACAAGCAGGTTCTCATCCGGTCCCATCAACCTCATGCTCCCCCACTCATGTTCCAGAAGAGATGCATTACCATCTTCACCTCGAATGCCTATCTTCCGATCCGAACCATCGTGATTGCCGATATGGAGAAAGAGATTCACAGCGCGGAAGACGTAGAGTTAGAAAGAATATAATTCCAAATGTCAAATTCCAAATGCCAAATGAATGTCAAAGTTCAAAAGAGGATTCTAAAACCGAGTACCCTTTATTTGAGATTTGAATTTGATTTGACACTTGAACTTTGATATTTGGCATTTTCATGCCAGAAATAATCATGCCCAAATATATCTCCTTTGATATGGATGGAACCTTGGTCGACCCAGAATTCACTGATTGGGTGTGGGGTCAGGGGATCCCTACCCTCTATGGTGGAAAAGTGGGGCTGCCTTTTGAAGCGGCGAAGGCCTTTGTGGTCAAAGAATATCAGAAAGTGGGAGAGGGGGCCGTCGAATGGTATGACATCAAATACTGGTTTCGTCTCTTCCAGCTAGAGCAAAGCTGGAAGGACCTGATGAAGCAATTTGTCGATAAAATCAAGGTCTACTCTGACGTCAACCACATTTTGGACCGATTAAAGGAGAGGTTTCCATTGATTTTGACCTCCAACGCCGGAAGAGAGTTTATTGAAATTGAAATGGAAGCCACCGGCCTGGACAAATATTTCGATCGAATCTTTTCAGCCACCTCCGACTTTCACGTCGTGAAGAAGACAGCCGAGTTCTATCAACAGGTCTGTGATATCCTCAATGTGGATCCTCAGGAAATTGTCCATGTGGGGGACCACTACGAATTTGATTACCTCGTCCCCCGGAGAATGGGGATCCAGGCCTTCTACCTCGATCGATCCGGTAAACGGATGGGGGAATTCATTCTAAAGGATCTCAGTGAACTTGAGAAGAGAATTGTAGAGGAATGAGAGGCAAACAAAATTGCAGATTGCAAATTTCAGATTGCACCTGCCTGCAACAGGCAGGGTTTGTGGATTGAAAAATCTGATATCTGAAATAAGATCGTTTGGATCATTTGAGAATTGTCGTTTGGGATTATGTTGAAAATAACATCTTAATTCGGTGCGCTCGGTGATCGCACCCTACAAAAACAAATTGGAACAATGTAGGGCCCGTTCCCAGAACGGGCCGAAGAGAATAGAGGATGGAGAGAAGGCCTGGGTTCAAAGTTCATTGGGCTTGGGTGGTGCTGGGTTCGAGCTTCATCACTCTCTTCATCACCTACAGTATTCGCATCGGATGCAAAAGACTATTTTCCAAAGGCGATGACCGGAGCGGTCTTTGGAGGATGACTATTTTTTACGGTTTGGGGGCTATGACCAGTCCTGCGTTAACCGGCCATTTGGCTGATATCACAGGAACGTTTCGGTGGTCCTTCGGCCTGGGCGCTTCCACAGCTTTAATCGCGGCCCTTTGTATAGGATTGATCAGGGGACGAGAGATTTCGAGGAATGAAGGAGATTGAAAGAGTTCTTTTATTTATGATAGGATGCAAGAAGTTTGAGGAGCGTCCCTCCAGGACTCGAGGAGCGGCCTTCGGCCTCCAGGTTGGAGGCAAGAACAAAATCTTTTGCCTCAAGCGAAGCGCTCCTTGAACGAAGTGGTCCTTAAGCGAAGCGGTCTTCTTACCGCGAGGCGATCGTTATTTGAATAACGGGGGTATCAGACGTGCCCAGTCCAAGGATTCTGGTCGTCGATGATGAAATGATCGTTTGCGAAAGTTGTAAAAGGATTCTCGAAGAGGAAGGGTACGAGGTGGAGGTTGCCCTGAGTGGAAAAGAGGCCTTTGACAAGATGAAGGAGAACCCCTTTGACATCGTCATCACCGACCTGAAGATGCCAGGGATCGATGGCATGGAGGTTCTCAAGACTTTCCGAAAAGAATATCCAGACACGATCGTCATCATGATTACCGGTTTCTCCACGGTGGAGACAGCCGTGGAAGCCATGAAGCTGGGAGCGTTTGACTATATCCCAAAACCTTTCACACCCGATGAGGTGTCGATTGTAGTGAAGAAGGCGATTGAAAAAAAGAGCCTGCTTCTCGAAAACATCTACCTTCGTCAGGAATTACAGGAGAAGTACGGGTTCCATAATATTGTGGGCAAGAGCAAAAAGATGCAGGAGATCTACCGGATTATTACCAAGGTGGCCAGTACCGATAGTACCGTTCTGATTTACGGGCAGAGTGGAACGGGGAAGGAACTCATTGCCCGGGCCATCCATTTTAACAGTGTCAGAAGGGATAAACAATTCGTCCCGGTGGATTGCGCCGTCCTTTCAGAAAATCTTCTGGAGAGTGAGTTATTCGGACATGTAAGGGGGTCCTTCACCGGAGCAGTGACCACCAAACCGGGCCTCTTTGAGGTGGCGGATGAAGGCACGGTCTTCCTCGATGAGGTTGGGAATATCAGCATGTCCATTCAAGCCAAGCTTCTGAGAGTGCTGCAGGAAAGGGAGTTTACTCCTGTTGGTGGAACGAAAGCAAAGAAGGTGGACATCCGCCTCATCGCGGCCACGAACAAAGACCTGGAAAAGATGATTCAGGAGGGAACCTTTCGCGAGGACCTCTACTACCGGCTGAATATTGTTCCCATCACCATCCCTCTTCTAAGAGAACGGCAGGAAGATATTCCCCTACTGGCCGTTCATTTCCTGAAAAAATATGCAGAGGAGATGGGTAAGACGGTAAAAGGTTTCACGCCCGAGGCGATGGGCAAGCTAATGAAGTATCCATGGCCGGGCAATGTCCGGGAACTGGAGAATGTGGTTCAGCGGACCATCGTGATGATCGATGATGAGATGGTTCGGGAAGAGCACCTCATCCTTCCGGGTCAAAAAGAAAAGGAACCACTACCCGAACATGTTCCATTGACCAGTGAAGAGTTAAAAGAAATAAAGAAACATATCAGGGAAAAAGCGGTGGAGGATGTTGAAAAGGCCTTTGTCCTCAGTGCCCTTGAACGGCATAACTGGAACGTCACAAGGGCGGCTGAGGAGGTGGGTATGCTTCGTCCCAATTTCCAAGCCTTGATGCGGAAGTATAATCTCCGGGTTCGTGAAGAGTAGAAATAGAATGTCAAATGACAAAGCTCAAAGTTCAAATGAATTACAAAATCCAAATGACCTAAAAGAAGATTTCGACATTAACCCTTTTGACATTGATTTGACATTTGGATTTTGACATTTGAAATTAAGGGGTTTGTTTTGTCTGATTTCTTCAAATGGCTGATCATAGGCTGGTCAATGGTGGTGGTTGGCATTGCTGCTCTCGGAACGGTCTTGGTTGTGAAGTATGGGGAGATTAAGAAGATTGAGACAGATGATGTAAGCCTCTGTTTTATCATAGCGTTTTTCTGTTGGCTCATTCCTATCATTGCCTTCTCAATCCTAGCCAGAACACTTGGCTTCTAATATTATGCAAATGTATATTTTTTTGATTTTTCAATAAATTCAATTATTTCAGACTATTATTAAATTTTTCACAATTAAATCCCCCCCCAAGTATATTTTAATTATACTTTCCACCTACTAAACAGTGTTCAGCCTTCTTCCTTTGAGTTTAATAAGTATAATTATTTCAACGGCTTTTGCAAACAACAGTCACCTTTTCCCCATTGGCATATGAAATGCATTTAACAAGGGTGGACCCAAAAGAAAGGGGGAATGAGGTATGGCAAAGATGAAAAAGTCATGGTTAGCGGGATTGACGGTTGGTCTGGTGACCCTTATGACCACGCCCGCTTTTGCAAGGGGAATTTCATTCAAGGATGCGGGAATTGCCCTTTGGATCTTCATCATCATCGGAGCAGTGATCGTCCTTCTCCAGTTGATCCCGGCAGCGATTCTCTTCTTTTCCTTCATCGGAACCAGTTCCGGGATGGTTTTAAAGAAGAAGAAAGCCACGGAAGAAGCCGAGAAGAAGGTCGTTCTTCCCGAGTACAAACCAGCAACCGTTGAAAAGTAGCTAAAAGGAGATAATACATGCCCTCGCAAATGAAAAAGATCCTAGCCATCCTGAGCCTGGCCTTGATCGCGGCGATTGGACTCTTCTCTCTTGGAATTGCCTATGCGGGAGGGGTTAGAGGGATTGGGCTTCTGGGGGTCTGGTTTTTTCTCACCTTTGGAATCGTCATCGTGCTGGCTCAATTGATCCCGGCAGGTATCCTTCTTTCCGCCTTCATTGGAACGGCATTCTCTTCTTTCAGAAAAGAGGAGATGCCCATCAAAGCGACTTAGGATGACCCTGAACCACGTCGGGGTCAGGGCATCACAACGGGGACTCTAACCAGAGGGGGAGATGATTATTATGAAGAAGACAATCCTCATTGCCTATCAGGATGATCTCTGGACCAGATCGCTCTCCACTTTCTTCCATGGCATTGGGTATAAAGTTGAAACGGCCAAGGTGGTGAGCGATATGATTCGAAAGGTTCGAAACGGGAATATCCATGTCGTCCTTCTTGACGATGAGATCGAAGGGGTGAAGGCCTGTGATTTGGTTCCCCTCTTCAAAAAAATAAATGAAAAGATTCAGATCATTGTCATCTCCTCGGAGGTCTCTCTCGGGTTGGTGAAACGTCTCCGGGGAGCGGGGATTTTCTATCAGGCCATGAAACCGGTCGATTTGGAAGAGATCAAGTCAGCTGTCGAATGTGCTTTTGAAAAGATTGAAAGGGAGAACCTCAAAGAAGGATTCTTTCCTTTCCTCATTCCAAGGAGGGTTCCTGCATGAAGTGGAGAGACAGAGATATGAAGACCTGGATGGTCGTTGGGGGAATACTCCCCCTCCTTGTTTTGGGAATCTTGGCAGAGGAGGCATGGAGCGCCAAAGTCGCGTGCTTCGATTGTCACCGGGATGAATCGTTATCGAAGAAGGATGCCTTCGGGAAAACGGTTTCCCTTTTTGTATCGGAAGCGGGCTTCAAAAATTCGGTTCATGGAAAGCTCTCCTGCTCCGACTGCCATACAAAAATAACGGATGATTCCCACGCCGAGGGTGGAAAGAAAGCTGCCGACCGGAGGGTGAATTGCGAGAGTTGCCACGATAAAGCAGAAAAAGAGTATAAACAGGGACTTCATTCTAAAATGATCATGAAAGGAACGGAGAGAGCAGCGAATTGTTTTGATTGCCATGGAAAACATAATATCCTTCCGAGCAAGAGCCCTCGATCGATGACGCATGTTTCCAACATTGATAAGACGTGTGAGCGCTGTCATTCCAATATCGAATTTGTGAAACAGCATGCCTTAGGGGGAGCCATTTCTGGAGAGGAGTTTAAGAGAAGTGTCCACGGGCAAACAGGAGAGATCACATGCACCAGTTGCCATGGGAGCCATAGTTTGAGATCCCTGATTGATCCGAAATCAACGATCTTTCGATCCAATATTCCCCAGACGTGTGGGTCCTGCCATCCGGATATTACCAAACAATTTGTGGAAAGCATTCATGGTGTCTTGGCCGCAAGGGGGAGAACGGATTCCCCCACTTGCACCACCTGTCACGGTATTCACGGCATTAAAACGAAGGTCGATCCCGACTCTCCTGTCAATGAGAGAAGGATCGCTATGACGACTTGTCCTCAATGTCATGCGGCAGAGCGAATCTCCAAAGAATACAAACTCACGACGACAGCAGTTCAATCCTACTATGATAGTTTCCACGGTCTGTCTTACCAAGGAGGAGATACCTTTTCAGCCAATTGTGCCAGTTGCCATGGGGTTCATGATATCCGTCCCTCTTCCGATCCCAAATCAATGATCCACAAAGATAATCTCCAGAAGACCTGCGGGAGTTGCCACCCAGGGGCATCGGAGAATTTTTCGCAAGGGAAGATGCATGTCCTTTCCTCCATCTCCGGGGATGAAATTGGGGATAAGATCGTGGGATGGGTGAAGATCATCTACATTATCTTGATTGTTATGGTCATAGGTGGATTGACCTTCTTCAACTTTACCGATTGGTTGAGAAAGACGGTCGACCGAGCACATTAGAATAAGGAGTGGCTCGATATGAAAAAATACCTCAGAATGACATTGAATGAGAGGGCTCAACATCTCAATCTTGCCATTAATTTTACGATTCTCGTCATCACGGGTTTTGCCTTAAGCTTCCCGAAAGCCTTCTGGGTTTCTCCCATTACCGATGTTCCGGCTGGGATGACAATCCGGGGATTCCTCCATCGACTCTGCGGTGTGGCCACGGTTTTCCTGGGGGGGTATCACGTTTTGTATTGTGTCTTCACGAAGAGAGGGAGGGGAATTATCAAGGATATGATCCCGGGGCTGAAAGATGCCATAGACCTCTGGGAGACATTGAAGAACAACCTTTTCATCAATCGACCGGCCAAAACGCTTAAAATGCCTCGCTTCAATTTCCGTGAAAAGCTGGAATACTTGGGACTGATCTGGGGGACGCTTGTCATGACCGTGACAGGGTTCATCCTATGGTTTGAGGTGGAATGGCTTAAATATTTTCCAAAATGGACGTTCGATGTTGCCCGGACCATTCATTTTTATGAAGCGATCTTGGCCACTCTTACGATCATCGTCTGGCATTTCTATTCCGTCATCTTCAACCCTGATATCTATCCCATGAGTTGGGCCTGGATTACAGGAGACCTGACAGAACATGAGATGGAAGAAGAGCATGGATTGGAGCTGGAAAGGATCAAGGCTGAAGAGAAGGGAAAGCTGGTAGAGTTTGGAGAGGCGGCCGCCGTGGGAGGTGGCAGGGTGATCCCGCTCCTCCATACCGATGAAGAGAAGAAGGATTTTTCCCTCAGGCGGCTCTTCACAACGATCAAGGATTTTAATGAGACCATTAAGAATTGGAAAGGAATGTGAAACTCACCGCCCCTGCCTACCGCAGGCAGGCGGCAGGCCCTGAACCTGGTATGGTGCAGGGCAGGCAGGCACAAAGCGGGCCTTGGTTAAGGAAAAAGAAACTAAGAAAAGTCGAATGAAAGCGGGGTGATTTTTCAAGGAGACTTGAGAATAGATCGGCAGCCTTTATTTTGATCGGCCTTGCCGAGAGCAATCATCCGAATTCATAGCCCTATATATCCTTTGACTCCCACCATCCAAACCCCACCCAATTGAGAAAGGGATATATAGGGCTTTTTTATCCCTCATTTCCCCTTTTTTCGTCTTTCTTGTAGAGATTCAAAGAACATGCTAATATTTTGTTTAGCGCATCATTCCGTTTGAAGGGAAGGAAAGGTTAGGAAGAGGGATGTTTCTCCGAAAAGCACCGAACCACTGGGTTTCTCTTATTCTCGTCCTCGTTATTCTTTGTGGAAGTTTTGCAGGCAAGGCTTGGGCGATGACCATCGAGGAGGAGAAAAAACTGGGGAAGAAGATTTTCCTCGAGATGGAGAGGGGTGTCGAATTTGTGAAAGATCCTACGCTTCAGGCCTTTCTCGACAGAATGGGCCAATCACTCGTTTCACATCTGGGCACGACCCCCTTTGAATTTAAATTCTATTTGATCAATGTCCCCGATCCGAATGCGTACGCCCTTCCCGGAGGGTACATCTTCGTGACGACAGGGTTGCTCACCCTTGCCGAGAATGAGCATGAGGTGGCAGGCGTACTCAGCCATGAGATCTCCCATGTCACCGGAAGACATGTGTCCCAGATGATCGAGAGATCGAAGCGGATGAGTATTGCTACGCTCGCGGCCATCATTGCAGGAGTCCTGGCGGGAGGAGGAGGAAAGGTGTCAGAGGCCACTGCGGTGAGCGCCGTGGCGATGGCAGAGGCTCAGGCCCTAAAATATACCCGGGAGAACGAGGTCGATGCGGATCAGAACAGCCTCCAGTATATGCTCAAGGCGGGGTATGATCCAGGTGGATTGATCAGCTTTCTAACGAAAATACAGAAGGTCGGTCTCGCCTCAGCGCCCCAAATTCCTTCCTATCTTTCAACTCATCCGGTGACTGAAAATCGAATCTCCCTTTTGGAACACCTCATCCAGATCGGAGGGAAGCCAGCTGGCCCATTCAGATCGACTGGGAATTTTAAAAGGATTCAGACGAAGGCTTTCGTTGAGGAGAGGGAGGCCCAGGCATCGATCACCCAATTCCAGTCCCTGGTCGATGCCCGCCCTCAGGATGCGGAGGGGTATTATGGGTTGGGCCTGGCCTATCGAAAAATGGGAAGATTGGATAAGTCCGCGGAGGTTTTTCAAAAGGGAACCATAATCGCCCCTGCAGATCCGGATCTGTTCAATGAACTGGGAATCGTCTATTTTCTATCAGGGAAGTTGGATCTTGCCATTCAGACCCTGGAGGCCGCTCAATCCCTTTCCCGGGCCCGAACAGACTCCTACGAAGATTTATCCAGTGTTTACTACCTTGGAAGGGGATATCAGGAGAAAGGGGAAATGGCCAAGGCCTTACCCTTTCTGCTCAAGGTGAGAAAGGAGTTGCCCGAATTTAGCGATGCCCATTACCATCTCGGTTCTATTTATGGGCGAATGGGCCAGAAAGGGCTGTCTCACTTCTATTTTGGAAAGTATTTCAAATTAAGAGGAGAAAGGAGCAATGCCCTCACCCACTTCCGAAAAGCTGCTGATCTGCTTGAAAAGGGAAGTCCGGAAAGGGAGGAGGTCCAACGGGAGATCAAGGAGCTTGCAGGGACAAAAGAACCAAATTCCAAGCACCCATAATCAAATAATGACCGAAATTTCAATGACCAAATTTCAAAAAAGAGAAATGATAGGAATAGCTTTTGGTCATTTGGAAATTGGAAAATTGGACATTATTTGGAATTTGGGAGTTGGTGCTTGAAAATTGGATTATTGAGTAGGGCAAGGCTCAGGCTTGCGTCGTAACGGAGGTCGGATGAAATCATTGGAAGACTATTGCAAAAAGGCCTTAGAGTTGGGGGTTGACGGAGCAAAGAGGATCGATCCTCGTTCGGTCGTCACCGCCGAATGGGTGAGGATGAAGTGCCAATTTGGATGTACAGGTTTTGGGTTGAGCCTCTGCTGCCCTCCCCGTACGCCGACCCCGGACACCACTCGAAAGGTGATCGATTCTTATGAAAAGGCCATCTTACTCCACCGAAGATTAAAAAAGGGGGAGAGGAGCAAGATTTTGAATGAGATCATGGTTCGTCTTGAAATTGAGATTTTTCTCGATGGTTATTACAAAGCTTGGAGCATGGGGTCTGGTCCTTGTCGCCTCTGTAAAGAGTGCGATCTGGCTGGCCCCTGTA